>NZ_JAUXQE010000014.1:0-39444 GCF_030683615.1 Undibacterium sp.
GGACTACTTATTCATCCAGTTTTGCGTCGCAGCGTTGTGTGCGTTAGCAGCAGAGAAACGAGATTATGAAGCACTTCTTTGTCGCTGTCAACACCCTGTTTTTATTTCGTTCAGTTTAAATCTTTTAGATTTAATCCCAACTACTTCAGGCTATTTACAGACTAGGCTTTCCGCGTCATTTCTTTCGCTCAAACCAATAATTACTTCACTTTCTTCAGCCCCGCTCTTCAGCGGGAGGCGAACTATAGCAAACTTACGGGGCACTTTGCAAGAGAAGTTTACTTTCACCGCCAAACTTACAAAAAATGAATTACGCTTATGTATATGAGCACGAGCGATCAACATGAGCAAGCAAGAACCAATCAATGAACTATTCACTATTTGATGACGCCAGTGACTTACAGCCCTGGACTGAAGACATCTGCGAGGGGGCGCTGATACTGAGGCATTTTTCTGTGCTACATGAAATCACTTTGCTGGATGGCATACGGCAAATAATGATCAAGCATCCCTTCCGGCAGTTACTCACTCCCAATGGTCATCGCATGTCCGTCGCCATGACTTGTTGTGGCGAAGTAGGATGGGTATCTGATAGTAATGGATATCGCTATAGCACTTACGATCCTGATAATGGCAAGCACTGGCCATCCATGCCAGACAGTTTTTTCTCAATTGCTGTGCAAGCGGCACAAGAAGCTGGCTTTCCCGATTTCAAGCCTGATAGCTGCCTGATCAATCAATATCAAGTCGGGTCGCGCCTGAGCCTGCATCAGGACAAGGATGAAAAGAACTTAGGCGCGCCCATCGTATCTTTCTCATTGGGGATACCAGCGACATTTCTTTTTGGTGGCATGCAGCGCACAGATCCCGTCCAGCGCTATCATTTGGCGCATGGTGATGTGGTAGTCTGGGGTGGTCCAGCCAGATTGCGTTACCATGGTGTCGCACCAATCAAGGAAGCAGCACATCCACTACTGGGAACACAGAGAATCAATCTGACATTTCGCCAGGCGAAGTAAACAGAGCGCCACTTACCCCATCACCGAATAACAAGACAAACAATCCGATATGCCATTTTCGCTAGACAATCTCTTAGTCATAGGAATTTCATCACGTGCCTTATTTGATCTGGAAGCAGAGGAAACGCTGTTTCAGGAACAAGGGCTGGACGCCTATCGCCAGCATCAATTGCAAGAAGAAAACAGCATATTAAAACCTGGGGCCGGCTTTGGCCTGGTCAAAGCCTTACTAAAGCTGAATGCGCTGACGCCCGGACACAGACTGGTAGAAGTGGTCATCATGTCGCGTAATTCGTCTGAGACATCCTTGCGCATCTTCAATTCGATCGCGCACTATGGTCTGGATATTACACGTGCGGCCTTGTCTGGCGGTGCACCTTTGGCACCCTACCTGCTGGCGTTCAATGTCAGTCTGTTTTTGTCCCTGCATGAAGACGACGTGCAAGCTGCCATCAATTCTGGCGTGGCATCGGCAATGCTATATCGCTTGCCCGACAATGCTGCGGACCCGGAACAGATTCGCATTGCGTTTGATGGTGATGCCGTGATTTTTTCGGATGAATCCGAACGCATTTATCAGGAACATGGCGTGGAAGCTTTTGAAGAACACGAAAGAGAAAACGCCAGAAAGCCTTTGCCGCAAGGACCGTTTGCAAGGTTACTGGTGGCCCTGTCGTATTTGCAGAATAATTTCAAAACACCGGATGGCCGCGCCTTCCCTTTACGCACTGCCCTGGTGACTGCCCGCGCCTCGCCAGCGCACGAACGAGTGATACGTACGCTTCGCGCCTGGAATATCGCAATCGATGAAACCTTCTTTATGGGTGGTGTCAATAAATCTGCCGTGCTGGCAGCCTTCAAGCCACATATGTTTTTTGATGACCAGCATGGCCATTGTCTGCATGCGTCGAATGTTGTGCCGACCGGGCGCGTACCTGTCAAACAGGATAAATAAATTCCCTCGAAAAAAAGCCAGCCTGATCAACAAGGCTGGCTTTTTTACATACTGCGAGAGATTAACGCTGCGCTACCGCATCCACCACACACAAGGCCGTCATATTGACGATACGGCGCACTGTGGCCGATGGTGTCAGGATATGTACCGGCTTGGCGCAACCCAGCAAGATAGGACCAATCGCTACGTTATTGCCGGCTGTTGTTTTCAGCAGATTGTAGGCGATATTGGCTGCGTCAATATTCGGCATGACCAGCAGATTGGCATCGCTCTTCAATGTCGAATCAGGCATCATTTTCTTGCGATAGCTGGTATCAAGCGCAGTGTCGCCATGCATTTCGCCATCAACTTCAAGATCTGGGGCATCACGCTGGATGATCGCCAAAGCAGCACGCATTTTTTGTGCAGATTCGCTATTGCTGGAACCAAAATTCGAATGCGACAACAAGGCTGCTTTAGGCAACAAGCCGAAGCGACGCATTTCTTCCGCTGCCAGGATGGTGATTTCGGCAATCTGTTCTGCCGTCGGGTTTTCATTAACGTGGGTATCGACCAGCACTATCTGACGGTCTGGCAACACCAGGCCATTCATGGCAGCATAGACATTCACACCATCACGTTTGCCCAACACCTGGTTGATGTAATTCAAATGCAAGCCAGTTGTGCCAAAGGTGCCGCAGATCATGCCATCTGCATCGCCTTTATGGATCATCATGGCACCGATCAATGAATGACGGCGGCGCATTTCCAGTTTAGCGTATTGCTCTGTCACTCCCTTGCGGGCAGTCATCTGGTGATAAGTCTGCCAGTAATCACGATAGCGATCATCATGCTCAGGATTGATAACTTGAAAATCCACCCCGGCCTTGATGCGCAAACCAAATTTCTCTATACGTTGATCAAGAATGTGTGGACGTCCGACCAAGATTGGTGCCGCCAGTTTCTCATCAACAATGACCTGCACCGCACGCAGGACTTTTTCTTCTTCGCCCTCTGCGTAGACAATACGCTTGCGATCTGCCGGTGCTTTTTTGGCGATCTGGAACAATGGCTTCATGAAAGTACCACTGTGATAGACGAATTGCTGCAGTCTTTCTACATATGCCTGCATATCCTTGATGGGACGCACCGCCACCCCACACTGCTCTGCAGCCAGCGCAACCGCAGGCGCAATCTTAATCATCAATCGAGGATCAAATGGTTTCGGTATCAGGTATTCAGGGCCAAAGGACAAATTGCTGATGCCGTATGCAGAAGCAACTACATCCGACTGTTCAGCCTGGGCCAGTTCAGCGATCGCATGCACCACTGCGATTTCCATTTCACGCGTGATGGTGGTTGCACCGCAATCCAGAGCACCACGGAAAATATAGGGGAAACACAAAACATTGTTAACTTGATTCGGAAAGTCAGAACGGCCAGTCGCCATGATGGCATCATCACGCACAGCCTTGACTTCTTCAGGCAAGATTTCTGGCGTAGGGTTGGCCAAAGCCAGAATCAAAGGATTTGGTGCCATCAGCTTGACCATATCCGGCTTGAGCACACCGGCAGCGGACAAACCCAGGAAGATATCTGCATCTGGCATCACATCGCGTAAGCTGCGAGCCGAGGTTTCCTGGGCAAAACGCTCTTTGTCCGGGTCCATCAGTTCGACACGGCCCTTATAAACCACACCTGCCAGATCGGTGACAAAGATATTTTCCAGCGGGAAGCCCAGATCAACGATCAAGTCCAGACAGGCCAGCGCCGCAGCACCTGCACCAGATACTACCAGCTTGGTATTTTTGATGGTTTTACCGACCACTTTCAAGCCGTTCAGGATAGCCGCACCGACGATGATCGCCGTACCATGCTGGTCATCATGAAAGACGGGTATCTTCATGCGCTCACGCAGTTTGCGTTCTATATAGAAGCACTCCGGCGCCTTGATATCTTCCAGATTGATACCACCAAAGGTTGGCTCAAGCGAGGCGATGATATCAACCAGCTTGTCAGGATCAGATTCGCTGATTTCTATATCGAATACATCGATACCGGCAAACTTCTTGAATAGGACGCCCTTGCCTTCCATCACTGGCTTGGATGCCAGTGGACCGATATTACCCAGGCCAAGCACCGCCGTGCCATTTGTGATAACGCCCACCAGATTGCCACGCGCCGTGTATTTGAATGCAGCAGTCGGATCCGCGACGATTTCTTCACAAGGCGCAGCAACGCCTGGGGAATACGCCAAAGCCAGATCACGTTGATTTGTCAGTTGCTTGGTAGCTGTGACACTGATTTTGCCAGGAGTAGGAAATTCATGATATTCCAGCGCTGCCTGACGCAATTGTTGACGTATTTGCTCTTTTTGATCTGACGAATCCATGTGCTTGACCTTCTTTCTATTTTTTTGCTTACGGAAATCTTACTGGTAGAGATTCTAGCAGAGGGAACCCTCTAACTTTATACGTATTTGTACGACTCTTATGCTTTTCTAGCATAACCAAATGCAATTTATTCTGTTAAGCAGACAAACATAGCTGTTAACTATCAAATCAATAGAATCAATTGTCTTTTCAAATCAATTATTAAAATCTATTATCTATCTCACGTTGATAGCAATTGCAAACAACACCGCAAATAACCAAGGAGAGCATTATGAGCACCCAGGCAAACCCATCCGTCACCATCCAGAACCTTGAGTCCGCTTTTGCTGGCGAATCCATGGCCCATATCAAATACCGCTATTTCGCCAAACTGGCACGTGAAGCCGGCGCAATCGAAATTGCAGAAGCATTTGAAGCAACCGCTGATCAGGAAGTCATGCATGCCTTTGGCCATCTTGACTTGTTATACCCAAAAACACAATTGACGCCACAACGCGCCCTGGAAATTGCTATCGAAGGTGAGACCTATGAATACACAGAAATGTACCCAAAATTCCGCCATCTCGCTGTGGAAGAAGGCAACCAGGCTGCTGTCGCTGAATACGATGAGCAAATCGCAGAATCTAAGGAACACGCTGAAAACTTTAAGCGGACTTTAGAAATCGCTGCTAAACGCTTTGCTGCGCTGGCAAAGGTCGAAGAGCGCCATGCCAATCATTATCGGGCGGTATTGGAAGCCAATCAGGCTTAAGCACAGCAAGAAATCATTCAATCAACATACAGAAGACACTATGAAAACTTACCAATGCATCGTATGCGGTTTTATTTATGAAGAATCCAAAGGTTTGCCAGAAGAAGGCATCGCCGCTGGCACACGCTGGGATGACATTCCTGCCGATTGGGAATGCCCTGATTGCGGCGTCGCCAAAGCTGATTTTGACATGATAGAAATCTGAGGTAGCCATGAAACCCATCGCCATCATCGGTTCCGGCCTTGCTGGTTATACGGTCGCCAGAGAATTTCGCAAGCTCGATAAAACTACGCCCTTGCTGATCGTCACTGGCGATGATGGCGGCTTTTATTCCAAGCCTATGCTGTCGAATGCCTTTGCAATGGGAAAGCAGCCGCAACAATTAAAAAGTAAAACGGTGGACCAGATGGCTGCGGAGTTGAATGCAAATATCCTGACCGGTACTGTAGTCAGCAGCATCAATACGCAGGCGCAAACCATACAAACCAAGATGGGTGATTTTGAATATTCCCAACTGGTGCTGGCGCTTGGCGCGCAGGCGATACGCCTGCTCATTGATGGCAACGCGGCTGATCAGGTTTTGTTTGTCAACAACTTGGCTGACTATGCCGTGTTTCGCAACAAACTGGCACTAGCTGGCGACAAGGCCAGGGTCACCATTCTGGGTGCTGGCTTGATAGGCTGTGAATTCAGCGATGACCTGGCCAGTGCGGGACATGAAGTCATCTTGATAGACCCTAACCCGTTGCCCCTGGCAGCTTTGGCACCGGCAGCTATTTCTTCAGGCTTGCATGCGGCGCTTGAAAGTAAAGGTGTGAAATCAAAATTGGGCACAACCGCCACCCAGATAGCCAAGCAAGGCAATGCTCTGCAAGTAAGGCTATCCAATGACGAGGTTTTTGATACCGATGTGGTCTTGTCAGCCGTAGGATTGCGTGCCGATATACGCCTGGCGCAGGCAGCTCAATTGCAAACTGATCGCGGCATTATTATTGATGAGCATGGTCAAACCAGTGTGCCTGGCATATTTTCCTTAGGTGATTGTGCTCAGTACAAGCAAGCCGATGGCAGCCATAGCTTGATGCCATATGTTGCACCCATCATGACTGCAGCGCGGGCGATAGCGCAAAGTCTGACAGGGAAATTGACTAGCATAGACATGAAACCAACCGCCGTCCTGGTCAAGACGCCTAGTTATCCGGTCGCACTGATCCCGCCTGCGCTTGCCGTCAGCAAATCAGGTAGCTGGGAATCGGTGTGCACGGAAGGTGTCACGACAAGCCGCTACTTTGATGAGAACAAGAAAATGCATGGTTTTGCCCTTGCACCGCAAGATGCCAAATCGAGAAATGCGCTCATCGCTGAGCTATCGGAAGCACAGGTAGCCAGACCGATATGATTAAACAAAGCGCATAGCACCAACGGTGTCGGGGGTTTATCTTGAATCCTGAGCCACCTTAGGTACAATGCGCCCATGCTTTCCGAATTCGATCTCATCAAGCGCTATTTTGCGCGACACAGTATTCTAGACAGCCGCATCGCCCTGGGCATAGGGGATGATTGTGCCCTGCTCAATCCCAGCCTAGGCATGCAGTTGGCCATTTCCAGCGACATGCTGGTATCTGGCCGTCACTTTTTCCCGGATGCAGACCCGTACACCTTAGGTCATAAATGCCTGGCTGTAAATTTGTCCGACCTGGCGGCCATGGGTGCTGCGCCACTGGCGTTTACCCTGGCTCTATCACTCCCCGAAGCAAATCCTGACTGGCTGGCAGAATTTTCACGCGGTTTGCTAGCCCTGGCAGATGAACACGGCTGTCACCTGATCGGTGGCGACACCACCAAGGGGCCATTGAACATCTGCATCACAATTTTTGGCGAGCTGCCGCCAGGCACTGCCCTGCGCCGCGATGCGGCCAAAGTTGGTGATGACATCTGGGTATCCGGCACTTTGGGTGATGCGCGGCTGGCATTGGCTGGCTATTGGAATGAAGTCAGGCTTTCAACATCCGAACATCAATTGGCGGCAACACGTATGCACCAGCCCATCCCGCGTATTGCATTGGGCATGGCCTTGCGTGGCATCGCCCATGCGGCATTGGATATTTCTGATGGCCTGGCCGGTGACCTTGGTCATATTCTGGAAAAATCGTCAGTCGGTGCCACTTTATTCGTCGATCGTTTACCTGCTGGCCCCGTATTGCATAAGCAGTCTCAAGATTTACGCAGGCAATTTACCCTAAATGGTGGAGACGACTATGAATTGTGTTTCACCGCTCCAGCAAGTTGCAGGCAAGATGTGCAGACTGCCGCCGCACAAGCCAGCACCACCGTCACACATATAGGCCATATAGTGGCAGGTGCAGGCTTGCGTTTGCTGGATGAACAAGGCCAGACAGTCTTCCTGCAATATAAATCATTTGATCACTTTGCCCATCCATGACTACCACAGAAAACAAGCAGACGACCATCATCCAGAAACCAGACTGGCGTTTCATGTTACGCCACCCTGCGCACATCCTGGCGCAAGGCTTTGGCAGTGGCTTGTCACCTGTCATGCCAGGCACCTCGGGCACCCTGTTTGCGTGGTTGAGTTTTTATGTATTTTCTACCCGCTGGCCAGATGTGTTTACGACGACCAATTGGGCCATCATCATCGTGGTTGGCTTTGCGGTTGGCGTCTGGGCTTGTGATGTCACGGGCAAAAACCTGGGTGTCGCTGACCACGGCAGCATGGTCTGGGACGAGATCATCGCCTTTTGGCTGGTATTGATTTTCATCGTGCCTGCCAACTGGCAAACCCAGTTATGGGCATTCATAGGCTTTCGTTTTTTTGACATGGTCAAACCACCACCGATAGGTTATTTTGACCGCCACCTGAAAGGTGGTTTTGGTGTCATGTGGGATGACATTGTTGCTGCTTTCTTTTGCCTGTTGACCTTTGCCTTGTGGTATCGCATTTAAAAAATAATGGCTGCCAATGCAAGATTTGGCAGCCATTATTCGTGCCATACATATCAAAACACTATTCGTCCTTCACCCCGTCTATTCCCAGTTCCTGAATCTTGCGCGTTATGGTATTTCTACCTATGCCCAAACGTATCGCTGCATCATTCTTGCGGCCATGAGTATGGCGCAAAGCCGCTTTGATGACGACGGATTCAAAACAACGCCCCAGCTTGTCGATGACTTCTGACTGGCCTTCAGCCAACATCGCTGTCGCCTCCGCTTCCAGCAGAGAGACCCAGCTTTCGCCGCTACGGTACGCTGATTTATCAGGCAGTGAACTGCCATTAACTGTTGTCGCATTTGCCAGATTTTCATGGTTACTGACTGGTGCATCATGACCGCTAATAGCAACTGGCGCTTGTACCGCACCTACAGTAGCCGGTACCAGGTCTTGCGGCAAGTCGGGCATTTCTACCGTTTGCCCCGGCGCCATGACGGTGATCCAGTTACACAGATTTTCCAATTGGCGGACATTACCGGGAAAATCCAGGCTGGACAAAAATTGCAATGCAGGCTCGGACATGCGCTTGACATCCACACCCAGTTGTTTGGCGCTCTGGTTCAAGAAATATTTGGTCAGCAACGGGATATCTTCACGGCGCTCACGCAAGCTGGGTAAGCGCAGGCGGATGACGTTCAGGCGATGATACAAATCTTCGCGGAACAAGCCGTCTTTCACCCGGGTTTCCAGATTTTGGTGAGTCGCAGCGATCACGCGCACATTCGCCTTCATTGGCTGATGTCCGCCAACGCGATAGAAATGGCCATCCGATAACACCCGTAACAGACGCGTCTGCAAATCAAAAGGCATGTCACCAATTTCATCGAGGAACAAGGTGCCGCCCTCTGCCTGCTCGAAACGGCCACGACGTGTGGTTTGTGCGCCAGTAAAGGCGCCACGCTCATGACCAAACAATTCTGATTCCAGCAAATCCTTGGGGATGGCTGCGGTATTCAAGGCAATGAAAGGCTGTGATGCGCGTGGGCTGTGCTTATGCAAGGCGCGCGCCACCAGCTCTTTACCACTACCTGATTCGCCCGTGATCATCACTGTCACATTGGATTGCGACAAACGACCAATGGCGCGAAACACATCTTGCATGGCTGGTGCCTGACCAAGTATTTCCGGCGTTTCAGACATGCTTTGCTCTACACTGGATTCGCGCAGGCTTTCATCAAGCGCGCGACGTATCAGCTCAACTGCCTTGTCGAGATCAAAAGGCTTGGCCATGTACTCAAACGCTCCGCCTTGAAAAGCAGCTACTGCTGATTCCAGGTCAGAAAACGCCGTCATGATTATTACCGGTAAACCTGGGTACTTGGCTTTGACAGTTTGCAATAGTTCAAGGCCAGAAGCGCCGTGCATGCGTATATCAGACACCAGCACCTGCGGCGTATCGCTTTGCAAGGCGTTCATTGCATCTCTTGCATTGGTGAAGCTGCGCGTTACCAGATTTTCTCTCGCCAGCGCCTTTTCCAGCACCCAGCGAATCGAATCGTCGTCGTCCACTATCCAGATTGGTTTCATATTGTCGTTTTGCAGTCTGTGTTAAGCATATCGATAGAAGGAGCACTTTTGGTGCAGCCACTTTGCCACACCTTTATTTAAGGTAGTGGTATCAGTATCCGGAAATCCGTACATCCCGGCCGGCTCTCACATTCGATGACACCCATATGTTGTTCAACGAAAGTTTGTGCCAGCGTCAAGCCCAGACCGCTACCGCCTTCCTTGCCCGATACCAGAGGATAGAAAATGCGATTGCGAATCTCAGGTGGGATGCCCGGACCGTTATCGATGATATGCAAGTCTAATGCCAGCCTGTAGCGTACCTTGGCCAAAGTAATCTGGCGTACCACGCGCGACTTGAAAGTTAGCACGGCATCACCCTGCCTGATACGCTCGCTTAGTGCTTGCGCCGCATTGTGGGCGATGTTCAAAACTGTCTGTATTAACTGTTCTTTGTCGCCACGAAATTCAGGGATCGATAAATCATAGTCGCGCTTGATGCTCAGGCCTTGTGGAAACTCTGCTACGATCAGACTGCGCACGCGCTCACAGACTTCATGGATATTCACATCCCCGACAATATGTGGCAGGCGATGCGGGGCCAGCAAACGGTCCACCAGGGTCTGCAGCCGGTCAGCTTCCTTGATAATGACCTGGGTATATTCGCGCAATTCACGTAGGTGGCGCTCGGGCAATTCCAGCTCCAGTAATTGTGCTGCGCCGCGTATTCCACCGAGGGGATTCTTGATTTCATGGGCAAGATTGCGGATCAGCTCTTTGTTGGCCTTGCTCTGATCCAGCATGCGCTCTTCCCTGTCGAGCTTGAGTTGTTGCACGTTTTCGCGCAACTCTATCAGGACCGGGGTCTCAGGATTATCAAGGGCTGTTACGATACTGTGTACATGCAAAGGCTCACGCCCTGCCCGCTCCAGTGTAAGATCCTGGCGCTTGTCAGCAAATTGATGGGCTACCGCCTGATGAAAAACGGCAGTCAATTCCTGCCCATTCAGGAATAAATCAGTCAGCTTCAAATGCGTAAGCGACTTGAAGGAAGAGTCGAGCAGGTTTTCAGCAGCTGCATTGGCAAATAAAATGCTGCTTTCTGCATCCAGCACAATCACGGCTGATGTCAGCAAATCCAGGCCAGCAAACGAGGTAAGTGGAGTTTTCACAACTTGTCCATAAAAAAAGGCCGCACAGAGCGACCTTTACGCAAGCATCATGCCCGAACAGCATTTTGCATTTTCACACTGGCAACTTATTTTGCGTTGGCAATTTCACGTTTCAGTGCTTCTATGTTCTTTTCAGTGCGGGCGATGTCTTCTTTCATCAAATTGGTGCGTTCCTGATATTTGGCATAATTTCTTTCATCACCACGACGCTCAGGCTCACCATTATTGTATTCTTTCTTCAGATTTGCCAGCTTCTGCTCTTCCGTCTTTAATTCATCCTGCAAAATCTGCTTGCGGTCCGAGTCCCTGGCTTTTTGAGTGCTGTCATCTACCTTGGGGAAATCGCTGGGGCTGCTAGCCGGTTTACCCTGTGGCTTCTTGCCTGGAGCAGGCAATGCTGGCGCAGGGACAACGGTGATGCCTTGCAATTCGACCTTTTTGCAACCTTTGACAGCACCTGTGTTTTTGTATTCTTTTTTACCATTATCGTCCACACACAGGAATACATCGCCCTGCGCATAGGCAAGCGTCTGCGCACCAATAAAGAGAATAAGGCCTGACAAGAGTCGGTTCATAGGAAAGCAATAATCATTAACAGACTGATAGTGTATGTCATGCAGCGCTGCAACACAATTACAGAGAAATTAGCATTTGTAACAAAAAAAGCGGGGTTACCCCCGCTTTTTTGTGCATTTACTCAGAATTACAGAGAGTAATACATATCGAATTCAACTGGATGAGTTGTCATGCGGAAGCGTTGCACTTCTTGCATTTTCAAATCAATGTAGGCGTCGATCATGCTGTCGCTGAATACACCACCGCGTGTCAGGAACTCGCGGTCTTTGTTCAATGCTTCCAGTGCTTCTTCCAAAGATGCGCAGACTGTCGGGATCAATGCATCTTCCTCTGGTGGCAAATGGTACAGATCTTTGCTGGCAGCTTCACCAGGATGGATCTTGTTCTGTACGCCGTCCAGACCTGCCATCATCAGTGCCGCAAAGCACAGGTATGGGTTAGCCAGTGGATCAGGGAAACGTGTTTCAATACGGCGTCCTTTTGGATTGGCAACGTAAGGAATACGGATCGAAGCAGAACGGTTACGTGCAGAGTAAGCCAGTTTCACTGGAGCTTCATAACCTGGAACCAAACGCTTGTAAGAGTTGGTGCCTGGGTTAGTGATCGCATTCAATGCTTTTGCATGCTTGATGATACCGCCGATATAGTACAGCGCAAAATCAGACAAACCAGCATAGCCGTCGCCAGCAAACAGATTTTTGCCATCTTTCCAGATGGATTGATGCACGTGCATGCCAGAACCGTTGTCGCCAACGATAGGCTTAGGCATGAAAGTCGCTGTCTTGCCATAGGTGTGGGCAACATTCCAGACCACGTATTTCAGGTTTTGTGTCCAGTCTGCACGCTCAACCAAAGTAGAGAACTTGGTACCGATCTCATTTTGACCAGCGCCAGCCACTTCATGGTGATGCACTTCAACCGGAATGCCCAAGGATTCCAGAATCAAACACATTTCAGAACGCATGTCCTGGAAGCTGTCGACTGGAGGAACCGGGAAGTAACCGCCTTTAACCGTAGGACGATGGCCAGTATTGCCGCCTTCGAGTTTTTCGCCTGTCGTCCAGGACGCTTCGTCAGAATCAATCTTGACGAAACAGCCAGACATGTCCACTTTCCAGCGTACGCTATCGAAAATGAAGAATTCTGGTTCTGGGCCAAAGTAAGCTGTGTCACCAATGCCAGAAGATTTCAAATACGCTTCAGCGCGTTTCGCGATGGAACGTGGGTCACGGTCATAACCTTTGCCATCAGATGGCTCGATAACATCACATTGCATGAACAATGTCGTTTCTTCGAAGAAAGGATCAATATTGGCAGTAGATGGATCTGGCATCAACAACATGTCAGATGCTTCAATACCTTTCCAGCCTGCGATGGACGAGCCGTCAAATGCATGGCCAGATTCGAATTTATCAATGTCGAACTGGGAAATTGGAACAGTTACGTGCTGTTCTTTGCCTCGGGTATCAGCAAAGCGAAAATCAACGAATTTGACTTCGTTATCTTTCGCCATTTTCAAGACTTCTGCGGCTGTCATTGCCATGTGAAACTCCTCTGAGAGCTAAAAAATAAATTCGGAAATTGCTGAGTGCTGCGCCTGCCAGTTTTGTGCAATCTCGTCCAACAGACAAACCTTGTCTTACTGGTCCTTACCGAAAACCCTTACCTGGCGGCTAAACTCAATGGAGGATGATAGCAGAAACCATGCCATCACCCAGATCATGTATATATAAATACGAAATTTGTTAAATGCCTGTTTTTGTGGCGTTTTCTCATAGAAATCAGGAGCAGCGTAGCATTATACAAATTAATATTACGCACCAAAATAATGCGTCACACAAAATATTTGCCATTTTGGTGCATTTTCAATCGAGGGTTGAATTTTTGCACCATTTTGTATCATCGCAATATTTATTCGTATTTCATCAGAGTCGCAAAGAAAATGCATTGATAGGACTTACGCAAAACCGTCCCAACTGCACTGCAGCTCCTAGTCGTACTAAAGTACTGTCTTCGTCGCTACGCCTTGTTGGGACAATTGTGCGTAAGCCCTAATTGGAATATTTGATTGACAATATTGATCAAAATCAACATTCCTTGGCATTCCACGATATGCGATTCATTCTCATTTAGACTATGCATGTCTTTTCGTGTCGCAAGCCCCTCCCTCGCCTAATTTATCCCGAATGAACTCAAGCATGGGCATCGCTGCCTATACCTATTGTTAACTATGTCGCCTCATCTCAATCTGCGCAAGCCTTTGCTGTTTGCATCGCTGACTTTTGTCCTGGCAATGCTGGCCAGCACAGCAATCATTATCAAGCTTGAGGACAGTGCAAACCAGGAAGAACATTTGCTCGCCTATGACCTGGCACGCGCCCAGGCAAACGCCCTGCAAAATAATATGCACAAGGCGATATCGGCAACCTATGCGCTGGCAGGCATGGTGGCAGACAGCAATGGCCGCATCCGGAACTTTGAACGCTTTGCCGACAAGATCTTGCAATATCACCCACAAATTGCCGCACTTTATCTGGCCCCGCAAGGCATCACCACCGATGTGGCACCATCTGAATGGCGTGAACATGGGCTGGGCATCAATTTATTGACAGACCCTGTCCGCAAGACCGAGGCCATGCTGGCACGCGATAGCGCACAATTGACACTGGCGGGGCCGCTACCCCTGACCAGGGGCGGCACAGGCATCATCGCCCGCTTGCCGGTATTTCTGGATGATGCCATCGACGCCAACAAACCAGCCGAATTCTGGGGGCTGATCTCTGCCGTCATTGATTTAAAAACTGTATTGGCTGATGCAGAACTATCCAAACTGGTCGCACGCGGCTATGACTATGAACTGTGGCGTATCGATCCAAGCACACACACTCATCAAGTCATACAAAAATCGCCAGGATTCAAGCCGGGAAATAATATTCGCCATGCCATCAAGTTGCCAAACGTAGAATGGACACTGGACCTGACTCCCAGGCATTCAACTCCCTTCAGTAACACCCTGCTCCTTTATAGCAGCATCGGTTTTTTATTTAGCCTGATGCTGGCATACCTGGTCCAACTATTGTTGGAAGCGAGCAGACAAAGAAAAAACCTGAAAAATATTATCGCCGAAAGAACCGCCGAACTAAGTCAGCGCGAAACAGATTTGAGACGCGCGCAGCGCATTTCAAAAACCGGTAGCTGGAGCATAGGTGAAGATACCAAGGAATGGCGCTACTCGGAAGAAACGAGCCGCATACTTGGCTACCCAAGCGGCAGCAAGCTCGATTGTTCCAGCCTGCTGCAACGCATACACCCTGACGATATGCCAGCCGTGAAGCAATTCTGGGCGCAAGTACAAGCAGGCGCAGATGCCAGCATAGAACACCGCATCCGCCTGGACGGCGAAGTCCGCTGGCTGCATTCACAATATGATGGACAAAGTGCCAGACGCATGGGCACGGTGCAAGACATTACCGAGCGCAAACGCGCAGAAGAAGATTTGCGCATTGCCGCCATTGCCTTTGAAGGCCAGGAAGGCATGCTCATCACCGATGCCCACCGCGCCATCTTGCGCGTCAACCAGGCATTTACCCGCATCACTGGCTACAGCCGCGAAGAAGCCCTGGGCAAGCAAACCAGCTTGCTCAAATCCGGCCTGCACGGTGCCAGTTATTATGAGGATATGGGCAAGCAGCTTGAAGCCAACGCCTTCTGGCAAGGCGAAATCTGGAACCGCAGGAAAAATGGCGAAGTGTATCCAGAATGGCTGACCATCACTGCCGTCAAAAATGCCAGCGGCAAAGTCGTCAACTATGTCGCCACCATGCTCGACATCACCCAAAGAAAAGCCACCGAAGCCAAACTTGAACACCTGGCCTACCATGATCCATTAACCGGCCTGGCCAACCGCCGCCTGTTGATAGACCGGCTGCAACACAGCCTGCAGGCAAAAAGCCGCAGCAATCAGTACGGTGCCGTGCTCTTTCTTGACCTCGACGATTTCAAGACCATCAACGACAGCAGCGGACATGGCAAGGGCGATCTGCTCTTGCAAGTAGTCGCCAAACGCCTGGCGCACAGCATACGCAAAGGTGACACACTGGCTCGTTATGGCGGCGATGAATTTGTCCTGCTGCTGGAAGAACTCAGCGACAACATTAGGGAAACTGCCATCGAAGTCCAAATGATTGCCACCAAAATTCTGGCAGACCTGCGCGCGCCCTATGACCTGGAGCATCTTGAATATCATAGCAGTGCCAGCATAGGCATCACCCTGTTTGACAAACAAAACACCTCGGCTGAAGAATTGTTGAAACAAGTCGAAGTCGCCATGTACGAAGCCAAATCCAGCGGTGGCAACAGCTACCGCTTCTTTGACAAAGATATGCTCGACATCGTCAATACCCGCGCCGCTCTTGAAGCCGATATGCGCCAGGGTCTGCTGCAAGAACAGTTCGTTTTATACTACCAACCTCAAGTCAACAGCAGCGGGCAAGTCACCGGTGCCGAAGCACTGGTGCGCTGGCAACATCCGCAAAAAGGCCTGGTGCCACCATCCGACTTCATTCCCCTGGCAGAAGAGTCCGGCCTCATCCTCAGTCTGGGCGCCTGGATACTGAAAACAGCCTGCGCCAAACTGGCAGAATGGCAAAACAGCGAAGACACAAAAAACCGCACACTTGCCGTCAATGTCAGCGCACGCCAATTCAGGCAAAACGACTTTGTAACACTGGTGCTCGACAACATCCGGCACTACCAAATCGACGCCAGCAAACTCAAACTGGAATTGACAGAGAGCCTGCTGGTTGACAATGTCGAAGCCACCATAGACAAGATGAACCAGTTAAAAACCAGAGGTGTAGGATTTTCACTGGATGACTTTGGCACGGGGTATTCCTCCCTCTCCTATCTCAAGCGCCTGCCACTGGACCAGCTCAAGATAGACCAGTCCTTCGTGCGCGACATCCTCAACAATAACAACGATGCCGTCATCACCAGAACTATCATTGCCCTTGGCCAAAGCCTGGGTCTGGCCGTGATTGCCGAAGGTGTGGAAACAGCAGCGCAACGCGACTTCCTGCAACAGCAAGGCTGCCTTTCTTACCAGGGTTATCTGTATGGCAAACCCAGCGCCGAATTACGCTAAACTAGCGCACAGGTTGCACACACTATTTGCCAACGATACCAAGCCAAGGAGCCACCATGTCCACCGATCAAACCCTGCAAACAGCACGCCAGCGCGGGCAAGAACAGGCGCTGCCCTATGCCGGTGCAGTCACCCCAGAAGAAGCCTATGCCCTGCTGCAAAATGACAGCAAGATATTACTCGTCGATGTGCGCACCAATGCCGAACGCGACTGGGTAGGCAGGGTCAACATCAGCGAAGCACAACACCTGGCTGTGCAATGGAGCCTCTACCCCGGCGGTACACCCAACCCCGACTTTCTGGCACAACTGCAAGCCAGCGTGCCCGACAAGACCAACGTCATCCTCTTCCTCTGCCGCTCAGGTGTACGCTCCCGCCACGGCGCTAAGCTGGCCACAGAAAACGGCTACGCCAATTGCTTTGATATCCTGCAAGGCTTTGAAGGCGACAAGGACGAACAAGGCCATAGAAAAACCACAGGCGGCTGGTGCCACCAAGGCCTGCCATGGCTGGGCGCCTGACTTAATCCATAGCAAGATTTACAAAAACAAGAAAAAGCTTCCATAATGAAGTTTGCTTTGCTAGAATAGCGGACTTCGCTGTTACGGCAAGTTAGAGCGAAAGCAGGAGAGGTGGATGAGTGGTTTAAGTCACACGCCTGGAAAGCGTGCGTAGGTTTATCCCTACCGGGGGTTCGAATCCCCCCTTCTCCGCCATGAATATAAAAGCCCTTGGATGATTCCAAGGGCTTTTTGTTTTTGACTCACTTGATGCCGACAAAAAAGTGCTGGAAATAATCTGCGCAATCACGCCAAAATCAAAAATCACAAAATCACGCTTATTTAAATCACTCACACCTCACCTCCGCCGACTACAGCGGTGAAGAAGACGCCCTCATCGTCCCCCTGCTCGATTGGCTGACAACCCACCAGGCGGACCTCCTCGGCAACGACGACAAAGCCAATGGCATACGCTTCATGATTGACTTCAATAACCACAACAGCGTCGACATCAGCCTGGAGATAGACTTAACCGAGCGCGTCATCGTCAAACAAACCAGCACCCGGCTAGACATCACCCACGCAGGCGAAGCCCCCCCCCACCCCAGACTACCCCCCCTGGTGGCAACTCTACAACGGCACCAACCTGCTGGCCGAGTGGCAGGTACAACCCATCCCACCTACATAATGCAAGACGACCTCACCACGCTGGAGACATGGGCCAGCACCCCGCTGGCCAGACTAGACCCCGCCGCCCGTCGCAAATTAACCAGCCAGCTAACCCAAGACCTGCGCCGCCAGCAACAAACCCGCATCCAGGCTTAACAAAACCCCGACGCCCCCCCCTACGCACCGCGCAAGCAACGCAAAAACATCCGGGGCAAACAAGGCCGCATCAAGAAGCAAAAAGCCTGCATGTTCAACAAGCTGCGCACAAACACCCACCTAAAGGCAAAGGCAGACGGCAACGGGCTGGAAGTGGGATTCTATAGCCACGTAGCCCGTATTGCGCGGGTGCATCAATATGGTCTACGGGATAGGATTGTGGCGATTGGGGGTGAGGTGATTTATGCAAATAGATATTTGCTTACCCCAGAGCAAGTCGAGTCCGACCTGATCACAAAGATTTTTAAGGATTTTTAGAAAAAGATTCACAAATTAAAATTGTCAATTCTCGACTACTCTTTTAGGTTGCGCGAGTTCAAATAAGAAGTGCAACAGAAGCTAAATTGGTTTGAATGGAAAGATGGGGCAACATGCATACTCCAGGTCGAACGATTGCAATTTTATGCATTGCCTGACTGCTACGGCCTTGCCAGCTGATTGACGAGTCCAGGAAAGCGTCCATCATTACAACCCTTCACGACCCAGTTTCAGTCCAGTCAAATTGATGCGGCATATCTTCCTTGACGACCTCTGGCCGCAAGGTTTGCATGACCTGCACAAGTTTGGCGCGCTTGCTTGGCGCTTTCAAGGAGGCGGGCAGGCGGCTCAGCCAGTGGCCGTTCGGGCCTACAGGTGCATCGCGCAGGGATGACAGGTGACTTGTGGTCGGCAGTGGCTTGCTCGATAGCACGGCGATAAAGTGATCAAGCTGCGCCGGGGAACTGAAGATCAGTTCATGCTTCTCAAACTCCACATGCAGAAAGACATAGCCCTTATGCGGAATATAAGGCGGCAAGGGCGGCTCCCAGGCATCTGGCTTGCCTGCTACGGGAAGATGGACCCAGTAAGCAAGCGGGCTGCGCCAATGCTCTTCAAAAGTGAAATGGTATGCAGTAGTCATGGTGAGCCATAATGTGTTAGCGCAGAAAAATGCCCCATTTTTTTGTCATTTGCATGCGGCAACATAACACAAGAAAGCAGTATCCAGAAAAATGCTTGCAGGTATCTTGATGATTATCTCTGGCAACTCTCCTCCCTAAAAAAGAGCTGAACATCATTGATGTGCGGACGGCGCTTTAATGTTATACGTGAAGATGACAAGTGTCGCTTAAATTAAGGGAGCCGAATGGACCACAACATTTCTTTAATCACGACTGTTGCTGCCGCATTTGCCGGAGCACTCGCCTTCGGTTTCATTGCCGAAAAAATCAAGATCCCCGCCCTGGTTGGCTATTTATTTGCAGGCATCATGATAGGCCCCGCAACACCCGGTTTTGTAGCGGATGTGCATATCGCATCCCAGTTGTCAGAGATAGGTGTGATGCTGCTGATGTTTGGCGTTGGTTTACATTTTTCGCCTAGTGATCTTTTGGCAGTGAGGCGGATTGCCATTCCTGGTGCCGTTTTGCAAATGGGGGTAACCACGGCGGTGGGCATGGCAATTGCTTCTTGGTGGGCCTGGAGCATTGGTGGGTCATTGATTTTTGGATTGTCACTGGCCTGCGCCAGTACGGTCGTGCTGCTGAAATCACTGGAGGCACGCAACATGCTAAGCACCATGAATGGCCGCATCGCAATAGGCTGGCTGGTGGTGCAGGATCTGGTCACGGTGATGGTGCTGGTTTTGTTACCCCCACTGGCGGGCGTGTTAGGAAGCACAACAGCAGTTGTTGCAAGTTCGACACCGCTATGGATCACCATAGGCAAGACCTTATTGCAGGTAACCGCATTTATTGTCTTGATGCTGGTGGTTGGTCGTCGTGCCTTGCCATGGATGTTATGGCAAGTGGCGCGCACTGGCTCGCGGGAATTATTCACGTTGTCGGTAGTGGCGTCCGCTATTGGTATTGCATATGGTGCTTCGCTGGTATTCAGTGTGTCTTTTGCGCTGGGCGCATTCTTTGCGGGGACAGTGATGCGCGAATCTGAATTCAGCCATCGCGCGGCAGAAGAATCGCTGCCTTTACGGGATGCGTTTTCAGTCCTGTTTTTTGTATCGGTAGGCATGGTGTTTGATCCTAACATTTTGCTGGCACAACCTATGCGTGTACTGTGTGTCGTTGCCATTATCATCCTGGGCAATTTTCTCACAGCATCGGCGCTGGTTATCATTTTGCGCTACCCCCTCAATACGGCGCTTTCTATTGGAGCCAGCCTGGGGCAAATCGGTGAGTTTTCCATCATCCTGGCAGGTTTGGGCTTGTCACTGGGCTTGCTGCCGCAAGAGGGCATGAGCTTGATACTTTCAGGTGTGCTGATCTCGATAGCATTGAATTCTTTTCTATTTACGCTGATAGAGCCAATCAGGAAATGGGCCTTGTCACATTCTGACCTGGCGCGAGAACTCGACCAGCGACAAGACCCGTATGCCGAATTGCCTATGAGTACAGATAGAAAATATCTGGAAGGCCAGGTAGTTCTGATTGGCTATGGCAGGGTTGGCCGCCGTATTGCACAGGCCATGGATGAAGGGGGAATCCCCTATGTCATC
This sequence comes from Undibacterium sp., assembly GCF_030683615.1. Taxonomy (NCBI): domain Bacteria; kingdom Pseudomonadati; phylum Pseudomonadota; class Betaproteobacteria; order Burkholderiales; family Oxalobacteraceae; genus Undibacterium; species Undibacterium sp. Next base: position 20,382 of record NZ_JAUXQE010000014.1, read on the forward strand.
GCTGAACAAAATCGTGAGATCGTCGAAGACATGCGCAAATTAGGCATAGCCGCTGTGTCCGGCAATGCGGCTGACCCAGCTGTCTTGATACAGGCGCATATAGCAAAAGCTGCCATGCTGGTCATTGCGACGCCAGATACCTTGAATGTGAGGCATATGGCAGACACTGCCAGGACGCTGAACCCCACCATCGAGATTTTGCTGCGCACGCATAGCGAGGATGAATCAATCATGCTGCGCAAGGAGGGAATTGGCGATGTCTTCTATGGCGAAGAAGAGCTGGCAAAAGGTATGTCCAGTCACATACTGAATCGCTTTCATCCTGCTGGCGACAGCAAGCTTACGCATACGTAATTTCTGAGCACCATCTTGCGTGATAGATTCGTTGCGCCCGGCTGTAACAAGGGCGCAGCTTGCTATCCTGCTTGAAGCGGACTTTCTCAACGCAGATTGTCGGCAAAGAATTTCAGTGCATCTGCCGCCACTTGCCGGTGTATTACCGAGCGATCCACTCCTGCCGGGTCAACACAAACCTGGCTGGCCACAATTTTACCCAGCGTATTGCACTCAGCCAAAAAACTATAGTGCGTGACTGCAGGCAGTATCTGTATCGTACTACCAGTTATGTTTGCCGCATAAACCTGGCCATTGAACTCTGGTATGGCCTGATCGTCATCAGCCCCCACCACAATGCGCACTGGCACCCTGATGTTGGTCATGCTGTCTTTTGTCATTACCCTGCCCATTACCGGGGCAATGGAATATGCGGCGCGTATGCGAACATCACTGTAAGATGCACCAGAAACTGCGATGGCATCCTTGACGCGCTGGTTTTCCTTGAGCAGGGTCTGTAATTCTGCTTGGCTGAACTTGGCCTCTGGCGGCAGCTTGCAATTAGGATTGCTGCCATTTTTACCGCAAAACTCTTCCCATTGCGCATAACTGATACGGCCTCCCACACTCGCCAGCGCGGTGTACCCACCTATGGAGAAACCTGCTACAGCAATGCGCCGGGCATCTATTCTGCTGCCAAAAACAGGGTCAGCCATCAGCTTATCTATCAGGATGGAGAGATCCTTTGGTCTGTCCCACCACACCACGAAACCTTCCAGACGAGTCTTGTCTTCATAGCCAGTGTTGCCATGATGATTGACAGCGGCCACAATGTATCCGTGTGCAGCAAGACTTTCTGCCAGCCAGGCCATGGAAGCAGCTGACCCACCTGTGCCGTGGGATAGCAAAATCAAGGGCAGTTTTTGTGGTGCCGTGGATAAAGCCGCGCCCATGGCATTGGAACCTGCTTTAAAGATAGCTACATTCCAATTTTTTTCTACAGCGCCTGCTTGCGCCGGATACCAGATCGTGGTCGCCAGTGGGCGCGCCTTGCTGCCAGCCCAATCCAGGCGACTGGCATCTTCATAATGAAGCATCTGCATTCCTACCCGATGGGGTCTGGCTGCTGTCTCTGCAGATACGGCACAGTTTGCCAAAGCGAACAAACTGAAAGAAACAAGAATATGACGAGCAAATGAAATCATGGATACAGCTCTCAAAAAATGATGGGCGCAAGCATTCAATGGCGCAGCGAGTGCCAGCGCCCATGCCTGCATCAAAATGACTTAAAGCAGCAACTGTCTGCTCAGAGGGGAACGACAGGGATGCAGATGTCGCAATCAAAGATGCCTGTTTCGGGATCAAAGCAAGCGTCAGCTGAATAATATTCAAAGCAAGGCCGGGCATCGACTTGATAGCCGCTGGAAGGTAGCCAGTCACGCAAGATCGCTGTCCAGGCGGCGCCTATCTCTGCGTTTTCCCCCTTAAAACTGAGGGCTGCGTATTCACCGCTAGGTATGCTGGTCTGCAAGGCATGGCCTGGAATGTCAGCATCTTCTGGCAGTTCAACAGCGGCATCGTAACGGCATAGTGCAGGATCGGTAATACTGGGGTCATCATGGCTGATGCCAAAACGCGCCCTGCCGAAGAGATTATGCATGGCTATCCAAGGTGAGACAGTATCTGCCCAAAACTGGCCAACTGGTGCACCATACGGGCCTATGTGGCGCAAATAGGCGATATTGGTTGTTGCCCTGCGTATTAATTTGACATCCATGCTGGTGACCTGTTTCAAGTTGGCAGAGACCCCATTATGGAAGGACGCATAAGATTGCAACTGATCATTCTTGCTCAAGACTTGATTAATCTTGCTATTTTCACGGTGTAGTTCTACTTGATGCTTCCGCCAGGCGGCTGGTGTGTACGCAAACCGGTCCTTGAATGCTCTGGTAAAAGCCTCTGCTGATCCAAAACCGACCGACAGGGCAATGTCCAGTACCGGAGTGCCTGTCTGTGCAGACAAACGAAATGCTGCCACCTCCAGCCGCCGGCGGCGCACATAATCCCCCAGACGCTCGCCCATCCAGGCGGCAAACAGGCGATGAAAATGAAATGGGGAAAAATGCGCAACCCCGGCCAGCACTTCCAGATCAAGTGGCTGATCGAGATGACGGTCGATATGCTCCAGCACCCTGTGCATACGAGCCTGGTAATGCGATTGATATTGGGATGATTTGGAAGACTTGCCCAGTTGAAGCTCGCTCATCTTGCTACCTCTGGCTTGACTTCCCATTCCATGTACTGAATGGATGGTGCGAAGCCTTCGGAAGCATACAGGGCTTGGCCGTCTTCAGTCGCATGTAGCCAGATCTTTGCGAAGCCGTGCTCATGCGCGTATTGCATTGCCTGTTGCAATATCTTCCTTGCCAGTCCTTGCTTGCGATAATCTGCCAGGGTGTACATATTGAGCAAATACGCGTCCTTGCCTGCCACATTGCCGGGATATGGCGGGCGCACAAAGATCGCGAGCGACCCACTGGCGACGATATGGCCATCACCTTGTGCTACCCAGGTTTTGCAAGATCCATTTTGGAAAGCATCATTGAAGTAAGTGCGCGTTGCTTGCAAGAGGTCTCCATCCACGCCTTTGCCGTGATTAAAATCGACGAGCTTCTCAAACAGGCGCATGCGCAATTGCAGGATTTCCTCAAGATCATCTGGCTTTGCTTCGCGAATTACGATAGTCATCAATGCTCCTTTAGCGGGATACAGGCACCCACGATGTGGGCGAAAATGACTATTTTAAAACATTCGTATGCCTCTTACGCAAGCGCATATAGGTTCATTCTGAACGCCGCAAGGTGATGGCTTTTTCCGGACAGGCTGACACACACAAGCCACAAGCCTGGCAGGCGTCTGCCCTCGGTGTATAGGCAACCTGCATGCCATGCACCCGTAGTTTGATCTGTGCCAGCCAGCCCAGTTGTTTGTAATCCTTGTCGTCAATACGACGAACTTCAAACACATTTTCCGGGCAAACTGGCACACAATCGGCCTTGCCTTCACACTTGCTGAAGTTGACGAAAGGGACGATCACGCCTGCATCTTGTTTGCAGGCGGCTTCTTTTGCCGATTGCATCTCAGACTTGCTCCTGATTGCTGTCATGCTTGTTACTGTATTTATTGTCTTGAACATGGCCATGCGCTCCATCCCTGTGCTTTCGTCGGCCAAACAGGCCATGCTTGAATTTTTCGCGCTCTTCAGGTGTCAGCTTTTCCCAGCGACGATGATGGCAATGGTGGTCATGATGTTTGTGCCAGCCGCCATGTCCACGCATCCCACCGAACAGGATTTTACTCAGCACCAGCAGCCCAAGTGCCTGCAAAAAATCGATACTGCGGGCCCCCACAAACAAAGCAGGCATGAGCCAGTTCCACAGCATCATGACTACCCAGCTCAAGGCACTGATACCGGCAACGGCCAATACCATTATTTTTAATACTCTGAATTTCATCAACATATCAGGCTCCATTCAATTAAATTCTTCCAGTAAGTCTTGCAGGCGGGTTCGCAAGTGCAAGACCGCATAGCGTTTGCGCGCCAGCAAGGTGTTGATGCCCAGCCCGGTAGCGGCAGACATTTCTTTAAAACTCAGGCCTTCGATTTCATGGCCTATGAAGGCATCGCGCTGCTCTTCCGGCAATTCATCCAGGGCCTCGTACAATTCTTCCAGCATGACATTGCGTGCGTATGCTGCTTCCGGGCCTTCATCACTGGACGGCAATACTTTATCCAGCCAGGCTTCATCATCACTACCCTCCTCTACATCAGGCAGGGCCACTTCTTTTTTCTTGCGGAAACGGTCTATGATACGGTTGCGCGCCACCCTGAACAGCCACGCACCAACCTGCTCTATTGGCTCTGGCAAACGATAAGCTTCTACCAGTTCATACAATACATCCTGCAAGATATCTTCTGCTTCGCTGGCGTCAGCCACACGCTTGCGTATGAAACTCCCCAGCCGCCCGCGCTCGCGTCTGACCGTTTCGGTGATGTGATGGTCCTGATCAGTCATCAGCTCGTGGGGGTTATGTGTAGTCTCCATACCCTGTAGACGCACAGGCACAAAGAATATTGCACGCAAAGGGAAATAGTTGAGGCAACTAGATTATCGGTCAGGCTGATATTGCCATAAAATTACTTTTTGGTGTCGGGAAGCGTCGCTTCAGTGCTTGCAGTTCCTGGCATAGCCAGAGCCGCTCTGTTTTTTTTGCTATTGTCTACCCGCAATTGGGGCGCAACTAGGGGTACGACGAGTGTGAAACTGGTCCCCTCGCCCGGCTTGCTGTCCAATTGTATGGACCCACCCAGCACACCAGTTACCAGGTTGTAGACTATATTCATGCCCAGGCCAGAACCACCCTGCCCCAACTTGGTCGTAAAGAAGGGGTCAAATACCCGCTTTTGTACTTGCTCGCTCATGCCTGTGCCATTATCGCTAAAGACAATTTGTACCTGGGTATCATCCAGTAAATGTGTGTGCAGGTGCATTTCACCGCTATCGCGGTGCTCAAACGCATGGGTCAGAGCATTGGTCATGAAGTTGGTAATGATTTGCCCGAGAGGGCCAGGGTAACTGTCCATGATGATGCCGGGCGCAAGATCAGTCACCAGTGTGTAGGCAGTTTTTTTATACATCGGGGCCAGGGTCACGATCAGTTCTTCCAGTGCTGTTTGCAAATCAAACTGTCGCCTGTAACTGCTGGACTGGTCGACTGCGACTTGCTTGAAACTGCGTATCAACTCGCGTGCCATTCCCAATGTACGCATCAGCAAGGCGGTTCCTGTTTCGGCATTCTCAAGATAATTTTCCAGGGCAGATCGTTTTAACTTGCCTTCTTTGATATCACGCAGCATTTCTCTGGTTTTGTCCTGCAGCGTGCTGGCTACTGTCACACTATTCCCTATGGGAGTATTAAGTTCATGGGCGACACCCGCTACCAGTGAACCCAGTGCGGCCATTTTTTCAGAACGCACCAATTCATCCTGGGTATGCCGCAATGATTCCATCGCTGCTGCCAGTTCTGCATTGGCCTGTTGTAAATTCAAAGTACGCAACCTGACACGCTCTTCCAGTTGGGCTGTCATCTCGCGGATTTCCTGCTCTATCTGTACTTGTCTGGTCACGTTCAATAAAGAGAATATGCACATGGGCTTGCCATGCATTCTGATCAACCTTGCCGATAAGAGAAAAATCATTTCTTGATCGTCACAAACTTTGATGCGAACTTCCAGTTGATCGACTTTCTTGTCGCGCCCAAGGTCATCGTTGAATTTTTTGCGTTCTTCAGCTTGCGCGACAAGACCCATTTCCATCGTAGTTTTGCCTACGATACCTTCCCGTTGATAGCCAAATTCCTTTAACCAGATATCATTGACTTCAACAATGCAATCTGTCTGCACATCCACCAGACCCAGGGGTATCGGTGACAACTGGAACAAGGTAGAGTACTTTTGTTCGTTCTCGCGCAAGAGAGATTCCACTTGCACACGTGCGGCTTCAGCATTGAGCTCCTGATCTATATTGCGAGACGACAGTAAGAGATAGGATTCATTGCCCGCCTCAAACTGAGATCCTGAAACCCTGCATTGGGTAATATGCCCTTGCTTGTGACGGAATGCGATTTGCATATTATGGACCTCACCATCGCGGCGTATGCGCTTGATAAGTTCATCGCGTTGCTCTGGTTTTTCCCATAACTGGATGTCGTTTGAAGTGCGGCCAAGGACTTCTTCGCGCGTATAACCAGAAATAGGTTCCCAGTTGCGGTTAACATCGACATATTCTCCAGTAGCGATTTTGCTTATGGTCAGGGTATCAGGCACGAGTTGAAACACCGTTGAAAGTAATTTTTCACGTTCCTGCAATTCCCGTTCTGCCTGCTCCTGCAAGCGCTCTACTTTGCGCAGTGCCGAAATGTCTTGCATGGCGTAGGCAATATATGGCTCGCCGCTGACATCAAAGCGCGTGCCAGAAATCAACACATTGTAAGGATGCCCCAGTTTGTGCCTGTAGACACCTTCAAAATTACTGACTTCACCATCGCGTCTTAATATCTCCAGCATTTTTTCACGCAGGCTTACATCCATCCACAAGTTCAACTCCAGCGAATAGCGTCCTAAGGTTTCTTCCCTGGCATATCCTGTAATGGTTTCCCAGTGCCGGTTCACTTCCAGATAACGGCCATCTTTTTCACGGCAGATCGCCAGTACATCGGGTACCATCTGAAATACTTTTTCAAACAGGGCTTCCCTCTCCCTGGATAAGCGTTCTATGTTTTTGCGCTCTTCCATTTCCAGTTTCAGATCGTCGTTGACACGCTCTACATCATCTTGTTGCCGCAGTAAAGCAGCGACAAGAAAGAGCATGCCGATAGCCAGGTCCAGAAAGGCACTGACTTCATATCCAAGTGCAGCGTACTCGGGCTGCTCACGGAAGAAAGGAAAATCCAGCAGATGCAAGCCCTTCAAAAATATCAGCGTACCCAACAAGTGAAAACCGAAAGTATGTTTTTGACTGCGGGCGCGCCAAAAACTCAAAGCTGCCATCATCAAAATCAAGCCGGAAACCAGGTATATCGGCAGCATGCGCCACAAGGGTTTTACAGCTGTCAGGAAAGTCATTAACAACCAAAGGACAGCAATCGCAAAACCAAGCATGACAGGCATCACATAGACTGTAACACCGTGGAATATCCTGATGCCGGCCCACAAATAGCAAACATAAGCAAGCAAAAAAATATCGGCAAAGAGATTGAAGATCGGCGCCTGGGTGTCAGCCAGAAACCTGCATGTCTGTTGTAACGCCAGGCCAGCATATGCCAGCGCCCAGCAGCGTGTAGCTCTCGCATGCACATGTAAATGCTGCACATAAAGCAGTACCAGCATGGTCAAAAAAGACGTGACCAGTGAAGAGATGATCGCAGCGGGAAGGTATACAGTAGGCATCAATGAGCTACCCAAGAAAGCCATGCAAAAAAGCGCGAAGCGACATACCTGCTCCTGAATCAGGCTTACTGTTCTCAGTCCGGGTGGACTGGATGCCAAAGGAAACATCACACTCAGAAAAAATCAGCTTAATTCTGTGCGAATTCTGGCTGAAAAAAACAAGATCTTAATCGCGTGAATTTAATCATAGCACCGAAAATCAACGCATTTAACGACATAAATCAATATTCGTGACAAGTAAGTGTTGCAATAATCATTATTTAACACTTTCAAGTTTTTTGGTCTTGATTATGCTACCTGCTTCACATAAGATTGAATTGAAGCTAGGCAAAATTCAAGCAACAGGGAGCACACTGATGAAGAACCAACACAGTAGAATACCCGGCTTGTTACAAAGTGATCTTTACGTAGGCAAAATGGCTGTTGAAATTTTGTCAAAAAATGAAAGGTCAGCGGGTTTGGGGCGGTACTCATATTGGGGTAACGACTCTATTTCTGACGGTGCGCTAGGTACCAGTCAGGATGATGACATTATTGACTTTATAGAAGAAGATGAAGAAAGCTTGCAGCCCAAGCTGGATTTGCATCCGTGGAAAATCCTGATTGCTGATGATGACAGCAATGTCCATGACACTACCTTGCTGGCTTTGAGCGGCGTCAAAATTCATGGCCGCCCACTGGAGTTTATACACGCCTACTCTGCCAAAGAAGCACGTGCGGTGATTAGCGCCAACCCGGATATCGCTCTGGTCTTACTGGATGTGGTCATGGAAACTGTTGACGCTGGCCTGAAACTGGTGAATGTCATCCGCAACGAGATGGCCCTGACTAATCTGCGCATCGTTTTACGTACCGGACAACCAGGTTATGCCCCTGAACAGCAAGTCAGCGAAGAATTTGCCATTGATGGTTATACGACAAAATCAAAATTGACACGTTCGCTTCTGATTTCCGTGCTCAATGATACCCTGGCAAATTGTCACAATAATCCTGATTTGCCAAATTAGCACTTTTAAATATTTTACTTATGCAGCGGGGAATGCCAGGGGCCAGTTTTCAGGTCCCTTTTTTTGTCTCCCGACAACTAACAATTTTTCAGCTCTTCTATTCAGCATCCGGCTGATTGGCCGGTGCTGCTTTGATAAAGGCAGGATATTCGCTACATGCCTGTTGTATGCGCATAAGTGTAGGCATGCCACTCATATCGCAATGAAAACGCTGGGCATTGGCAATTTGCGGGACGAGAAAGCAATCTGCAAAACCTGGTGCATCACCAAAGCAAAAAATTCCGGTGCGGGCATCCGCCGCCAGCTTTTTCTCCAGCACCGCCAAACCAGTTTCACACCAGTGCCGATACCATGCATTTTTTTGTTCATCAGTGACTTGCAGGGTACCTGACAGGTATTTCAACACACGCAGGTTATTGACCGGATGAATTTCACAGGCAATTGCCAGCGCCAAAGACCTGACATAAGCACGATCCAAAGGTGTGGATGGCAGCAGTGATATTTCCGGATAAACTTCATCAAGATATTCGATAATTGCCATAGACTGCGTCAGATTCACCGTTTCTCCTTCCAGCTCATCCTGCAAGACTGGCACCAGGGCATCCGGATTCAAGGCACGAAAGGGCGGGGCGAGTTGCTCGCCGCCGTTTTTAACCAGATGCACAGCTACCTGTTCATAGTCCAGGCCCTTGAGATTGAGCGCGATCCTGACCCGGTAAGAAGCAGAACTGCGGAAATAACCATAAAGTTTCATCATTTCGTTTATACCAATTTAATTTTCAAATCACTCAAGCCCGAGATTGTCGCCTCCATTATATCCCCACGCTGCACGGCCCCTACGCCTTCAGGTGTCCCGGTAAAAATCAGATCACCAGGCTGCAAGGTGTAGAGCTCAGACAAGCAGGCAATAATCTCAGCCAGACTCCAGATCAATTTACTGGTGTCGCTATGTTGACGGCATTGGCCATTCACATTCAGGCTGATGCCTGCCTGCTGCATGCCTTGCACTGTGTCAGCCCTATGGATTTCCCCTATAGGCGCGGAAAAGTCGAAACCCTTGGCAGTGCACCATGGCCTGCCCTGGTCCTTGGCTTCTGCCTGCAAGTCACGCCGCGTCATGTCCAGGCCCACCGCATAACCCCAGATGTGGCTGAGCGCGTCTTCTGTGCGGATACTCTTGCCCCCCTTGCCTATCGCTATCACCAGTTCAACTTCATGATGCAAATTGACTGTCAGGGGTGGATAAGGCATTTCACCGACCGTTCCCTGCCTCACGGGCAAAACAGCATCAGCTGGTTTCATGAAGAAAAATGGTGGCTCGCGGCCTGTCCACCCCATTTCTTTGGCATGCTCCACATAATTACGCCCGACACAGTAAATCCTGTGCACGGGAAAATAAGCAGTACCACCAGCAATGGGGACGGCCGCTTGCTGTAGCGGGGGAAACAGGTAATCCATATTTTGTTCCTGAAGGTCTGAGGCCAAACCCTATTATGGCATTTTCAAATATGCTCTGTCATACACTCTCGTCGCTTGATTGTAGTCTGTAGACTCATGATTTAATTTCACTGGTTATAATGCCAGATCAATTGCGGAGTCTAAAAATATGAAAACCTGCCTACATCCCAAGTATCTTATTCCTATAGAACCACGCGCCAACGTCCTTGGCAAGCATGCTCTGGTCATGCAAGGTGAAAAAATTCTCGCCATACTTGGCAGCGCAGAGGCGCGCCAGCAGCACCCGGATGCAAAGCATATAGAATTACCTGAACATGCGGTGATGCCTGGCATGGTCAATCTACACGGTCACTCTGCCATGACGCTGCTGCGGGGTCTGGCGGACGACCTGAGTCTGATGGACTGGCTGCACAATCACATCTGGCCCGCCGAAAAGAAGCATTTGTCGGAAGAATTTGTCTTCGATGGTAGCGTCTATGCAATGGCTGAAATGCTGCGTGGCGGCACGACCACCATCAATGACATGTATTTCTATAACGACGACGTGGCACGCGCTGGTCTGCATACCGGCATGCGCACTGTCGTTGGTTGCAGTGTGCTTGAATTCCCTACTGGCTATGCGGCAGATGCTGATGGCTATCTGGAAAAAGCAATGGCCTCACATCAGGAATTCAGGGGACAAAATGGAGTCTCCTTCCGCCTTGCACCACATGCGCCTTACACGGTTGCGGATGCGACGTTCAAAAAGATAGTCGCTCTGGCAGACAAATATGACATGGGCATACACTGCCACATTCATGAAACCATGGACGAAGTCAATGACAGCCTCCGCGATCATGGCATGCGCCCCTTGCAGCGCCTGCATAACCTGGGTCTGTTGTCACCACGCCTGATTGCTGCCCATATGGTGCATGCGAATGAAGATGAGATCAAACTGCTGGCACAGCAAGGCGTGCACATTGCCCATAATCCGGCCAGCAATCTGAAACTGGCTTCCGGCTTTGCACCTGTCCACGCCATGCAAACTGCAGGCGTGAATGTGGGGATAGGTACGGATGGTGCAGCCAGTAATAACAAACTCGATTTACTGGGTGACTTGCGCATGGCTGCGCTGTTGGCGAAAGCGGTGTCGGGCAACCCGACTGCACTGAATGCTGCAAATGCGCTGGAGATGGCGACCCTGGCTGGTGCCAAAGCCTTGGGCATGGATCAGCAAATTGGCAGTCTGGTGGCGGGTAAATTCGCGGATGTGATTGCGATTGATCTCTCGGCACACGAGACCCTTCCACTGTTTGATCCGGCATCGCAGATTGTGTATGCCGTCGGACGTGAGCAAGTCAGCCATGTCTGGGTCCATGGACGCTGTCTGATGGCAGAACGTACATTGCAGACTGTGGATGAAGCACAGCTCAAGGACAAGGCAAAGTGGTGGCAACAAAAAATTGTTGCGGCTTGATTGATCAAATTCACTTACTCCATCATACGCATGAAACCAGCATACTCAATTTTGAAACTAAGCGTCATTTGTGGCTTGATTACAGGTAGCAGTCTGATGTTGACGACTGCTCATGCAGCGAATCCCCTCAGCACGATTGCCGAGCAAAGCGGCTTTAAAAAAACCGGGCGCTATGAAGAGGTAGAAAAACTGTGCCTGTCTTTTCAAAAAAACTATCCCAAAGAAGTGCGTTGCATGGAATTTGGACGTACTCCGGAAAACCGACCCATGCTGGCCTTGCTGGTCACCCGCAGCGGCCTGTTCACACCCGCCCAACTTGTGGAAAAACAGTTGCCGGTGACCCTGATACAGGGTGGCATCCATGCAGGTGAAATTGATGGCAAGGATGCTGGCTTCCTGGCAATAAGGGACATCCTGGAAAACAAGGCGGCATCACATGCGCTGGACAAGCAAGCCCTGCTGTTTGTCCCCGTCTTCAACATTGATGGACATGAGCGTTTTGGCGCCTGGAACCGTCCCAATCAACGCGGCCCAGAAGAAATGGGCTGGCGCACAACCGCACAAAATTTTAATCTCAACCGCGATTACGTGAAGGCAGACTCGCCTGAAATGCAAGCCATGCTGAAGCTGATCAACACCTGGGATCCCTTGGCAATCATCGATTTGCATGTGACCAACGGTGCAAAATTTGAACATGATATTTCCATACAGGTAGAGCCTGTCAATTCAGGCGATACCTTATTGCGTGAAGCGGGCAAGACCTTGCGCGACAACGTCATTGCCGACCTTGCCAAGCAAGGCTCGCTGCCACATGCCTTCTATATGTCGTTTGTGCAGGAAGATGATCCCATGTCGGGCTTTGCTGACTCGGTTCCTACTCCTCGCTTTTCAAGTGGTTATCCGGTATTGCGCAACCGCTTTGGCATGCTGGTGGAAACCCATTCCTGGAAAGAGTATGCCACCCGTGTGCGCATCACCCGCAACACGGTCATTTCCGTATTGGAGCAAATGGCCAGCAATGGCGAACAATGGCTGAAAGCTGCCAAAGCTGCAGATCAGCGCGCCATGCAACTGGCAGGCCAAGCGTTGCCATTGACCTACAGAACGACTGAAAAAGCCAGGGAGATAGACTTCCGTGGCTACGCTTATACCCGCAGCATGTCGGATATTTCTGGTGCCTTGATGACGCGCTACGATGAAAGCAAGCCACAGATATGGAAAGTTAAACTGCGCGACGAGATTGTCACTGATGCGCAAGTCATCCTACCTAAAGGCGGCTATCTGATTCCTGCCGCCTATAGCAAGGCAGTGGCTGAAAAACTGCAACAGCATGGCATCCTGTTCCGCACTATCCATGCGGATTTAAGTGCAGTCACTACGGAACAGTTCATGACCAGCACTGCCGCTTTGCAGGCGAAGTCATTTGAAGGACGACAAGCCATGAAGCTGCAAGGCAAATGGCAAAGCCAGCAGCAAAGCTTGCGCAAAGGCGCTTTATTCATCCCCATTGCCCAGCCAAAAGCGCGTCTGGTGGCCGGTTTGTTCGAGCCGCAAGCCCCAGATGCGCTGGTCAACTGGGGCTGGTTCAATGGCGCGTTTGAACGCAAAGAATACATGGAAGCTTATGTAGCCGAAGATGTGGCTCGTGAGCAAATGGCCAGTGATCCACAATTGAAAGCCACATTCGAAAAGAAAATTGCTGCAGACCCGGAGTTTGCCAAAAGCCCGTTTGCGCGCCTGGACTTTTTTGCCCAGCGTCATTCGTCCTGGGACCAGCGTTATCAAGTGTACCCTGTCTTGCGCCTAGATTTTGTTCCCAAATAACTGGGTAAGCGTCGCTTGAAAGTAGATTCGCGGGCGACGCTCCATTTCAATAGAGCAAGATGAAGATATCAAGCATGTATCCTTGCAAGCTGTCGGCGATGTCCTGATAACAGGCTGCTGTAACATCTGCTTGCATATTGAGATGTCTATATACAAACCCGTGTCAGCGCATCAGTACTAGCCTGCGTTATAGAGATATCAAAACGAAGGAATTGATATCATGAAACTCAGTCAACTTTTCAAAGGCCTGTTGGCAACCCTGCTGATTTGCAGTGCCAGCACCAGTACCGTGTTTGCGAATGATGCTTATGGCAGGGACCATCGCTGGCGTCCGGCACCTCCCGTCCATCATGTGGCACGCAATTACAATTATGTCTATTACCCCTCTCATCAGGTTTATTACGCACCTGCACAGGGTAACTGGTACTGGGCCAATGGACGTGGCTGGGAAACTGGTAGACGTCTGCCCTATGGCCTGAATCTTGATGTGCGCGTTGGCGGCGTACCTATCGTGTTGAGTTCACCAAGACCGTATGTAGAACATGTATATGTCGAGCAAACCTATGGCCACCCCTTGCGTGACCGCCACGAGTGGCGTCATGGCAGACGCCATGAACGAGAATGGCGCGAAGAAAGACGCGAGCGTCATCATGGTCACCATGGTCATTACGGTGACTACGGACGTTAATTGCCTACCAGGCCAGCAGCAATATTGATGGAAAAACCGACCACGGCCACATTGAAGAAAAAACTGAGTACGGATTGCGCAAGCACGGTCTTGCGCACCTGCCGGTTCATCACGGTGACGTCTGAAGTTTGTGCGGCTACGGCTATCGTGAACGAGAAGTACAAAAAGTCCCAGAAATCAGGCATCTCCTCATCTTCAGGAAAACGTAATGCGGGTTTGTCTGGTGCTGAGTTGTAAAACAGCAAGGCATAATGAAAGCAAAAAATCACGCCCAGCAACAGCCACGAGCCCAGTACTGTGCTGGCAGCAAACAGATATTTCATTACTCTGAGTTCGCTGCTGGCACCAGCCATGCCCGACAACTCATGAATGATGGCCAATAAACTTAGCGCTGCGGCCAACGACAGTAAGACCAGCACTGCCACCGCACTTTCATCCTCTTGTTGCGCCATCTTACGGACGGCATGCTTGTCTGCGCGCATCATCAACCAGGCCATCAGCAAAAGATAGGACCAGACAGCCACATTCCAGCCACTCAAGGCACGGGTTACCACAGACGCCTCTCCTGGCAAAGCCAGAGCCGCCACTATCCCGAAAACCAGGGTCAGCACGAGGCGTGGTCTGCGTTGAATTAATTGTTTGATGATGCCACCTGACTGAGGAATAGAGTGTTGGAAAAATTTGCCTGAATGAAAATTACAAATGATAAATTACAGTGACTAGCAGAATCAAACTGCAAGCAAGAACAGGTGTAGTATATTCATCAGTAACTGCTATCCTGTTTCACCCAGCTTTGACTTCTCTCTGAAGTTCAGTATCTTAATGAAAAGTAACTTTCTTTTGCGCATTTTTTTATTACACTGAAACCATACATAACTGCCAGTTCTGGTGTGATGTCATTCAACGAGGCAAGTGTCATGAACAAACATTATCACTATTTGCCCCTTTCCAAAGTCACGCCTGGCATGGTGCTGGCGGATGATTTGCTCGATAAAGTAGGCCATGTATTGCTACCTGCCAGCACTATCCTGACCGAGCGCATGCTTCAGGCAATAGCGCATCATGACATACATCAGTTGTCCATTGAAGGTGTGGCGGCAACTGAACAGGAAGACAGCGAAAATCTCGCAACTCAATTAGAGCGCATAGAAAAAATTTTCCGCCATATTGGCGAGAGCGAACCTGCGTGTATCCTGAAATCCTTTGTTATCCATTACCGTCAGGGTGAAACCAAATGACAGATAACGCTGAATTCAAGATCCATCTCGATGACATGGTTAAAAAGATCAAGGATTTGCCTACCCTGCCTGAAGTCGCCATGGAAATGCTGCAAAATCTTGAAGATGAAGAAGGCAGCCTGGACATGGTCACTGAAAAAATCGCCATGGATCACTCCATCACGGCGAAATTACTCAGGCTGGCCAATTCTTCTCATTATGGCAACAATTCGAAAGTTGTTACCCTGCAGCAAGCGACTGCCATGCTGGGGATCAAGAATGTCAAGAATCTCATCCGCGTGACAACACTGGCCAATAAATTTCCCACAGCAAATTGCCCCGGATTTGATTTCAAGGCATTTTGGCGCCACAGCATTGGCACGGCTGTTTGCGCCGAGCAGATTTCCCGTACTTTGCATATGAAGCATGATTTCGCATTCACAGCAGGCTTGTTGCACGACATAGGCCGTCTGGTCCTGGTGACTTGTTACCCGGCAAATTATGATGAAGTCTTGCGCTATCAGGCATATACCGATAGCGATTTACTGGAAGCAGAAAGCAGCATCATGCATATCGACCATGTCGATGCAGGTTTGGCACTTGCCACACACTGGAATTTCTCTGAAGCTGTGTGCGATGCTATCCGTGGCCATCACCATCCTGAACAGGAAAATTTACATGTCCTGGCCTCTGTTGTCCATATCGCGAACGCAATTGTGCACGCACTTGATCTGTCTCACGATGAAAACGACAGGCTACCCTTGCTGTCGCAGTCAGCTTGGGATACGCTAGGGCTTGGTGAAGCTGACTACTTGAGCATTTTTCACGAAACTGAAATGCGCTTCGATGCTTTGGATCAGATCGTACTTTGACATTTTTTATTTTTGCCTCATGTATCTGGATAAAATGATTTTGGAACAACTGATGCGTTTCAAGGCAACGAACTACCGTATAGAAGATATCCATCTTTTTCGCGACATTACAGAAGAAAACAGAAAACTCATTGCTGACATAGTCAAAGATTGCCTGGTAGTCAAAGCACGCGCTGGTCAAGTCGTCCTGGACGCCAACAGCGCTGGTGCCAAGCTATTTATTGTGCTGCAAGGAGCTTTGGGCGTAACCCGTCTGACGGAAGAAAGCAACCAGCTAGAAAATACCATCACCCAATTCCTGCCAGGTGAATGTGTTGGTGAAATCTCGGTCCTGGACGAAGAAATCCATTCTGCCACCATCTCGGCAATCAGTGACAGTGAATTACTCTTGATTGAAGCCGAGACACTGTGGCGACTGATTGATGAATCGAATGGTGTTGCCCGCAATCTCTTGCAGCTCTTGTCTTTTCGCATCCGGGCTGCCAATGCACAGATACGTAGCCGGCAAAAAGTGGGGGAATTTTACCGCCAGTTATCCATGGTAGATGGACTCACCGGCTTGCACAATCGCGCCTGGCTGAATGCGCAGCTACCGGGAATGGTACAGCACGCCCATGCTACAGCTGCTGCCTTGAGCATCATCATGGTAGATCTGGATCACTTCAAGCGTTTCAATGACGAGCATGGTCATTTGCTCGGAGATGATGCCCTGCAAACTGCCGCCAAGGTCTTGAATGCAGGACTGCGTCCGAGTGACTTTGCTGCGCGCTATGGCGGCGAAGAGATGATGGTCATACTACCTGGCGCCAATCATAAGTCAGCGCTGGGAGTAGCGCAAAGACTATGCAACCGCTTAGGCAAAACCAAGGTATTTATTGACCGGCATAAACCCTTGCCACACATTACAGGCTCCTTTGGAGTCGCCACCTTAAGTGATGAGCAAGACAGTAATGCCCTCATCAGTTGTGCCGATGCGGCACTGTACCGTGCCAAAGCCAACGGGCGGAACCAGGTAGCAAGTTAAACGATCATCTGGCCAACTCATAAAATAACAAGGGCGCGTGATGCGCCCTTGTTATTTGCAATCACACTACAGTCAATTACTTGCCTGACTGATTTGCATAGATTACCCAGTAACGCGCCAGATCGGCTGTACCGTCGGTGCCACGCACTGTTTTGAAAGTCTTGATCGCATTGGCTTTCTTACCAGCCTGCAATTGAGCTACGCCCAAATGCAATTTGGCATCATCTTCCTGCTTGAGACCACCCTTGGCAATACCCTCTTCCATCATGCTCAGGCCTTTATCAACCTGCCCGGCTGTCACATAGGCAAAGCCAATATTCACCAAGCCATTGCCATCTTTAGCCGCCTTGGCTTCTGCTTCACTGGCTGCCAGGGAGCTATTGGTTTCGGTTTGCGTCTTGTTTGCCATGTCACGCAAACGCTTATGACGATCCGCATCCTTGCCTTCACCCAATGCCCCTGCTTTATAGCCGGCATCGATTACTTTGATCGCTTCAGCAGGATAACCAGCCTGGATCGCGAACAAGGACATATCCATGTAATCAGAAGTTTTTGTGATTTGACCCAGAGCCAGTTTGAGGCGCATCAAATCCAGTTTCAGTCGCTCTGAATAGCCAGGTTTTCTCTCGATATTATTCAGCAGGTTAACCCAGAATTCTTTTTTACCATGGAAAGACACCATTTTTTCCAGGGCGCTGGAATAAGTTGCCATGTCTTTACGCTTCAGCGCATCATTGGCCAGATATTCCAGATTGGTCAGGCTTGGCGTACGGCCAGCTTTTTCATCTGCTGCCAGCTCAGCGTTAATCTCTTTCATCGCTTTGGCACTGTCACCACTTTGCGACATAGCCTGTATCAGATAAGGGCGCAGAGAAGGGTCTGTACCACCATCCGCATAATAGCGGTTATACCATTGCGCTGCTTTGGCGTAGTTACCAGCCTTGAAATAGGCATTCGCCAGCACCTGTATCATTTGCAACTGTTCTTTGCCGCCCAGTTTATTTGCCGAAACAATCGTTTCTGCTGCACGGATCACCGTATCATTGTCGCCAGCTGCAGAAGCGATCGACAAGCGCATGCGCTCTATCGTAAAGCTTTCATTGACTGTCTTACCACCTATGCTATTAGCCTCATGAATCTTGGACAGCGCCTCTTTATACTTCTTCGCTTTGTACAGTTCACCAGCTGCTTGCACAATGCGGCCAATTTCAGGGCGCATGGCTTCTTGGGCATAGGCTTGATTTGCGGCGATATTTGTTAATTCCGGAATGGCTGCAAAGCCAATAGCTGCAATCAATACAGCAATACGAGACAAGCGAAGTTGCTTCATATGTTGATCTCTCAATCAATAAATTTAATAAACTTTGGGACTGCAGCTTTAGAAAGAACCAAGGCTCAACCCGTGAATATGAAAAATGGCAGGGTTAACCCTGCCAATTTTCTATCATACCTTAATAACTCAGCATTGTTGCGCCGAAACCATCTTGAAATGCTGATTTATCATTTCAAGAACTGTTCGTTGCCAACCATACCAATCTTCGTGACATTGAGGCGCTGTGCTGCCGCCATCACTGCTGCTACAGATTTGTAAGGTACGACAGCCACAGGGCGCAGATGTATTTCTGGCTGATCAGGCTGTGCTGCAGCTGCTGCCAGTTTAACATCCAGCTCAGCTGGGTTAACTGCCACACCATTCCAAGAAACAGTGCCATCGAAGTCCACATCGATATTCACTACCACTGGTTCAGTTTTTGGCGGATTCGACGGCCCTTGTGGCATATTCAGATTCACTGCATGATTCTGAATAGGAATCGTGATAATCAACATGATGATCAACACCAGCATGACGTCAATCAAAGGCGTCATGTTCATTTCTATCATTACTTCTGGATCAGCAGACGCGCTGCCGGAACCTATTTGCATACCCATAATGATTCCTTTACTTAGTTCCGCGCTGGCGGTTCAATAACGAAGCCGACCTTGGCGATACCTGCACGCTGGGCTGTCAAAATGCTCTTGCCGACAAACTCATAACGGGCATTCTGGTCACCACGGATATGCAACTCCGGTTGCGGGACCTTGACTGCTTCTACCTTGAGTCGTTCAAACAGGGCATCTGTGCTGCCTAGCGGCTTGGTGCTGCCGTTCCAGTACAGATCACCATCCTTGTTGATC
>NZ_JAUXQE010000023.1:0-27258 GCF_030683615.1 Undibacterium sp.
AGTTAAGGAAAAGCAGCATCACCGCGACTCCTCCATTCTTGTCACCGAACATACCTACGACGCTCTTGGCAATCGTACCTCAACTCGAGACCATTTCGAAAACGTAACTCTCTTCGAGTATGATGAGTTCGGACGTCAAACAAAGGTTATCCATCCAAAATGCCTCTCATGCGACGGACAAGCATTCAGCCCGACCGTTCAATACCAATATGACATTGTGGGCAACATTGTCTCTGAAATCGATGGATTAGATAATTCCACCAAAACCACCTACAACATCCGTGGCAAACCAATAACCATAAGCTATTCTGATGGTTCTCAAGAACGCTTTGAATATAATCTAGACGGGACGCTAGCTAAAAAGTGGGAGAAAGATGGAGTCCTCTGCCAGTACACCTACGATGGTCTGCAGCGCATCACGCAGCACGCTTACTATGACATCGATGGCACGATTCTCCGTGCCACTCACAACATATACGCAGGCGCTCTTCTGACTCACACCATCGATGCCATGGGGAATATCACAGAATACCACTACGATGGCGCTGGCCGCAAAATAGCCGAAGTTCAACCAGGCTCTCGCACCACATTTGGATACGACACCCTCGGACGCTTAAGCACCACAACACGCTGGCTAGACGAATACCGTTACACCCAGGAAGTTCAGGATTTTGATGTTTTAGACCGTGTCATCGAGTGCCGTGTTGAAGATGAAACAGGCAAGATCCTCCGTAAAGAACGCTATGCCTATGACATTCGAGATAATAAAACCCTCACAGAAACATTCATCGATGAAGGAACCTCGTCCATCACGGAAACACGCTATGATACACGCAACAAACCCATATCGATTCAAGATGCTCTAGGTAACATCACAACCATACACAACTTTGAGCGCCATCCCAATCCATTTGGAGGCTATCTTTTCAGTAAAACGACAACCGATCCGTTGGGTAACCAAACCATTGAGGTCTACGATCCACTAGGGCGTCCAATCACTGTTGAAAAGCGCAACATTGCAAATCAACGCCTTTCCTATCAGAGTGTGTATTACGATCCCGCAGGCAACAAAGAGCTACAGCAAGAGGTAATTTATGCCTCTGGCATAGTCAGAGGCTCCTACACCGTTGATTGGACCCATGACAGCATGGGCCGACCTCTAGTTATCACTGAAAGTGGAAGTGATGACTCACACAAGATCACAAAACACAGCTATGATCAAAGGGGACGCCTGCAAACCATCACTAAACCAGATGGGGTCGTTTTAAATCATCAATACGACACATTAGGTCGTTTGAAACAGCTTACTTCCTCTGACAGCACCATTTCCTATCTTTATGAATACGACCTGAATGACAACCTGCTGACAAGCACGGACTGCCTAACCAATGGAGCTACACAACGCAGCTACGACCCACAAAATCGCCTAATTCAAGAAACGTTAGCGAACGGATTAGGATTAATCTATTCCTACGATGCTTTTGGCCGCTTGTCGTCTGTGATGTTTCCCGATAGTGCCAATGCTAGATATCACTACGATGCAACAAATCTATTGTCAGTAAAACGGATTAGTGCTTCCGGAAACGTGCTTTATACACACCAATATAGTGAACACGACCTTCGAGGACTACACTCAGAAACTACCCTCATTGGCAACGCAGGCCATGCCAATCTTACCTATGATCTTCTGGGGCGCCGCAAAGCCCTAGATGCGCCCCATTGGAGCGAGAGTATTCCGGAGGAAGGTTTTGATGCTGTTGGCAATTTAACTGAGATTGCTTTTACCAATACGCAAAGCACCATCACTAACCATTACCAATACGATGACCTCTATCAACTTATTGACGAGTCAGGAGGAACGCCTCATACCTATGCTTACGACTCGATTAACAATAGACTGGCAAAAGACAATCAGCTCTATACCGTCAATGGCCTAAACCAGATCACACGTGCCTCAAGTGCAGCCTATGCGTATGATCCTAATGGCAATCTGACAGCCAAGACCACTTCTGACAGCTCGCTGCGTTACTGCTACGACGCCTTAAATCGGATGACTCGCGCGGAAGGTTTATACGGCACCGTCAGCTACACCTATGATTCATTCGGCAGACGCATAAGCGAAACGCATGAAGAGGACACCACCCACTACCTCTACCAGGGTCAATGTGAAATTGGAGCATACTTTAACGGTGACTTGCGTGAGTTACGTATTTTGGGAAAAGGCAAAGGTGCTGAGCTCGGCGCTGCTATAGCCATTGAAATTGCAGATAAAGTCTACGCTCCTATTCACGACCACCGTGGAAACGTATGTTGCCTGGTGGATTGCTCTACCTGCCAACCTGAGCAATATTATCGCTATACAGCCTTTGGAGAAACAATCTCTTATGGCAATGTAGAGAACCCATGGCAATATGCTAGCAAGCGCTTTGACGAATGGACAGGTTTTCACCGCTTTGGCAAGCGCGATTACGATTGCCGCCTTGGACGATGGCTCACACCCGATCCTGCTGGCTTTGTTGATGGTCCTAACCTCTACGCCTACGTCCATAACAGCCCCTTGACCTTCTTCGATCCATGGGGATTGCAGAGTGTTGAGGCCGAAAGTTGCCATAGGCGATCCAGAGAATATGCGCAGGGGTGTCAAAATACGATTTCTAAACCACTTCAAACTGGTAACAAATGGCTGGGCTATTGCAGAGACTGCTATCATGCAATTCGAACGAGAGACTTTTCTCAAATTCGGCAAAGATGGGAAAACCTTAGACCTGAAGAGCAAGGTAGATTCGTCAATGAGCGTGCAGGTGAGCTTACCGTTGCCCTTGTGGCATTAGTGCCGGCGGCTCGAATAATGCTAAGAACATCTGGTTACATTTATCAGGGTTATGATGCGTTAAACCGTACATTTTCCAAAAACTCGACTGAACCCGTAGCTGTTACACACCAGACCTCACAAGTTACCAGCGCGGAAGGACCGGTTACCAGTCGTACACTAGAAACAGTAAATAAAAATGTGGAAAAGAATCGCTTTCCAGAGGATCCTAATGATCTCTTGCCTGAATTGCCTAGAGATGACAAAGGATACATCTATCCTGCGACAAATCTAAGAATCCGCTGTGAAAAGCATGTATTTAAGGAGGGAGATACTTATTGTGCCCGACATCACGAGCTACACTATCATGTTGAGGCAAGGCGTAACTTAGAAAATTCCTCATGGAAAAGTAGAAATAGAGACATTTTTACTCCTGAAAATTATCAAGCGGGCGAAGCCACTGGTTTCTTACCAGGCGAGAAGTTTCCGGGAGAGCTTATTAGAGGTTAGACAGTATGGAATCTGATAGTAGTTATAGGCCAGTCTCTACTCCGGTGGGATTAGAAGATTCCTGGCTGATTTCATATAAACGCACTTTGAAGCACCTGGTTGTTAGTATTGAGTGTTGGAATACAAGAGTAGCTGATCTGATGTTTGAAAATCCGACATGCATTAGTGATAATGGGAGCTTTTACGTTATGGACGTATGTGAACGGGTTAAAAATATTGACGTAGCAATCCTATTTCCATATCAATTTGGCGAAAATATCGGCCATAAAAAAGTTTTTAGTGTTTTAGACGTAGATGACCCCTGTATGGACATTTTAAGCGATGATTGCGTTGTTACAATTCGCGAGCCATTTGCAAACGAACTTATATCGCAGGATGCTAGAAAAATTCTCGACCAACATTATGATGATGTCTATCCACAACCTTATACAATTCCAATAAGCAGTTGTAAATTTCAATCCTATGAATATTACACTAGAAATTTAACTCTAATTTTAAGCGTCACAGTTAATGATGAAATATTTCAATTGGAGTTCTTTGACCCACAATGGTTTTCAGAGTACAATATCATGACCATGGCTATGTTTTCAAAACAAGCTTTGGAATCGATTCTATTGCAAAGCATTCTTCAAAAATCAAGTTTATTATCTTCAAAAGAATTTAAACATTTTCAGTTTTTAAACAATCTTGGCCAGCCCTGTGCTGATATTATTTGTAAAACTATGAAAATAAGAAAAAAATGAACGAACAGCACAGCCTATGATGTATTGATGACCTCAACCTTTGTGCCTACAACGGCTAGCCCCGGACCCTCTTCGATGCATGGGGATTGCAGAGTATTGAGGCCATGGACAGGGGTGTCAAAATACAATTAATGATTTATAAAAACGAACTTGAGCAAGTGCCTAAGTACAAAGGCACCAACTTCGAAATACGGTTGGAGACTTACTGATCCATGGAAAACAAAAATTTTAAAAAAATGTTCGGACAAATTGCACAACATTTTGGCTTTAGATTCGTCTTTAATGGATGGTTTAAAGAGTCGGAAGAATGCATCACTGTGCTTAATCTGCAGAAGTCTAACTATGGAAACTACTACGATTTGGTTATAAAAATATACGTCCAAAATTGCCTAGGCAAACAACATGTTGTATCCAAGGATCTAGTTAAAAATCAGTTAGGTACGGCTGATCGAGGGCATCCCAGGGAGTATGATGACTTGTTCAACCTTGAATTAAATATGGAAGATGATCAGCGCAGGCAAGGGCTAGAACAATTTTTCCAAACTTATATGGAACCATTTTCTGAAAAATCCCTCAGTCGCCTAGGTGTTCAAGAGCTGGGAGAAAAAAAAGAACTCTTTTTAACACCCGCGGTAAAAGAAAGTTTAGAAGCACTTCTTGCGCTGAATTCTGGCCCATCTAATGGGAAGCAACAGGCGGAATGACTGCAGGCTACGCTTTTTAGTTTAGGCAAGCATAGCCAGTGCCTGCGAAGCGCTTATGAAGCTGCTCAAAAAACTCTCTACAGCCCTTGTCTACTTAGGCGTGCCTGAAAACAAAGCTAAAGTCCTCGAAATAGCCACCCTGGTACCACCACCTCTACAAGACCAACTAGTGAAAGCAGAAACCGGAGTAGGACCAGCACAAACAAGTGGAGCAGACTCCGCACACCCTTCTCTACCAGCCCCGGGATCGAGCGCCCCCATGCCAAAACATTCGGTAACCCCTGTTAGACACATCCAATATGGTGGCATTCTTGAGTGTTATGAGCGACGTGCTCAAAACTCAAAGACGCCTCAATTGAAGGGCAACTAAACGTGAAAAACCAGGAAGCTAACAGTGCGGAAAGGACGGTTTACCAGTCGTACACTAGAAACAGTAAATAAAAATGTGGAAAAGAATCGCTTTCCAGAGGATCCTAATGATCTCTTGCCTGAATTGCCTAGAGATGACAAAGGATACATCTATCCTGCGTCAAATCTAAGAATCCGCTGTGAAAAGCATGCATTTAAGGAGGGAGACACCTATTGTGCCCGACATCACGAGCTACACTATCATGTTGAGACAAAAATAAAACCTACTGGCTCTTGGGATGAAAACAAATATATATATAAGCCCGAGAATTACAGACCTGGAGATTCTACTGGGTTCTTGCCTGGCGAAAATTTCTCGGCATACTATGAGGTCAGATTATGACATATTTAGACTCTAATTATCGACTTATCCCAACGCCTACTGGCTTAGAAGATTCTTGGCTAGTTTCTTACGAAAGAAGTGCAGGCAGGTTAAAAATAAGCATTGAATGCTGGAACGCAAAAGTAACGGACCTAGTCTTTCACAATCCAATCACTATGAGTGACTACGGAACTTTATATACTATGTATTTGGGGGAAAATCTCAATGAGAATGGCATCGAACAGTTTCCCTATAGAATCAGCCATCAGCTTGAATTAAACAAAATTTTTAGCATACTAGATGCCGATGATATCGGAACTTTAAATGTTATGAGCAGAGATTGCGAAGTGACCATACGTGATCCGAATCCGCTTCCTGATCAGCTAATTTCGATTCACGATTCAAAAGCGTTAGAACTTCATCATAATCCCATTAATATGTCAGAAAATATACCTTTAATGAATTGTGAATTTATTTCTTATGACTACCGTAGCATAGATCAAACATTAACCATTAATATCTTAGATGAATTAAAAAACATGATTTCTTTGCATTTCTTTTGCATAAAGTGGTTTTCCGAGTTTAATATTAAATCTATGGCTAAGTCCTCTGGACAGATCTTGAGTTCAGATCTATTACATAAGGCCTTGAGCCGACGTTTTTTAACTCTCTCACAAGAACATGATTTTAAGCACTTCCAATTCTTGAATAGTGATGGTCAACCATGCGCAGATATTATTTGTAGAGCCGTTACGATAGGCAAGAAAAAGAATGGGCAACAGGACTCGTCAACTTAGGCGTGCCTGAAAACAAAGCTAAAGTTCTCGAAATCGCAACCCTGGCACCACCGCCTCTAGTGCAAGACCAAATAGTGAAAGCAGAGGCAGGATTAGGACCAGCACAAATATGACCAAAGTGGGCGCCTGCAAACCATCACCAAGCCCGATGGCATCACTCTAGACCATACATACGACTCATTAGGTCGTTTGAAACAGCTTACTTCCTCTGACAACACCATTTCCTATCTTTATAAATACGACCTGAACGACAACCTGCTGACAAGCACGGACTGCCTAACCAGTGCAGCTACACAACGGCGCTACGACGCACAGAATCGCCTAATTCAAGAAACGTTAGCAAATGACTTAGTTTTAGCATTTACCTATGACGGTTTAGGAAGAGTTGCAAACGTGAAATTACCTGATCGCACAGGAATCCATTATGCCTACCTTGGAGTACACCTGAGCCAAGTTTCACGTTTGGACTCTTCCTCTAACCTCCTCTACGTTCATACCTACGGTTCTTATGATTTGCGAGGACTAGACCAAGAACAAACGCTCATCGGCAACGCTGGAACCGTCAAACTTACTTACGACGCTTTGGCACGCCCCTTGTCAAAAATGGCATTCTATTTTAGCCAAGTTACTACAGAGAACGGCTACGATGCTGTCGGCAACCTACATTCAACGACATTTATTGATTCACTTGGCACGGACAGCCGCCTTTACGCCTATGATGACTTATATCAGATCACAAGCGAAATTGGGGGCGAATCCCATACTTATGCTTATGATTCGATATGTAATCGCTTAAGCAAAGACAGCCTTCCATATAACGTCAACGGGCTGAATCAAGTTACTGCTGAGTCAGAGAGTGCCTATCATTACGACCAGAATGGCAACCTGATTGCTACAAGTACTCCTACCGAATCCTATTGCTATTCTTATGACGCCTAGAACCGAATGATAAGCACCGAAGGTCCTTACGGCAAGGTAACCTATACCTATGACTCATTTGGCAGATGCTTAAGCCAGCTTCACAACACTGATACCACACAATACTTATACCAAGGCCAATGTGAAATCGGATCCTATTGGAACGGTGAATTGCGAGAGTTGCGTATTTTGGGTAAAGGTAAAGGCGCTGAGCTTGGTGCTGCCATAGCCATAGAAATTGCAGACAAAGTGTACGCCCCTATCCACGATCATTTTGGCAACGTTTGTTGTCTAGTTAATAGCTCTACTGGAGAAACAGAGCAATGCTACCGATATACCGCTTTTGGAGAAGCCACATCTCATGGCAGTGTACGAAACCCATGGCAATATGCTAGTAAGCGTTTTGACGAACTAACAGGTTTCCATCGATTTGGTAAGCGTGATTACGATTGTCGCCTTGGACGATGGCTCACACCAGATCCTGCTGGCTTCACGGACGGCCCCAACCTCTACGCCTACGTCCATAACTGCCCCATGACGCTTTTTGACCCCTGGGGTCTACAAGGACAGGATCTCCATGATAGAAATCGAGCTGGTATTTCCGGTGGACGACGGCACAATCCTCCAGGAGTAAACTCTTGTAGTCAAAGGGATACATCCACCGTAGGACAACGCTCGGGGTGTTTAGATCATAATTCTATCGCATGGAATGGCGCTTGCAATCCTTGGTGTGAACGTTCCCTGGTTAATGGCCTGAAAGGTACCGTTCATGGTTGTTTAGATTTTATTTTTGAACAGGGACAAGCAATTCGACCTTTGTTTGGTGGAAACTACTGCCCAGCTTACCTTGAATACCGGCGAAATAATAACGACCTTTGTGTTGAAGGATTTGAAGGACCCCATGATGACATCGTCTCTCAACAACATTCATTGAAAGCCTCTGTAGATGGTTGGGTTCAGGAAGAGCTCAATATCGATCCATTGGACCACATGTACCAAGAATCTCGTAGCTACATGAGAACTGCTGTAGACATCGGCTCGGTATTTATTCCGATGACTTGTGGAATTGGAAAAGGATTGTGGCTACAGTGGCGGTCTACAAGCAAAGTTAAAAATGTCGCCGACAGGGTTTTGAACTTCATAGGGGCAGGAGGAAAGCGGTCCTATAATTGCCATGGAGATTTGATTCTCGAATCTAAAGATGGTTTAAGGCAGTTTAGAATGGATCTCAATCATCCAGCTCCACATAAAAACCCTCATACTCATACAATTGAGTATGAGATGAGGAAGAATCGAAAATATGAAGTTTTTAACGACAGAGTTTATCCCTCAGACGTAATGCCGGAGTAGAAAATGTGCAAAAATGAAGTTTATAGCCTAGTACAGGAATTGACGAATCACTTTTCTGTGGAGGAGCTAAATGACAAGGAAACAGAAATTCGTATTCTGATACCAAAAAAATATAAATTTCTTTGGTTGCATAAGCTTTCAGAACTATCCACCACGCCGAATGAGATCAATGAATTCGATATCGAGACCTGATGTTTTAGATAATACTCAGGACATTTATAGGCTTGTGGGGAAGCTAGAAGGAGCTTTAGATGCATCGGAAATTCATGATGTAGCGCTTGTAGACCAGTGGCATGAATATGATCGTGGATTGAACATATGATGCGATGGGGCATCCCCCTATTCGTGTCCGAAAGCGTCCAAGATGGCACACGCAAAACAACGGCTTATACCTATGACGTTCGAGGTAATAAAACCCTCACAGAAACATTCCTCGATGAGCAAACTTCCTCAATAGCACAAACCCTCTTTAATACACGCAACAGACCCATATCGATTCAAGACGCCCTGTGCAATACAACAACCATCCACAACTTTGAACGCCATCCCAATCCACTTGGAGGATATCTTTTCAGTAAAACCACCACGGACCCGTTGGGCAACCAAGCCATCGAAGTCTACGACCCACTAGGACGTCAAAGCACTGTTGAAAAGCGCAACATTGCAAATCAACGTCTTTCCTATCAGAGCGTCTATTACGATCCCGCAGGCAACAAAGAGCTACTGCAAGAGGTAATTTATGCTTCTGGCATATTCAGAGGCTCCTACGCCGTTGACTGGACCCACGACAGCATGGGCCGACCTCTAGTTACCACTGAACGTGGAAGTGATGACTCACACAAGATCACAAAACACAGCTATGACCAAAGTGGACGCCTGCAAACCATCACCAAACCAGATGGCATCACTTTAAACCACACATACGACTCATTAGGTCGTTTGAAACAGCTTACTTCCTCTGACAGCACCATTTCCTATCTTTATGAATACGACCTGAACGACAACCTGCTGACAAGCACGGACTGCCTAACCAATACAGCTACACAACGGTGCTACGACCCAAAAAATCGCCTTGTTCAGGAAACGTTAGCGAACGGATTGGTTTTAGCATTTACCTATGACGACTTATATCAGCTCACAAGTGAAAGTGGGGGCGAATCCCATACTTATGCTTATGATTCGATATGCAATCGTTTAAGCAAAGACAGCCTTCCATATAACGTCAACGGACTGAATCAAGTTACTGCTGAGTCAGACATCGCCTATCATTATGACCTGAATGGCAACCTGATTGCTAAAAGTACTCCTACCGAATCCTATTGCTACTCTTATGACGCTTTAAACCGAATGATAAGTACCGAAGGTCCTTACGGCAAGGTAACCTATACCTATGATTCATTTGGCAGACGTTTAAGACAGCTTCACAATTTAACATGTTATGCGAATCAAGATTCCACGGATTCTCATGAAATTCTTGAAAAGTCATTGGCTTGTTGCCAAATAGTGTGCAAGCGAAATAGTCCCCTATCATCATGTGCTGAAATAGCAGCTCTAGTTTTTGCTTTTCCTCCTCAGGAATTAAAGCTATCTTGTCTTTAATGGAAAGGGAATCCTCGCGATTTCCTGCAGAACAACCGGCTAGAAGCAGCACTAGATACAATGTCAGGAATGGCATTGAATAAACCAAAGTAAACAGAAAAGGGCAAATCTGTATCGAAAGCTGACTTCTGGTTGAAACTTAAAGCCTACTTAACTTCATTAGGTTTATTTTCATTTGTAGGCAAATCTGGAAAAGTCAGACCTGTAACTGAGCTAATAAGGTCAACTGCAATGTCACGGTCTCTTCGAGCTTCCGTTATTATAGTTGCTGCGTACGAAAATAGATCATGGCAGATTTTTGAACAAAGTTGTTGGCTTTCCTGAGGAAACCAATTAGCTAGGATGCCTACAATGCCACCCCAATGGCTAAGCTCTCCAACTCTGGATAACCAGCCTTCCACATGTTCTTTTGGCCCGATCGCTTTCTGTTCCATGAGTCTCCAAGGATCAAACTGGATCAAGGAGGAGTTGTGGATGTAGGAATAGAGGTTAGGGGCATCGGTAAAGCCAGCACGAGCGGTACCGAGCACGCCAATATCTGTCGGGCTAAAGGCGAAGTCGCAAATAATGCCATTTACGCATCGATGTATCGTGTTTAGTGGCTCAACTTTGGAGATCAGTCGAGCATCATCTTGGGAATGTAGAGAGCACGCTAGCAGGAGAAATAGAGTAAACTTGTGCATGGAACATAACTAATTTAAATTTCAAATATATGAATATAAAATTTAACTTGGTTTGTGGTCAAGAAGAAATTTAAATATGGAGTGCGGCGACTTGTCGCCGCACTCCATATTTTTAAACTCTACCTCAGAGCGAAAAGAGATTGTAGATAGCTTCTCTAGATTTGGGATAGGAAATGATGGAACCAATACGGGAGCCTATAATCACAATTGCTACCGATGGCATAAAAAGACTTGTCGCTAAAAGAGACAAAGAAGCACAAAGACGGGTTTTTATTTCCTTCGAATCCCACAGAGAATCAGCAAACGAAATAAAGCCCTTTAGCTCGACCCCAAGAATCGCACCGCTTACTACAGATGCTGCGGTGACCAAAGGAATAGCAGAAATAACTGCGATGAAAATAGCACCGACCACCACATACTTGGCTCCTACAATAATATCCTGCTCGACATTTCTCCAGTAAGTTCTGTAATTAACGGGATCGGTCAGATTTGACGCATCTACGATAGTCATAAGGTAGCTCCTTCAGATTGATCGGGTGAAGCATAACCTTCGATCCATTTATGTCCAACAAATTATACTATCAACTAAAATATAAAATCATTACTGAATTAAAAATTTTACACGTTAAATAGAATAAAAACATCCCTGGGCAATACGAGAACTAAAAAACATCTCAAAACCTCATCAACAAAATTTTTTACTCTCATTTTAGATAGCCAAACGAATGAGTGGTAAGTATAGTCATCATCGATTATTTTTTCTTAATCCAATTGATGAAGGACTCTTATATGCATGCCTCAAAAGTGTTAAGCTTGATCATTTGTGCAATTTTATCTAGCTGCACACCTAATTTACCTGACCAGGATGAGATGCTAACGCTGTCCCGAAAAGACCTTTGCTGGACAATTGACCAACTGGAAGATGCCCTCCAAGAAAATCCAGATTCAACCCCTATACAACTGGATCTGTCTGCAATGTACCAGCGCCTAGGCAATCTCGATAGAGCGTGGTACCACGCACATCACGCGGCATATAAGAAACCCCACAATCCTGATGTAGCTCATGCACTCGGGAAACTTTATGAACTAATGCTTTCGAAATACATGAATTGTGAGGGGCATTTAACCTTAGCGATAGTGCATACGCACTTTGGTGAACCGGATAGGAACACAACTCTCGATGGCAATCTGCAGAGACTGCAGTATGGTCCCATCAACCTAGACTTCGATAACGAAAAACTTGTGAATGCGCAGATCATTCCTAGCGCACATGAATTATACCATGTCTATTTGGCGATGCCCAAGCTCGGTGATTTCAGAACTGATCAGAATCAATACTCCCTACAGCTCATTGAATCACCTGACGATGAAGAAAGAAAAATGGGAGTCATGCCTTTTTATTCAGCAGATGCACCACGGGACAAACGGTTTCATATTGTCAATTGTGTTGCAGGGATGCCATATAGTCTTCTCACAGGTGTCCAATTCGACGAGAACGGACTGGCCTATTTGAAAGATACCGATGCACCATTAAGAATGTGTTTCAACATCTCTCCGGGTGAGGTAGTTCATTATTGGTTGATCAGTGATCAAGGTCAACCTCTTAGCCGTGGGAAAATGACTCGTTATCCCATAGTCGTTCAAAATAACGGTTATCATCTGACCTGGGAACTTGTGGATCTTAAAAATAGCCTCTTTCTTGTACATGTCGAAGGACTTGATCCACTTGAGTTGGTTGAGTTTAAAAGCGTCTCTTGTGGCGAAGAAATCGCTCATGAGCATCAAGCTGATGAAAGTGGTGACCTCACGTTCATTTTTTCACCGGCGGTTATCGGCAAGATGGGTGGTTGGAATACGATTGAAATTAAGGGAAAGAATGGGCCAATCAGCTTAAGATATCCTTGGGGAAATCTTTTTCACAGCTGGGCTCAAGAAACTGTAAGAAAGGCTGACGAAGCAAGAAAACTGTAAGCTCTGCTTCCTTCGGAACGTAGTTGCTTTACCAACTACGTTCCAACCAGCACACACCGACCATCTTGATAAATCGGTAACATCAAATATAGTTAACCTTCGCTGGGCAAGTCCAGGGGATCTTGTATTTTCATATTCCCGTCTGAAGGATAGACTTCTGTCAACCAACTTTTCAGACGCTTAGAATCCTCGTTCCTGTAGTAATAGCTCACTTTATTGCCATGATTCTGAATGCAAGCGAGCTTCGGACTTTCCTTTGAAGATAACGTATCGAAATCTGTAAAAATTACCCCAAACTCAAAGTTGCTCATCGTGATCGAATTTGTTGCCATATAGGGAGCTACTTTTATGTCTCGTTTTACCTGAGATATCCAATCCTTCAACAGGCTAAGATAAAGAATACGTGCATCTTCTAGCTCTAGTGGAATAGGGCATTCCATTACTATTTGAAGTGTCTGAATGTTTTCCGCAAGGGCGCCTCCAAACGAAAGTGGAATTAGACCCATTTTCGAGTTTAACCTGCTCATTTCACCCAGCAGCAATCGCTTTGCCTCTATAAAATGGGGTGGAACCTTAGCTTCAATTTCAGCAAAGGGCAAGCTAAACAACAAACAATAAATTATAAACTTATTCATCATCCACCTTCGAACGTTCCGCCACAATGAGACTAAGAATTTGTGTGCTCTTCCTAAATGTATCTGGGTCATCTCCCATTACTTCGGTATAGTGACCGCACGAAATCAAGCTGTAGTCTGGCCCTGAACAGCTTGCGATAAACAAGAAAGACATGGCGGCGGGCAATAAATATTTCATGACTGTCCTTAAGTCCTCTTATGGTGTTAATTAATCAAGCAAGGTTACGCTTTCATTTCGATATACCTTTTTCAAGTCTAGGAGCTTGTCCCGCACCCAATCGACTTGAGTCCTCGTAGGCGGGCCTATCAGGGCGATAGAGGGAAGAAGTTGGTAACTCATTACGACAAACTGATTATCCACAACAAACAACAAGTAGCCGCGGTAAGAACTTAAACGTTGACTTGTCTGAAGATCTTCCCATCGGGGTGAACTGTGAGGTATTTCTAAAATCGCAAATAATGCTAAATCCTCTTCGCTGATGTGTATCCATTCCAAAGCTGAACTATGCGTACCTGGAAAGTCCTTAGAAATAATTTTCACGACACAATTCTCTAGCACCCCCAAAAACATCTCTGGACAAGAGTTAGTCAAAAACACCTCGGCCATAAGCTCTTCTGGAAAGGTGGATATTTCTAACCGAATGAGTTCTCCTAGGGCTTGATGAAAGATGGCTACCCGGATTCCCGTTTCTACATCTTCAAATTCCTCGATAAACCCGCAAAATTCTTTGGGAATTTCGATACTAAAAGTTCGCTGCTGATCGAAATACCGATCCGCTTCAAAGGATCCTCGTATCGTTAGGGGAGCGTCCAAAACACCGTCTTCATGATGGTAAGAGTTACATCCGATAAAGAATAAGCACGCGGATATAGCAAGGGAAGCAAAACATTTCTTCATCACGACTCCTTTTCGAATCTCAAAAACATGCTAGTACTTTCACAAAATTGTTTTAATAATTCAAGCAAAACTTTCAAAAGATCTAAATGAATAAAACTTATTTTAATTGCTCTCTTAGAACAGAACAAAGCGAGAGACTGAGGTGAACATAGGAGTTCCCATAAAGCTTATTTTTGGGCTATATTCGAGCAGGTCTAAATTAAGGACGAACCGGAAAATGAATTAGCTTTATGTCAAAAAAAAATGACCCAAAAGAAGAATGGCTCATATCACTCAAGATCATGATGGGTGCTAACTTTATGCGCGAGGCTTATGGAATACTACCCGAGATGAGTCTAGAGGATGGGTCGGCTATAATGCCACCTTTGTATATCACTCTTTGCTGTTTCTTGTGGACGTACTATTGGATCTATTCAAGACAGAGCACTATATGGCTAAAATTTTTATGCTTTTCCTTACCAATTCAGTGCTTGCTTTTGATCCCAAACCATTTAGTCGGCTCGACCCACATCGACGCAGCGATCTTGATGGACTTAATTGCAGCTGTTTCGCTTAAGTGCTACTTTTGGGTTAATTGCCTACATCTGTATCGATCCAGCAAACCAAAACACAGCAACGAATGGTTAGCGCTAAGTAAAATTTCACGTTAGCGGAAAAAGTCGAGAACTCTGACAAATAGCCTCGGCAATGCTACCATTAGGGCAAAAATGCTTATCCCTATCCGTGCCCAATAATCATTCTCATCCGTTAATGCTTTACGAGCGACTGGAACCGTAAGTGTCTGTCCGCTATTTTTTATGAAATCTACAAAAGCATGCATCTTGGGTAAGTCTTCGACAGGCAGATGATCTTTGAGCCACTTTAATCTAAAGATAAAACGGTAAGTTTCGTAGTCGTTCTTGAGGTACTCCTCGCTATATTCCACATACTCATTCCGAAAATGGCGAGATTCCGGAGGCGATGCAAGCATGCATGGTAATTTCACAAGAAATTCCTCAATCCGTTCCCGCGGATAGGGAAGGTCTAAGGGTGTCGTTCGGTCCAGATCACTTTTGCTGAGCATAATGCCGTTAAAGGAAGTCGGAGTGATCGTGTAGGAGTGGCCCCAGCCATCTTCAGTGAGCACACCGAGCTCAGTTACGTTGTAGTTCTCGCGAGTCCGAATTATGTTTTCTTCTAAGTCATCAGTTAATCCGAAAGGTTCAATAACCGTGGCATCAGTATAGTAGGTTTTAAAAGCATTGAAAAACTCCCGCTCAAGCTCTTCCGAGGTATGATAAGAGCAATAGTTCCGAAAGTTATCTGCACCCTCCCGCTCAAATGTTGTACTAACCTGAAAACTTACACTTTTTGGATCGGTGATATCCATTGCAGTAGAAGTCGTTACCTTGTCCTGTGTCTGAATATGTTTAAGATTTACCAAGGCCGTTTCGGGTTTGCCTATTACCAAAGCACAACCATATGTCGCGGGGGTCATGGCTTCTAGCCGTCCTCCTTGGCTCGATCTCGTGGAATCAATCCAATAGGTAGAGTCCTCATACTCCACAGATACTATGGCGTGATTAAATGCCAGCAATGTTGGTAACAAAGAGTCGACCGTCGCCTCCCAATGAGTACTCACCAAAGCTGGATAAGCCGTAACACCGACTTCTCTAAGCATCAAACACAGCAACCAGCTTTTATCCTTACAATCACCGTATCGTCTGGAAAAAACTACGTTGGGGTCTGCTGCTTTATAAGCTCCCACTCCATCGCCCAAGGATAGGTAGCGAATGTCATTCTGCACGAAACGAACAATCGTTTTAATGAGTTCTTTAGAATCATGGGAGTTTTTTTTCCACGAGGAAAGCTGCTCGGTAATCTCTGATGATAGTAGAATCGGCGGCACAAATAAGCTTTTTCCCTGCTCAGCGACATCGTGCCAGTTTTGAAAGCTAGAAATCTGCACCCAGGTTGATGGCTCGTACCAGTTTGGCGCTAAAGGTTCGTTTTTCACAGCCTCGCTGTCAACGATGTCCCACACCCACTCCCCGAGGTTATTTTCTAGTACATTGGCAATCGGGGCAACTTCCTTGCCATTTGACTTTAAGCTAATATCCACAGGAGCAATCAAACGACAAAAGACTTTCTTTGCTGCTTGGGTACTGGAGAGAACGAAATAGTCCTGCATGTAATCCCCCAAACAAGCGGATTGCCCATGAATGCTATACGAATAATCCAATATATCGCCTTCTCTCACATCATCAATAATGATGGATAGCGTCCACACACCCGTATAAATGTAGCTGCATGCTGCGGCCTCTCGTTGTGTGAGTCTTGTTGTTATTTGTGGAAGCTTCTCGATCTCCACACCATTTCTAACAATTTTTACACTATGAAGCTGAATAGACTGGTATGACGGATAGAAATCAAAATCCAGAACAGATCCTAATTGTATAGACGCTTGCTTGTTAAATCGACGTACAGTGCGGTAAAAACGCACCTTCAACAAAGCGTGGACTTGCTTTTCCTGATGAAGAGTTTCCGACAAACTTGATTCACAGGGATTTGAAGGGTGCCATTCGGTTGGAAGCACCCAACTGGGAGGAGGTTCACAAGTGACCCTTTCTTCCACATCTGAATATTTCATGTAACCATTTCTTTGCTGAGCATGCAGGGCTTCGGACCAAAGAGTTGTCATAACTATGAAAACCAGAAAAATGAGTTTTATGTTAGGCCTAGGAGATGTTTGGGTCGCAGGAAATATCATAGAAAGCTGTCATGTGGGTTTTTCGAGAGTCTGCTTTTTCACTACGTCATTTTCGAAGCGAAACAAGCATAGCCAAAAAATTATTTCTACCCAAGCTCGAATTTTAGCCCGTTAGGGACTGTGTTTGGGTAGAACACCGCAAGCAGAAAATTTCACCTAAAAGAGTTTCTAGATTGGGAACGAGAAATGCTTGAACCTACGTGAGGGCTAGTTATTTGTTTTAAATATGACTCTCGCCCTGTAGTTCATCCACAGACCTATCGCTCATGTATTACTGAACTCAAAGCATCGGCACTAATCTCATGAGGCAAAATATCTCAAAGAAGTTTTGTGTGCCTTCGTTCCATTTATAGGCACGTCATCCCATACAAAATCCAAACTGATTTTTCCACGAGTCGCCCAATTTAGCACCGGCAAGCGATTGAAAACCCCAGTAAGGGGTAATTCTGACTTGTCCGTGGTCCAGTACCGCGACTGCCTTCCAGCTTGCGTCAGCCCTCCGAATATACCATTTATGGCCACGGTAGTTAGATACAACTTCATGAAGACCCTTTTTATTCTTCCCTACAAGCAAATGCCGTTTGTTTCCAGGACAATCAATAAGGACATCGAAATCACAATTATTTCTGATCGTGAGAGAGTGGCTCATACTTATTATGCCTCCTTTCGACAGGACAAACCTGATAGTCACGAACTACTAAATATAGATCTACCATTTTTTTTGAATACCGCCGATTGGTACAACTCTTAGATAGCAGAAGCATCATGGTAAAGGCAATGTAGGCGTCAGTAAATCAAAACTTTTCCGTCCGTCATCCATTAGCTATATTCCTCCGCAAAGACACAAGGGGGATTAATAAATATTAAGCACACAATAAAAAGCGAATCAATCTACTGTACGAATGGCAGCCTGGCGAAGAAAGTGCCCAGCAGTAGGGCAGTGAGCTTTTTTGAAATTTGAGCCATACTTTCACGAACGGAAGAGGTGATATATACAAGTTCTTCCCTTTCTAGTTCTTTGATTCCATCTCGTGAAAGTGCTTTTTCTGAAAACGGGTCTAAAAATCGTGAAATAGTTTATCCAATCCAAGTGATCTCTCCGAAACATCTATTGAAGCGTCTAAATCAAAGAGTGTGTCACATTCGCGGGGATGTCTTCTTGATATGTTTCCAATCTCCTTTTTCACTAGATCTTTTGACTTGCTATGCCATCGATCGAAACCCATTTCAAAAACTTTTATATTTAAGTAGTAGAAGTTTCCGAAATTGGACTTTTGTAGATCAAGCACAAGGATGCACTCATCCGATTGCTTAAACCAACCACCAAAAAGAAATTCAAAACCTCATTTCCTTGCAATACGTCCAAACTTTTGCTTAAATGCACTAGTTTCCATCTCAATTACTTGTGGCGATTAGTTAGCCATTCTTTGGCAAACCCGTGGATTTTGCAAAAGGCGTTTACACTTGGGACATATGACCATAGGTCTTGGAGAAACCGATTCCCATGCATCAGTACATTTGGGACACATTAGCCACTGCGCATCAAGCAAAGTGGCAATGTCGGAAACATCTGGATCGGAAAAATTAAGGCACTCAAGCAATGTATTTTTTGAATCTTTGATTTTATTTAGAATTAATTCTTTCAAACCATCCAAACAAGTGCAAATCACTTTTTTTCGAGAGTCTCTCATTTCTTCTGCTTCTTCGTCCAACGAAAGAGCATACTCAATTTCGATATCGAGCGTAAAGTCTTGATACTGTGCAGCCCAGTTGGAGCTGACAAGTTGGAGCTGATTCAAGAAACTCCCGAGCGCATAGAATATCTGACAGATGTGGAGGGCATCCCTACGACATAGATCTATACGTGCTATTGCACACTCAAGAATATCAATATCTCTATGAATTTTCGTCATCAAATCAATCGTTGATAAAGTCATACCATCAAGATTCCTAATCGCACATTTCTATTTTCTTAAAACTCTTGCCATCCATAGTTCGATATCTCTCCAATGGCGTTTCTAATTCAAATGACACGTTACAGCTCCGTCTTATTCTAATTTCTATTCATCCTCAGGCTCATTCACTTCTTTCAATTTCTCGTAAGCTTGCTGCAGAGCATTTAAAAACTCCAATAGGTCAAAACCCCAGGTACTCTCTTCGTATGATCGGTCTAGTATCTTTATTATCGCGTGCTTTAACCCTTGATCGCAGCTAAGTACCGCAACTTGATCATCTAAATAATTTAGATTCACAACCATTCTTTCGTAGTCTAAATCACTGCTAACGTCTAAAGTAAATTTCTCATTCATAATCCAAAACCCATTTAAAGGGATCCTCTGAGCGTAATGTGCATCTTTATATCAAGACTATAACAACCATTCAAAACACCAAGCATAAAGATTATGTCTTTGGAAGCTAAATTAACAAGTCGGAACATTTCCACTTGTTATTCCATAAACAGTTCAGGATCACTCGGAGTTGGAATAAACACTCCCTCACCATCTAATCCAAACGTCCAAGGCTCAAAGGTGTCGGTTGAAAAAATTTCAATTTTATGACCGTTAGAGAATGTAAATACAGGATCAATTTTAAGTGAATCGGATTGACAAGCAATCTGGATTATTTCCAAATTAGTATACGCCCCAATCTGCTCGTATGATCTGTCGTCCCAGCAGCCAAAGATCACTCTATCAGCTGATGATATCCTCCAAGCACTTAGGGAAGTAAATGCCCATGCTGGGCCGTTTAACTGAATAAGCGTTCCGTCCCAATTAACTTCTTTAATAGTTAAGGGAAGATACCTTTGCGAAACAACGATCATTTTTTCAATCATCTAACAGCTCCCCATGCGATTTTCCCCTTTCAATAGCGTAGGAGATGACATTTACTCTCTCGCTGTAAATGCCGGATTGTGTATTTTTGCGCTGCATTTTGGACAAAATAGCATAGGATAGGTCAATTGGTTTCGCCACGCTTCCTGACAAAGGGGGCATATTAACCAATTTTCACCCAAATCGCTAGCAACTTCCTTAATCTCGGATATTGGACGGGATAGCTCGTCCCTTTCGCCTTCAAATATTAGCCTTTCAGACAACGCGTGAATTTCATCGAGAGTAAGTTGAAACTCAGGTCCAAGTTCCATAAAAGCTAACATATCCAAAACTTCTGACAAATCAGGCGTCAGTTCTTTCATTTCATGAAGATGAATGTTTTCGGCCCACCGCGAAATTTTGTTAACGTCAATATTAGGTCTAGTTAGCTGTTCTTGTAATCACTTGCCCAACCAGTATTTGTTCATTACAAACCAACA
This sequence comes from Undibacterium sp., assembly GCF_030683615.1. NCBI lineage: Bacteria > Pseudomonadati > Pseudomonadota > Betaproteobacteria > Burkholderiales > Oxalobacteraceae > Undibacterium > Undibacterium sp. Next base: position 20,407 of record NZ_JAUXQE010000023.1, read on the forward strand.
TTTTTTGCTTTCGACATACGGCCAAACTAAGGCCTGTATTTTTTATGGATGTTCTTCATTTCATTTTCCCACGACCAATCATCTGAGCGTTCATTTGGCTGCCACCATTTAGCGCCACTCGCTAGCCATTTTTCTCTAAACAGTTGGATAGAACGTATAGAAAAATCTTCACATCCAAATTCGACCCCACAACAGCCACAAATATTAAAAGTAGATGATTCACCGTTTCAAGCAGTTCTACGACTTATCAATCCAATTAAAAATTTTTACGTGGTTTATTGTCTGGTTATCTCGGGACTGCTTCTGATCCGTGAGTTCCTTACCTCCCAATTTCTGTGTCATCAAATGCATATGATCATAGGTTGTTCTAGTAAGAAGGGATTCGATCATATTTTTCAGATTTTCCAAGCCTACCTGATTCCCATGAATCTCAAGTGTTTCATTCTTGGCGTCCCACTCAAAGTTAGCAAGGAATCATTTTTACCGGAATTCATACAAGCACTCTTCTATTGGTAATCTTTGTTTGTCTAGGCCGTTAAAGGAACTGATCAATTTCCAAAAATGTCTTCCCTTAAGCGGACCGAAACGTTTGCTGATGTAATATACTAAAGATTTATCATCCCAACACGAAGCGCCTAAAGTATAGGCAAATTCACCGGTTTTAGCCAAATAGCGACAATTTCCTCTCCTTTCATACTAGCGACACATTTGGGTGCAAACTCAATCAGCAGCCTTCCAGAAAGTTCAGGGTTTCCGATACAAATCCATCCCTCGTTCAAATTGATAAATGTGGGCCACCTTTCTCGCGGATTTAGTCGATATGATACTCCTAGCTGTGGAGTACTTTCTAACACAGCAAAAATTGCTTTATTCTGAAGGTGCTTCGGGAAGACCTCAATTTTTTTGTAATGACCCATTGGACACAAACCCCATACATAAATTATTTCTCCTTGGTCGGTCATTTCTAGCTGTAAGTCATTCACCATAATTGATGCCCCCCCACCCTTAATACCTGGCTCAATGTCGAACGAATAGTCACTGTCTCTATAAAAAAGAATGAACTTTTTGCTTCCACGCGCATCTTCAATCACAAACTTCATTTCATTTGCCTACAAAATTAAAATGATAAAAACCTGAAGTTTAGCTGCCCTCCGGATAGAGCCGCGAGACCTAATATAGCTCTCATCGACGAGACGGTCTCCGTTACCTATAGTTTTCTGGTATGCTCTTCAGTTGCTTCTCTAATGACCAGTCTGAAGGCTTTTCCTTTGCATATTTCCAGCAGGCTCCATTTTCAAGCCATCTGTCTCTAGACGCCTTGATGGCTTTTAGATTGCAGTCTCCATACCCAAATTCTACTCCACAACAGTCACATATTTCGTATGTTGGACACTGTCCGTTCTCACCCCATGGGGGCTCGTTTTGAATATTTCCACACACTCTACAAGCTAGGTTGTTGGGTTCATTGTTCATAAAAATACTCTAAGTTATTCTGGTGTTTATGGATGGCAGGGTTCGGTTTATACATAGTTCGTGGTAATCTAAAACGATTTGATACCACAAACGTGTTAGAAGATGGGCTATAGAATATAGTATCTCCGTTTAATCGTATTTTTGTTAGAACATCCGAAGGAGGGGCGTTAATAAAGTCTCTAGCCGCTTCGACGTACTGTTTTGCGTTGTGCATTGAAGGAAAATCGTGTCTATGGTCTTTCCAGTGTCTATATGCATTTTGAACAAAGCTCTGACTCTTCGTCGAGGACCAGATATGTTTAGTTACCTGAATTGACTTTCTAAAGACTACAGAAGTTATATTTGTCGCTCCAGGGAACGGTAACGTACCCACAGCAATATCTAAACGTCTGCTATCCAACATCTCAGGAGTATAATCAGGGGCATAATTTGTTGAAAACATCTGATCAATGATTTGATGACCGCCTGCAGTCCCATTACTATAATTCGCCATTGGGTTAGTAGAAAATTGAGGAAGATCTAAGCGTCCAGCAAAGTCATCATATAAGCCCTGAACAGACTGCTGAACATGAGGAAGGGCAGAACCGTATTCAGATAAAGTGCTAAGTGTATGGTGAGCAAAACGTGCGCTACGCTCTCTAATTTCCTTACTGAAATTGTTTGCGAGAAAGACAATCACACCAAAGCAATGATCACTAAGTTTAATACCTGATGATTCACGCCCTCGATCTTCTGGCTTTCCAATAGGCTTGTTATACTGCCCTTGGAGTCCCCAAGGGTCGAAGAGTGTCATGGGGCTGTTATGGACGTAGGCGTAGAGGTTAGGGCCATCAACGAAGCCCGCAGGATCGGGTGTGAGCCATCTGCCAAGACGGCAGTCGTAATCGCGCTTGCCAAATCGATGGAAACCTGTCAGTCCGTCGAAACGCTTACTAGCATACTGCCATGGGTTTTGTACAATGCCATGTGATGTGGTTTCTTCGAAGGCGGTATATCGATAGCATTGTGCTTCTCCAGTAGAGCTATTAACTAAACAACAAACGTTGCCAAAATTGTCGTGAATAGGAGCAAAAGCTTTGTCTGCTATTTCTATAGCTATCGCAGCACCAAGCTCAGCGCCTTTACCTTTACCCAAAATGCGCAACTCACGCCACTCGCCGTTCGAATAGGATCCGATTTTACATTGGCCTTGGTATAAGTATTGTGTGGTATCAGTGTTGTGAAGTTGGCTCAAACGTCTTCCAAACGAGTCATAGGTATAGGTTACAGTACCATAAGGACCTTCGGTGCTTATCATTCGGCTTAAAGCGTCGTAAGAATAGCGATAGGAGTCAATAGGAGTGATCTTGGCAATCAAATTGCCATTCTGGTCATACTGATAGGCTATGTCTGACTCAGCGGTGGCTTGATTCAGTCCGTTGACGTTATACGCTATGCTGTCCTTGCTCAAACGATTGCATATCGAATCATAAGAGTAAGTATGAAATTCGCCCCCACTCTCGATCGTGAGCTGATATAGGTCGTCATACGAACACGTTAAGAAACACGTCGAACCGACGCAAGCTCCGCGTGGACTATTAGGAGCCTGAAAAAGGCAGCTTTTAGCGGCCTATTGCCTCTTCCTTCTTTGCTTGTCCCTAAAACCTGGATTGGCGACTCGTCAAGTCTCCATTATCTCGAACAGATGTCAGGCCAGAATTTTTATTTGATAAGGCCTGGTTTATTTTCTCTAATAACATCTAATACCGTTTTCTTAGCCCATGGAATTAACGTATTAATTTGACATTCATCAAATTCATCACGTTTAATTAAAATGAATGCAAGAGATTCGGCGCTATTGTCTACTATGGTATCAATATCAGTTGCGTCTGAGGTCACTTCAATTAGTGCTCTTAGGGCGCGAATGTCGTTATAGTGCCTTAGATCAATCGCTGCATCATCTCTTTCATCTTCACGTGCGCCTTTATCTAATAAAATATCCACTAATAATTGAACTCGATCTTTCATTTAAATATCTCTTTCAAATTCAAAACACATTACCATTCACAATCCAACGGTATATGAGTTCCAACTTTTTCACTTCCTATTTTGCCAGAAATCGGATTAATGTAACCATTTCCTCCTTTTCTCAACCTAGCGTCAAATCTGGGTAACATACTACCCGGTTCTAAACCTGGTCGCAAGCTAGCTTCCGATTTTATGACAAGGTGCCATTCAAATTTGCCATTATCATACACTCCCCATTTTTCTGGCGCACCGTTTGGATTAGGAAGCTTTGTCCAGCCTTTGCTCTTCGCCCACTTCCGTAGAATCCTAATGGTATTTTGGGCCTGCTTTGAAAGATAGAAGGCATTAAAATGAAACTTATTTAACACTATCCCAGGGCTAGGCATCATGCAGAGAGTGGGTCCATCAATGGATCGTGCTTCTACAGCCTCAGGAGTATAAAATTCCGCCATATCTGTGAAGTGTACTTCATCGATCTTCTGATGAGTTTGGCCTACCCAATCATTACGATTGTTTTCCGCAGAATTTTTTGGCAAGTCTGGAAGGGTCAGATCTGTGGCTAAGCCAATAAGATTGCCTACCATGTCACGCTCTCTTCGAGCTTCCGTTATTGTAGATGCCGCAAACGAAAATAGGTCATGGCAGATTTTTGAACAAAGTTTTCGTCTTTCGTGAGGAAGCCAATTAGCAAGGATACCCACAATGCCACCACAATAGCTAAGCTCTCCAACTCTAAACGTACGGCCTCCCACATGTTCTTTTGGTTTACCAATCGCTTTCTGTCCAGTGAGTCCCCAAGGATCAAATAGGATCAAGGTAGAGTTGCGGACGTAGGCATAAAGATTGGGGCCATCGGTAAAGCCCGCAGGATCGGGTGTGAGCCATCTGCCAAGGCGGCAATCGTAATCGCGCTTGCCAAATCGATGGAAAGCTGTCAGTGGGTCAAAACGCTTACTAGCATACTGCCATGGGTTTTGTACAATGCCATGTGATGTGGTTTCTCCGAAGGCGGTATATCGATAGCATTGCTCTGCTTCTCCAGTAGAGCTATTAACTAAACAACAAACGTTGCCAAAATGGTCGTGAATAGGAGCAAAAACTTTGCCTGCAGTTTCCATGGCTATGGCAGCTCCTAACTCGGCGCCTTTGCCTTTACCCAAAATGCGCAACTCACGCAACTCCCCGTCCAAATAAGAGCCAATTTCACATTGGCCTTGATATAGGTATTGTGTGGTGTTGGTGTTATGAGTTTGGCTCAAACGTCTGCCAAATGAGTCATAGGTATAGAATACGGTACCATAAGGACCTTCGGTGCTTATCATTCGGTTTAAGGCGTCATAAGAGTAGCGATAGGAGTCAACCGGAGTGATTTTAGCTATCAAATTGCCATTCTGGTCATACTGATAGGCTATGTCGGATTCGGCAGTGATTTGATTCAGTCCGTTGAGGTTATACGCTATGTTATCTTTGCTCAAGCGATTGCATATGGAATCGTACGAATAAGAATGAGATTCGCCTCCCCTCTCGCTTGTTAGCTGATAGAGGTCGTCATAAGTGTACATACGACTATCTGTACCAAGCGCGTCTGTAAAGGTTGTAGAGAGCAAGTTGCCGGCGGCATCATAACCATGCGCAGTAATGACTTGGCTAAAATAAGGTGCCAATTTGGCCAAGGGACGTCCCAAAGCATCGTAGGTAAGCTTGACGGTTCCAGCGTTGCCTATCAGTGTCTGTTGGTGTTCTAGACCTCGCAGGTCATAAGAGTCGTATGAATGCAAATAAATGAGGTTTTGTGAAGAGTCCAAACGCGCGACCTGACTTAGGTGTACTCCAAGGTAGGTATAACGGATTCCTGTGCTATCAGGTAAGATCACGTCTGAAACTCTTCCTAAACCGTCGTAACTAAAAGAGAGAGTTAAGTCATTCGCTAATGTCTCTTGAATAAGGCGATTTTGCGAGTCATAGCAGCGTTGTGTAGCCGCATTGGATAGGCTGTCCGTGCTAGTCAACAAGTTATCATTGAGATCATATTCATATAAATACGAAATCGTGTTGTCAGAGGAAGAAAGCTGTTTCAAACGACCTATTGGGTCGTATAGATGACTTAAAACGACACCATCAGGTTTGGTGATCGTTTGTAGACGTCCACTCTCGTCGTATGTGTGTTTTGTGACTTTGCGTGAGCCATCATCGCCGTTCTCAGTGGTAACAAGAGGCCGTCCCATGCTGTCATATGTCCAATCGATGACATAGGAGCCTTTCATGTGACCGCTCGCATAGACAACGTCCTGCTGCAGCTCTTTGTTACCAGCGTTGTCGTAGAAGAGACTCTGATACGAAAGGCGTTGATTCGCAAAATTACGCTTCTCGGTGGTTGTCACTCGTCCTAATGGATCGTAGACCTCAATCGTTTGATTACCTAATGGATCGGTAGTTGTCTTACAAAATAGATATCCTCCGAGCGGATTAGGATAGCGCTCGAAGTTATGTATGGTTGTGAGGTTACCTTGAGCATCTTGAATCGATATGGGTCTGTTGCGTGTATCAAAGCAGATTTGTGAGATGGATGATGTTTGCTCATCGATGAATGTTTCTGTGAGGGCTTTATTACCTCTGATGTCATAGCCATAGCGCTCTTTGCGCAGTGTTTGGGCTGTTTCATCTTGGATTCGGTACTCGACGATACGGTCTAGAACGTCATACTCTTGAATTTCTTGGGTGTAAGTTTGTTCGTTTAACCAACGTGTTGTGATGTTTTGGCGTCCTAGGGAGTCATAGGCAAAGGTAGCGCGAGAATTGGCTTGAATTTCGGCTATTTTGCGTCCGGCGCCATCGTATTGATATTCTGTAATGTTCCCCATAGCATCGATGGTTTGAGTGAGAAGAGCGCCTGTATATACGTTTTGGGTAGCACGGAGAAATGTGCCATCGATGTCATAGCAGGCTTCTTGGATGAGGCGCTGTAGGCCATCGTAGGCGTACTGGCAGAGAAGACCACTCTTCTCCCACTTTTTATATAGTGTGCCATCTATGTTATACTCAAAGCGCTCTTTGGAGCCATCTGGATGGGTAATTGTTATGGGTTGGCCACGGATGTTGTAGGTGGTTTTGGTGGAATTACCTAATCCGTCGGTTTCGGAGACAATGTTGCCCACAATGTCATATTGGTATTGGACGGTTGGGTTGAATGCTTGTCCGTCGCATGAGAGACATTTTGGATGGATGATTTTGGTTTGACGTCCGAACTCATCATACTCGAAGAGAGTTACGTTTTCGAAATGGTCTCGAGTTGAGGTACGATTGCCAAGAGCGTCGTAGGTATGTTCGGTGACAAGAATGGAGGAGTCGCGGTGATGCTGCTTTTCCTTAACT
>NZ_JAUXQE010000032.1:0-52522 GCF_030683615.1 Undibacterium sp.
TGGTGTTGATGTTGCTGTTGCTGTTGCTGTTGCTGTTGCTGTTGCTGTTGCTGTTGCTGTTGCTGTTGCTGTTGCTGTTGCTGTTGCTGTTGAGTTTGATTTTGACGTTGTTTTTGAATTTTTGCAGTTCCCATGTGTCGATGCCGTTTGTGCGGTACAGAAAATGGAAGCAGAAGAGCCGATGTCTGAGCCGAAGGCGAGTTTCGGATCTTCCCATTTTTTGTACCGCACAAACGGGCACCCCGCAGGGGCGTCGACGCCTGGGTCGCCTTCTTTTGCTTCCTTTTCTTGGCGAAGCAAGAAAAGGGAGTAGCTGCCGGGCTACCCCCGGCCTGCAATAGCAAATATCGTGTGCAAGTCAATAAAAACCAAACTTAAAAATATCGTTTCTTTTTTTATGCGTTGATCGAAGGCTGAATGTTGGGCTGGTAAAGCGCAGCCCAACCTACATTTATTTCAATGCGTCAGTCGCATGCCATTACTTAAACTGATAATTCAACGACAGCTTCACTATCCTCCCCAAAAAATTATCTTAATAATTGACCCCATAATTCCCGCGCGGATCATATTCATGCTTATGATTGACTGGTTGATACAACTGCCTATCATGCCACCCACCTGACCAAAGGTGTAGACCGGCAATTTGCTGCACAAGCCCGGATTGGCGGCACAGACTGCGGCAGCCTGGTCCTGATAGGCCATGTGCCAGCCAAAGTAAGTGTGTCATGACTGTCTCACGCATTTTCATTTTCTGTCTTTCATGTTCCTGGTCTCTGCTTGGCTGACATATCTGGAATCTGAATATGTTTTCTAATCAAAATCACTCAGGTGTCTGGCAAACTCTTGTGGAGCATGGCAGACATGATTCGACATGAAAAAGTCTAAGTCGTCTGCGAATGTCACGCCATCGACATATTTTCAACTTCACGTTTAGCTAAATTTGATGGTGATGAAAGACCTTATTTGTAACGGAGTGAATAAAGCAGGCAAGTACACAAGGGATGCTTTTTGAACTACGGTAAAATCCAGGCCTTTGATGCTTTAGTGGGCTTTCACAGTGAAAATCGGAGTGCCTGCCATGTGCGCGGCGATCATGGCAGCGTTGCAAATGCTCGCGATAGCCCCGCTATCGCTGTGCTTTGCTCCTTGCCCTGATTCGCCGGGCACATGTCCTTCACTCTCGATTTCACTGTGACAGTCCACTAGCCGTCGCCAAGCAGCCCCCCCCTCAAGTAAACTGATGACACTTTATAAAAAAAACAAACTGGCGAAGGTTCTGACTGCGACAGCCAGACATCATAAGCAAGTTCTGCGCACCCTCTTGCTGGGCACACTTTTCACCGAAGCCACGTGGGTAAATCCGGCGCTGGCACGGGCAATTGCAGCGCCAACGAAACCAGCAGCTACCAAGCCTGCGCCCGCTACGCCAGCAAAGCCCGAAATCAAGGCTGAAACCAAGCCAGCATCGCCGCCTGAAGTCGAAGCTCCAACGGTCACCGTCTCTGCCGAGCGCCCCAGCAACCGTATCGACCGCCAGGTCTATGATGTTAAATCTGATGTCAGCAGTACCAATGGTTCGGCGGCTGATGCCTTGAACAATGTGCCCTCAGTCAATGTAGACCCGGATGGCACGGTCAGCCTGCGTGGCAGCACCAAGGTGCAAATCCTGATTGATGGCAAGCCATCTGCCATGCTGCAGGGTGACAACCGCGCGGCCACACTGGCAGCCATGCCTGGGAATGATATTGAATCGGTCGAAGTCATCAATAACCCCGGTGCGCAGTTCGGCAATGAGGCAGGAGGTGGCCCCATCATCAACCTGGTCATGCGGCGCACGCGCCAGCCGGGTGGCTTCGGTGTCATCAATGCCAATGGCGGTTCTGCGGGTCGCTACAATACTGCGCTCTCTGGCAGTTATCACGAAGGTGCATGGGGCATACAGGGTGGCGTCAATTTCCGCCATGATGGTCGCAATTCTGTAGGCGATGCGGTACGTGACCGCATCGATGGCATAGGCGCGGCGACACATAACACCCAGACTTCCAGCGCAAAAGGTTTGAATAATTCTTCCGGCCTGAATGCTGCGCTGACCTACAACCTGGGTGCCAAAGACACTCTGGGAGCCAATTTTTCTTACACTGCGCGTAACAATGACCAGCAATCTGAAGATCACTACCTGACCTTTAACAAGGATAATGCCTTGTTCAGTGATTATGTACGCACCACCCAGCGCAAGGGTGACGGCACCAGCTATAGCTGGGGTGCGCGTTTTGACCACAAGGGGGACATCAGTGGCGAAAACCTGAAACTGGATTTGCGGGTATCGTCATCCGAGAATGCCAGTGTCAGCAATTATGCCAATGTGTATGCAGTCAAACCCGAATTGATGTCCGACAGGTATAACCTGCAAGACAATAGAAGCAATGTAAAGCTGGTCGACTTCACGGGTGACTATGAGCGCCCGCATGACAATGGCCTGGTCAAGCTGGGTTATAAAATCGCCGACAATAAGAGTGAATTTGATACCGGCTATTTCGATATCAACCCGGTCAGCAATGCCCGGACTGTCAACACAACCAGAACCAATCGCTACAGCCTGGATGAAGGGAATCTGGCCCTATATGGCTCATACCAGTTGCGCTTGAATGAGCAATGGGGGGTGCTGGCAGGTTTGAGGACAGAATATACCCACATCGATGTGCGGCAGCTAAGTGCCAATATTGGGGCGACAAATCATTACCTCAGCTATATCCCGAGTTTTTTTGCAAGTTACAAACTGTCGGACGATACCACCCTGCGTTTCAGTTATGCCCACCGCATACGCCGCGCCGGTGCGAATGAACTTAACCCCTTCGTCAGCTATCGCGACGAACTGAATGCCTCCAGCGGCAATCCCGGACTGAAACCTACCCAGACCGATTCTTTTGAGCTTGCGTATGAAACACGCGTTGACAAGCTCGATGTCAATCTCAGGGCCTATTATCGCAAAGAGAGCGACTCCATCATCTATCGCCGGACTTTTCTCAAAGACGGTGTCTTGCTGACCACGCCAGACAATGGTGGTGGCAGCCATACCCGTGGCCTGGAGTTCACCGTCAGCGGCAAGCTCACCCCCAAGTTTTCCATCAACACCAGTGGCAATCTCTTGTTGGGTGAACAAACCTATATCAACGCTGCCGGGCAGGATGTCCACAGGCCATCTACTTCCCTGAGCGTGCGCGGCAGGATCAATTATCAGATCACTGACGACGATCACCTGCAACTGAGCCTTAACACCCAGGGCCGCACCGTGTCGGGCGAGGGTTATCGCCAGCCCAATTCCACGGCCAATTTCAGCTATCGCCACAACATCACCAAGAGCCTGAATCTGGTCGTGAATGTGACGGACATCTTCAATTCCAACAAGACTGAAACCCAGGTCGATACTGATATTTTGAAAGAAAGTAGCATACGCCGCTATGATGGCCGCCTGATCTACGTCGGTTTTTCTTACCGTTTTGGTGGTGTCACGCCTGGTGGCAATTCGCGCCCTCCCCGAGGGTAATAGCGAGAGTGATAGCCGAGGTGACAAATCAGAAGGCAAATAAAGCGACAGCTTTGCTCTTTCGCAACGATCTTCTACAAAGCAAGCTCTGGTTTTGAGTTAAAGTTATGGAAACGCTATATCTGCTGCCACGGCGGGATGTAGTGAAAATTTGACATAGATCAAATGTTTTGTGACCGACCATGACATCTTGAAGCTGGCTGACCATGCATCTGTTTCAGTAATGACAATGCAGCATAAGCAGCACTGGATGCTATGGAGGCCATCGCCATCATAACGAGACAAACAAGATAGAAGCCACCATGCGTATTTTGCTAGCGGAAGACGATAGCGTCCTGGCCGACGGCCTCACCCGTTCGCTGCGACAATCCGGTTATGCCACAGATTGTGTCAACGACGGCGAGGCGGCCGATACTGCCCTGACTACCCAGGATTTTGATTTACTGATACTCGACCTGGGCTTGCCCAGACTCAGTGGGCTGGAAGTCTTGCGCCGCCTGCGGGCGCGCAACTCACGTCTGCCGGTGCTGATATTGACGGCGGCAGATTCGGTAGAGCAAAGGGTCAAGGGCCTGGATCTGGGGGCCGACGATTACATGGCCAAGCCCTTTGCCCTGTCCGAGCTGGAAGCACGGGTGCGTGCTTTGACGCGCCGTGGTGCTGGTGGCGGGCCTACCGTCATCAAGCATGGGCCGCTGACGTATGACCAGGTCGGGCGGATTGCCTATATCCATGAACAGATGCTGGATTTGTCGGCGCGTGAACTGGGCTTGCTGGAAGTATTGCTGCAACGCACGGGGCGGCTGGTATCCAAGGAACAATTGGTCGATCACCTCTGTGAATGGGGTGAAGAAGTCAGCAACAATGCCATCGAAGTCTATGTCCACCGCCTGCGCAAGAAAATAGAAATTGATGGCGTGCGCATCGCCACCGTGCGCGGCCTGGGTTATTGCCTGGAAAAATTCTTTGTCCCTGCTGCCCCTTCCGGCGCTGCACAAGTTGCACCAGCGACGCCAGCTACACCGGCCACTACAACTGAGCAAAAATGAGTGTCCCGCCAGGCAGTGCCGACAGCGACGCAAAAGCGCCTGACAGCACGGCAGGCAAGCAGCCGGAAGAAAAAATCCAGCGTTCATTGTTTGGCGAAATCCTCGACTGGATGCTGGCTCCGCTCCTGTTGTTATGGCCCATGAGCATCGCCATCACTTATCTGGTGGCCAAGTCCATCGCCAACCAGCCTTTTGACCGGGCGCTGGAAGACAATGTGCTGGTGCTGTCACAGCAAGTCAAGGAAATTGACGGGCAAACCATTACCCAGCTCAGCAATCCGGCCCGTGATATTTTACGTGCCGATGATCTCGACAATATCTATTTCCAGATCAAGGGCCTAAAGGGCGAAGTCGTCGATGGTGACCGCGACTTGCCTGCTCCAGCAGAAGATGACAAACCGCCCGCAGGCAGCGTGCAATTCAGGAATGCTGTCTTGCGCGGCATCGACATACGCATCGCCTATAGCTATATCGACCTCAACAGGACGGGCAAGCGTGGCCCCAACAAAGACCCGCACCTGGCCCTGGTGCAAGTGGCAGAGACCCTGGAAAAACGCAGCCTGCTGGCCAATGAAATCATCAAGGGGGTGATACTGCCGCAATTCATCATCTTGCCGATTGCCCTGGCCCTGGTCTGGTTTGCCCTGAGCCGTGGCTTGTCGCCACTGGCAGAGTTGCAGCAACGGATCAGGGCGCGCAGGCCGGATGATCTCAGCCCCATCGACTCGCGGCATGTGCCGGAAGAGATTACGCCCCTGGTCAAATCACTCAATGAAATGCTGGAGCGGCTGGCGCAAACCATCGCCATCCAGAAACGCTTCATCGCCGACGCTGCCCACCAGATGAAAACCCCGCTGGCGGGCATGCGCATGCAGTCCGAACTGGCTTTGCGTCAGACTGACCAACATGAGATACATCAGTCGCTGGCCCAGATAGCCACCAGTTCAGAAGCCGCCACCCGCCTGGTGAATCAATTGCTGACACTGGCCCGCGCAGAAAACCTCGCCCCCACCAACCAGCCACGCGAGCAAATCGATCTCAACATCCTGGCACGCAATGTGGTGCAGGAATGGATACAGACATCCTTCGCAAAAAAGATAGACCTGGGTTTCGAGCAAGACAAGAATGCCGTGCTGATCTTTGGCAGCCCGCTGATGCTGCGTGAAATGATCAGCAACCTGATCGACAATGCCTTGCGCTATACCCCGCAAGCACATAGCGTGACCGTGCGCGTACGCATAGACCATGACGAAGCATTGGCGATACTGGAAGTGGAAGACAATGGCCCTGGCATACCGCCAGCAGAGCGCGAGCGCGTGTTTGAACGCTTTTACCGCATCCTCGGCAGCAATGTGCAGGGCAGTGGCCTGGGCCTGGCTATCGTGCGCGAAATCGCCAGTCAGCATGATGCCCGCATACAGATACTGGATAATCCGCAACCGCAAGACACAGCTTATCCTGGCTGTCTGTTCCGTATTTCTTTCCAGTTGAATCCCTATGATGAAGTAGCCATGGAAGGTTTGTCATGAGCAATCAAGCAGACAACGCAGGTAGCGTCAGCAAACACTACTGGCGTCACACCAGGAGGCTGACCACAGTTTTGCTGGTGTGCTGGGGCGCATTGTGCTTTAGCGTATTATTTTTTGCGCGTGAATTATCAGCACTGACTTTCTTTGGCTGGCCTTTTTCCTTTTACATGGCAGCCCAGGGCCTGACGCTGAGTTTTGTCATGATACTGGCTATCTATTCCCTGGGTATGCACTGGATAGGCCGCAAGCAAACGGGACATTGATCACATGCCACAAAAACGCTTCACCCAAAGACTGACGCTGTACTATTTGTGGTACACCCTGCTGTTTTTCATCTTCCTGATCAGCCTGGCGATACTGGAAAAAGAAGGCGTGCCGCGTGCATGGATAGGTTATCTCTTCATGTTCGCCACCATCGTGCTGTATGCTGGCATAGGCGTAGTCAGCCGCACGTCCGACATCAGCGAATATTATGTCGCCGGGCGGCGCGTGCCTGCCGTCTTCAATGGCATGGCAACCGCCGCCGACTGGATGTCTGCCGCCAGCTTTTTAAGCCTGGCTGGTGGCCTGTATCTGCAGGGTTTTGATGGCCTGGCCTACATCATAGGCTGGACTGGCGGCTTTTGCCTGGTAGCGATGCTGATAGCCCCCTATCTGCGCAAGTTTGGGCAATACACTATCCCTGACTTTCTCGGTGCGCGCTTTGCTGGCACACCTGAAAATAATATGGTCAGGATCATCGCCGTGTTTGCCACCGTGTTCATCTCTTTCATTTATGTTGTGGCACAAATCTATGGGGTGGGCCTGATCACATCGCGCTTTACTGGTGTGGATTTTTCGGTGGGCATCTTCCTGGGTCTGGCCAGCATTTTAGTGTGCTCCTTCCTGGGTGGCATGCGTGCCGTCACCTGGACCCAGGTGGCGCAATACATCATCATCATCATCGCCTTTTTAATTCCGGTGGCCTGGCTTTCGGTCAAACACACCAATAACCCGGTTGCCCCCTTGTCATATGGCGCCGTGCTGCCAGAACTGGTCAGCAAGGAAAAGAGCTTTCAGTCAGACCCCAAGGAGCAGGAGGTGCGCGCTATCTACCGCCAGCGCGCCGATGAACTGCAAAAGAAAATACAGCGGCTGCCACTCTCCTGGGAAGAAGACCGGCTGGAACTGCAACACAAGCTGGAAGAATTAAAATCTGGCAACGCCTCGCTATTGGAGATCAAGGCCGCTGGACGGGTGCTGGCAAACTATCCAAAATCACCACAAGAAGCGCAAAGCCGCTGGAGCGATATCCGCAATAATTATCTGAACAAGGCGCAGCCCGGTTTTTCCAAATACACGCCCTATGCGGCCAAAGACAAAAACGAATCCGACAACAAGCGCAACAACTTCATGGCGCTGGTGCTATGCCTGATGATGGGCACAGCCGCCCTGCCCCATGTGCTGGTACGTTACTACACCACGCCCACCGTCAAGGAAAGCCGCGACTCGGTATTCTGGTCGCTGTTCTTCATCATGCTGCTGTACATCACCATCCCGGCCCTGGCGATTTTGGTCAAATATGACATCTACAACTCCCTGGTCGGCAGTGAATTCGCCAAACTGCCCTCCTGGGTTACTTACTGGGCCAATATAGACCGCAACAACCCGCTGGTGAATATCACCGACATCAACCGTGACGGCATTGTCCAACTGGCCGAGATCGTGCTCGATGGCGACATCGTCGTCCTGGCTACGCCAGAAATCGCTGGCCTGCCCTATGTGGTATCTGCCCTGGTCGCCGCCGGTGGCCTGGCCGCCGCACTGTCCACTGCCGACGGCTTGTTACTGACCATATCAAACTCACTGTCACACGACATCTATTACAAAATCATCGACCCACAAGCCTCCACCCAAAAGCGCGTGACCATCTCCAAATTGCTTTTGCTGGTAGTGGCGCTGGTCGCTGCTTATGTGGCCTCACTCAAACCCGCCGATATCCTGTCACTGGTGGGCGCTGCCTTTTCGGTCGCCGCATCCGCCCTGTTCCCGGCGCTGGTGCTGGGCATATTCTGGAAACGCGCCAACCGACAGGGTGCCATCTGCGGCATGATCACCGGCTTTGTCATCTGCGTGTTCTATATGCTTTACACCCACCCCCTGTTCGGCGGCAATCCCGCCAACCAGTGGTTCAACATCGCCCCGATATCGGCAGGCGTTTTCGGCGTTCCCGCAGGTTTCATCACCATGCTGGTGGTCAGCTTCTTTACGCCAAAACCAGACCAAAAGACGCTGGAACTGGTGGATTTTATACGGCAGCCTTGAGTTTGCGCGCCTCAACCCAGGACACTGAGTGCATGCACCTTTCAGTGAGCTTAGCGCATGATTTTAAAATTTTTGAATCCTTTTTCGATTTGCCGCCCTCTGTCCATTTATTCTCATTTAGATTTTTGGATACCACACATGCGCTCATCTCTGCTTGCCCTATGTATGATCCTGCCTCTCAGTGGCTGCAGCCAACTGAAAGCAGTTAAATTTCTCGCACCTCAGTCGTTTGGGTTTGTACAAGTCAGCCCGAATCTTTATGTCGAAGTGGGTACCGATCGAGCCACGCAAACCCGCTTGCAGGACGACATGCTGGTGGCGGAAAAAGCCCTGGGCACGGTGTATGGCAGCGTCTTATCCAAACCAGTGGTCCACGCCTGCATGACGGAGCAATGCTTGCGGTCATTTGGTGGCCAGGGCACGTTTGCCAAGGCATATGGAAACCGCATCCTGCTATCCCCGATAGGTCTGAACTGGCACTTTATCGCCCATGAATGGTCGCATGCAGAAATGATTAAACGCTTGGGTTTCCGTGCCTGGAAAGAAATGCCGCAATGGTTTGATGAAGGCTTGGCTGTGATGGTGAGCGAAGCGCCCGTGCATTCCGAAGCGCACTGGCAATACCTGCAAGCCCAGCATGTCGCCCACCCCAGCCGCGAAGAACTTTACAGCTTGCGCAGCCTGAGCGCCTGGAATGCGGCAGGTACGCGCTACAGCGACAATAAAAATACTGAGCGCCGTGCGCGTGGCGAAACGGAAATCCACTCCCTGTACACCACCGCTGGCCACGAAGTGCGCACCTGGTTCCAGCAGGCGGGAACCGCGAACTTGCTGATCTTGATCTCCAAACTCAATGAAGGTAATAAATTTGATGCGATTTACCATCCATGACACGATGAACTGAAACTGATTCCAGCAGCTACAGATCTGCCTGAGCATGGAATGCAACGTGATACTGAGATGTTTATCGAGTAACAGTATCTATTAGCCAGCAAGCCTGAAAATATGGACAAGTCGTATCCAAGACCTGTCCCAAAATCGTGTTGTTCTCTACAGCGGCGGCCAGGCAATGAGTCTCCAAGGGGAAATCGAATATGCTAGCCGATGAATCCGATCAATGATGATAAGATTATTGACCATTATCCGAAGAATCACGAAATGAAAACGATAGCAGAGCTTTTGCTGGCGAGTTTAGAGAGGCAAGCAAATGTAGAAAAAATAGAATACATTCCGGAATGGCCTTCACCGTGCGCAATTCTGCCAGTTGACAACGAAGGCTTAGTCGCGTGGCACCCAGTAGCGATCGAAGGCGACACCGCGTTTAGCGCCCTTGACTTAAGACCTGAAATAGCAGAGTTTTTTACCAGCTATTTTGGAAGACCCATATACGCAAATCACTCTGGCGAAGAGTGCACTATCTATGCGAGCTGGAATCAAGACGAATTAAAGTCGGCAGCAAATAATGTGCAACTCATGTTGCAAGAAGACGCGCCTATCTGCATAGCCACCACCAATTCCGACTTCTACTTCGGTGTTTGCAACACGACTGGTACGGTCTGGTTATGCGAGCCCGGCTACCCACCTATGCGCCAAGTAGCAGAATCTCTGCAGACCTTTTTATCTGAAGATTGAAACTTTATGTAGTAAGTAGAGGCGACTAGGGCGTTATCGCCCGCCGGGTTTGAAATGCATGAATGTCAGACCTGACCCCTCGCCCCATTGACCCCTCGCCCCATTGACATTTTGAGTTTTACCACTTTATTTCCCATCTGCTGCCAAACGTACACCATCGCGTGTCATGTAACAGTCAACGAAACCAGCGATCTCGCCTGGTGCATATATCGTCAAGAATGAATCATTGGTCGCCACAGTAAACGTGATGCTATTGGTGTTGTCGTCACAGATAGCGTGAACCTCGACACTCTCACCGGGTTAAATGATGAAGTATTCTGAAAGTGGCTCCAGCAACACTTTAACCGGCTGATCGATACCTGTTTTAAGGACATGTCTGTATGAGATTGTTAAATCCAACAAAAATACATTTCCATACGGAAATATTTCGCTTATTCTCTCATCTGTGCAGTACCGCTAGAACTCAAGTGGCAAATTGAAATCGAAAAAATCGCCCTCAAAGCTTGCTTGAATTTTCGCCACTCCCGTTGCCCATCCCCCGCAACGAAAAATGTAATCATCAACGGCCCAAATCCGCCGCGTTGTTAGGCCGCGTTGAAATTTGATTAGGTCACGTCCGTACCATTTTTTCGCATTTTTTACCGGCTGATAAATATAGCGAGTATCAGGTATTCTGATTACTGATATTTTGTCGAGACTCCCTATAATCTCGCCCGCATTTAATATTCTCAATTTTCCTTGATACACCTTTCAACCTATCAATATGACCCTGCAAGCGAACAGCCACATGGAAGTACTTTCGTTCACCCTTGGCGACGAAGAATACGGTACGGATCTGCAGAAGGTGCAGGAAATCCGGGGTTATGACGCCGTTACACAAATTGCCAACATGCCGGACCATTTCAAGGGCGTGATCAATCTTCGCGGTGTGATCGTACCGATCGTCGACATGCGCATTCAGTTGAATCTGGGTACGCCTACATATGACCAGTTCACGGTCGTCATTATTCTCAATTTCGGTGCGCGGATCATTGGCATGGTCGTGGATAGTGTGTCCGATGTCATAACGCTAACGCCTGATCAGATCAAGCCAGCCCCTGCGATGGGCACCAACATTAGTTGCGATTATTTGATTGGCCTTGGCACAGTGAATGAACGGATGCTCATCCTCGTCGATATTGCCCGGCTGATGTCGCAGGTTGATATAGGACTTCTCGAAGAAGTCGCAGCTTGATAATGCAATGAGCCGGTTTTTTGTATTAAAATATTAACGATTGGAAGTGACATGATGACGAATGAAGCGCGTGGTATGACGGTGAGGACACGCATCTGGGCTGGCTTTGCCTTGGTTTTATCAATGATGATCGTTCTTACGATCATCGGGATCGCGCAGGTCAACTCGATTTCCAAAGGCCTGACCACGATCGGGGATGTCAACAGCGTCAAGCAACGCTATGCGATTAACTTTCGCGGTAGCGTCCATGATCGGGCAATCGCGTTGCGCGATGTGATCTTTGTCCCAACCGAGGCCGAGCTGCAGCCTGTTCTTGAGAAAATTGCCAGCCTCTCGGCAGACTATGAAAAGTCCGCAGGGCCGTTGGACAAAATGTTTAGCGAGCGAACCGACATCAGTAGCGAGGAAAAGCAGATCCTGGCAAGCATCAAGGAAACAGAAGCACGTACGCTCCCCCTGATTAAGAAAGTCGTCGAACTGCGTCGTGCTGGCGAGAGCGAGCAAGCCAAGCAAATAATGCTAGCTGACGCACGCCCTGCTTTTGTGGAATGGCTTGGTCGCATTAACAAGCTCATCGATTTCGAAGAAAACTTGAATCGTTCCGAATCGGCGTCTGCACGGGGTACTGCCAGTGGTTTTCAAACACTAATGATGATTATGTGCTTCGGTGCGCTCATCGTGGGTGCAGTTGTCGCTACTCTCATTACCCGTAGCATCATGAAGGCGCTCGGCGGCGAACCCAGTAAAGCTAGTGCAATTGCCCGCAGCATCGCATCAGGCGACCTTAGCGTTATTATTAGCCTCGACTCTCGCGACCAGACAAGCGTATTGTCAGCAATGAAGGAAATGCGTGACAGTCTGGTGAGTATCGTGGGGCGTGTGCGCAGTGCAACCGAGTCGATTTCAACTGGCTCATCGGAAATTGCATCTGGCAACCTAGACCTGTCTCAGCGTACCGAGCAGCAGGCATCATCACTTGAGAAAACCACTACTTCCATGGAAGAGCTGACAGCGACGGTGAAACAGAATGCGGACAATGCGCGACAAGCAAATAAACTGGCTGTAACTGCATCGGGTGTAGCGGTCAAGGGTGGCGAGGTTGTGGCCCAAGTTGTTGACACGATGGGGTCGATCAACGATTCCGCCAAAAAGATCGTCGATATCATCGCGGTCATTGACGGCATCGCTTTCCAGACAAACATTCTTGCCTTGAACGCAGCTGTCGAAGCGGCGCGCGCGGGTGAGCAAGGGCGTGGTTTCGCCGTCGTCGCGAGCGAAGTGCGCAACCTTGCGCAACGCTCTGCTGCAGCTGCCAAGGAGATCAAGACCTTAATTGGCGATTCCGTGGAGAAAGTCGACGCCGGCAGCAAACTGGTGGCCGAAGCCGGCAGCACCATGGGTGAGATCGTCGGCAGTGTCAAGCGGGTGACCGATATCATGGCTGAAATCATGGCTGCCAGCCAGGAGCAGAGTGCCGGTATCGAACAGGTGAATCAAGCTATTGGCCAGATGGATCAAGTCACGCAGCAAAATGCAGCGCTGGTGGAAGAAGCGGCGGCAGCGGCCGAATCGATGCAGGAGCAGGCTGACCAATTGGCGCAAACGGTCGCGATTTTCAAGCTTGATAGCACTTCACAGTTTTCAGTCGAAGCTGCTCCGGCTCGCCCTGTAAGGTCGACTGCATCGATTCGCAAGGAAGGCCCGGTTGCCCTTCCGGCTTCGCCGACCCAAGCAGCTCGCAGGCAGGCAACAAAGAAACTCGAAGCAGTCGCGCCGGCTGGAAATGAATGGGAATCGTTTTAAAGGGTCTTGTTAAATCACAACTTGCCCGAGAACCTCATCACTAGACGAGGGCGCAAAAGCTGCAAAAGATGTGGTCTTACGTTCATACATTTTCTTGGTTTGAAATTGTCGTAATGTAAGACGTGACCCAATCTTTCTGACCCTATCTTTCTGGGGGCTAATGGGTGACCCTATCTTTTTGGACCCTATTTTTTTGCGGGTTGGGCAGCGTGCTTCCGTCGCCGAATTCCAGCGTGACGTGGTTGGTGTAGGCAAAGACGCCACAAAAACCCGTGCTAGATGCAAAGAGAACAGGCGCAGGTCTTCAAGCAGGTTCTCGACCCTGTTCATGCATCAGCCCCCCCCCTAGAAAGGCGGTGCGAAACTCCGGTGCGGGTTCCCGGTTGGAATAGATGTAGAGCATGACCCCATTTGGATCGCGCAGCGCAAAGCCGCGGTCACCCCAAGGGTGATCCTCGGGTGGAGTGTCAGGGGTGAGGCCAGTGACCAGAAGTTCGTTGTAGGTATCATCCACATCGGCAACGCAGAAATTATAGGTCAGGCCCGTGGGGTCACAAGCTGGCTGCTCGTGCTGTGGTTCCATGAATTGCAGCGACAGTCCAGGGCCGAATTCGAGGCTGATGAACCAACCGCAATCAAACACGAGGCGGGCGCCGAAATGTTTAATGTAGAACGCACGAGAGGCGGCGACATGCGGTGTGGTAATGGCGGGAGAAGCTGTTGTTGGTTGCATTGTGGCCCCCTCAGGCGATTGCTGTCATGTCGGAGCAAAGCTCGACCAGGCCGCCGCTCGGGTCTCGGACATAGCCGACGATCTGCCCCCACGGTTTGGCCGTTGGCGGCGACAGCGGACTTGCCCCGGCCGCGACCGCTCTATCCCATGACGATTGCGGATCGTCGCAGATCAACGCGATTTCCACCGCCTGGGCCAGATCACTGACACGCAGGGGGCGAATGGCCAGCCCGTTCATCTCGGCCATCTCTTCACTCGCGAAGGCCAGGGTGGTGTCGCCGGTTTCCATCTCGGCATATTGGTTACTTTCATGGAGAAACCGCAGCGGCAGGCCGAAGGCCGCCTCGTAAAAGGCGATGGTTGCCCGAACATCTGGGACATAAATAATGGTATAGCCGAATCTGACTGTCATAGGGACCTCCTTGTTCATTTCCCCAACCATACCAGCGGCGCCGCTGCCGGTCTTGTAAAAATCAGACATCAATCGCCAAGTGTGACCAGTGTCACATCCCCCATCCGGGCAGGCGAAAGCCCGCCAAAATCGCGTAAAGCGTGGGTCATATGGGCCTGATCGGCATATCCCGCCTCAAACGCCGCTTCAGATGGGCGCAGGTGATGGTCGCGAAGCAGGCGCAGTGCGCGGTGAAACTGCAAAATCCGGGCATAGGATTTGGGTGGCAGGCCCGTCGCATCGCGCACGATCCGCTGAACCGTCCGGGTGCTGATGTCCTGCATGCGCGCTATATCCTGAACCGCAAGTCGGCCACCGGAAGCATGGAGCGCGCTTAGAATGCGCAGGGTCTTTATGGGCGGAAGACTGTGCCCAAGCGCAATGCGATGTTGCACGAAAGCAACCAGCCGGCCCGGCAGATCGTCCGGTGAAGTCGCCTCTGCACATAGATCGGCAAGCTGTGGGCAGGCGCCGATCGCCGCCTCACCCATAAGGTTCCCGTCCCGCAAAAGCCCAGGGCTCAGCCCCAAAATGGGATAAAAAAAGCCCGGACGCAGTCGGATACCAGCAAAGCCCATACCCGGTTCCACCACAACATCATAATGCCGGGTCGTCGGGCCTGTCACCACAACGGTGATGCTATTGATCGGACGTACCTTGGCGCAGAACCGTAAAATGATATCACAACGCCCGTCGGGCAAAACCCGATGGGCGCGGGCCTTGTCAGCTACTGACACCCAGACCGCTTCGATCCCACGGCCAGGATCGGCTCCACTCGAAAGCTCGGTGTAGCGTGAGGGGTGCGGGCTGCATGATATCGGGGTTTGCATCAAGGCTCGGCTCCGGATGGCGTCGAAATGGACATCCTATCATTTGATTTGTGTCGATGAATGATGTCAGCGACCGTATTCTTGCTGATCCCGAGGTGACGCGCGACCTAGCGATCAAAATAGGGGCACCCATTAGCCAGCGATCAAAATAGCGTCAGGTCTCTTAAGAAACAAAATTAAGTCCTTGATTTAACTGGGTTTAAATTCGCAGTCTTCATTGCTGACGAGTTTTAAACCCAGTTTTTCGGCCTTCTTTGCCAGATGATGAAGTACACGTTCACGATAGCGTTCTTCATAATATTGCTGTCCTTGATCAGTGTACTCTTCACCTTTTGTCAGCATCATGTAGATAAGCCTTGCCAGCTTGTGTGCAACGGCAGTAATGGCTTTCGCTTTGTCCATGCGGGAGCACAAGCGGCGATAATAGGCCCCCAATGAAGACTTGCTGCTACGCAGGGGGGCTGCCGCCAGTTTCAGTGACAGACCGGCGCGATTGGCGACCCGACATTCAAGTTCCTATGATATTCATCTTTAAGAGCCAAGACTTTAAGGCGAGGTAATTTCGCTTTACAACTTTCGGACTTTCACTATGCGCTGGCAGATAAAATTCCGTTTCTGCACTGAAATCAACCAATATATTTATGACATCTTTTTTCACCCATTCAGGCAAAGAATTCCACAGATCAAAATCGATTTCCTTTTCACGACCAAAATGCAGCACAACTGCATGAACCACCTCACCCGAAGTACAAAATCCATCTAAATACAACTTCAGTATCCCCATTAATTTTTTCTCAAAATCAGTTTTTACCATGTTCGCCCCTTTTATCGTTCTTAGCGGCGCGTAATCTCCCGCAGGGCTGGAGATGTATGACCCTTGGTCTTCGCCCCGCGTCTGCTCGATAACAGCAAAAGCCTGTAATGTCTCTTTCCTGTCCATGGCGGATTTAATTCTTTCAAAAATCCAAACAGCACCTTTGTCGGTATAGGTCAAATCAATTGGTTCGTCGCCCGGCTCAAATACCCACACACAATTTGGTGTAGTTTCGCAAATATGCTTGATGACTTCGTCGAGGCGTGTGGATTTGACCTCATCTGGTTCAATCCACCCGTTAACCTCTGTTTCTAACATATTCAAGTACTCACCGTGCAAAACAAAGCAATGCCAGTCAGGCAGCCCTTCTGGGACAAATTTAGCCAACCATTTAGGAACTGGCCTTGGCTCGATAGTAATAAATCTGCCAAGTCGGTACGCGACAGGATCAACAATCCCCGCCTCCTTTAGCTGCTTTGCCCCTATAGTTTCCGTTTTGTCGAATGCCCAATTTGCAAAATTCGGCACTAGAACTGTAAGCATTGCATCCATATAGATTTTGTCCAATGTCTGTATCGCAAATGGTAGTCAGGCCTTACATTACGACAAATTCAAACTGGCCACTTTGCCGTTTTGGAAACCCCGGATGTTCACCTATAACTTGGAACAACAAGAAAATCCGAGAACTGTAGTCCCGTCTGTTAAAACGAAGGTATATGAAATCTCATTGTCATTTTCTGCGCTAAACATTGTTCCGGAAACCTCAAATGGTGGTACATCTTCCTTGCTAGACGTCACTGTCATCACAACTTCGCTCTCGTCGCTCACCTTACCCACAAATTTTGCATAGATGTCGGAGTCCTTGGTGCACACATCTCCAAGGCACATCACACCTGAGATATCAAAATTATCTTCACTCACTTCAAAGTATGCTTGGCCTCTAGTGACAAGCCAACGCCCTTTAAAATCGACACCCATAAACCAATTCCAATTAAATTCCATATCGTCCTGAACTCCGCATTCAATTAACCACGACAACCTGACACACAGCCACTATCTTTCGCCATGTCGAGTACGCTATACCATCTTAAAATTTTTTTGCTTCTTGTTCTCAACTGTCCTCTGATAGTTCTATCGAGGACGCTTGTCACTCTGTATAAAAAGGGTCATAACAATGCGAGCAAGTTAAAGACTGCAATGACTCTATTGCTTGATCACAGCTAGTCGTACTGCATTTGTGAATATTTGGATATGGCTTTTCCATCTGAGGCCACCGACACGCCACAGACTGCTTTGTCAAACATAAATCCAGGAAACAAGAAGGTGTGGCCTTTATCTTCTACTGATCCGTAATGAAGAGCACCTCTTTTACCTAATTTTTCTTCAAATTTTGTGACTGCAAGAGAAATGTCTGAGCCCGGTTCAATCGCGTCGCAGAAAGCCTGCGCCTCTCTTTCAGCAGACCAGTTTATATACCCCACCAGAGCAATCAAAATTACTGGCACTGAAATTATGGCAAAGGCGGATTTCACAAACATGGAGTAGCGCCTTCTGACCGGATCTTTTTTATTGACTATAAAGCTCATTTTTCAGCATTGACTTTCGAATCTAAGATTACGCAATCTGATCGTGGCTGTGCATTGATTCCCGAAAACCCCGATCGATTTCAAACCTATTCATGTTGTGAACATCTTGTGATTTTTTCTTCGTAGAATTCACCTTCGGACAATTTCCATATATAACTCTCTGTCCCGTCTTCATGATCTGCATGAAATATTCCTTTCAGGTAGTCGGTCGCCCTGTCTTTTGTATGAATGATTTCTTTTGAGAGTGTTTTTAGCTGATCTCTGATGTAGCTGAGGCGCTGGATTCGTATATCTGCACCATAGAAGATGTAATGCGTCCAGTTGATATGCGTGTCTGGTATTACCCAGCCCTGGTTATACATTTCTGCTCCTGTTGCATCGAATCTGTAATCCCCAGCTTTATCAATGAAGGATGAAATGACTGCCTTGATCTGTGGGATAGACTCTTCACGGTATTCTATCCAGCCTCTGACGCATATATATGTTCCCATGCTTTTTCAGTGCAGCCTTGACGAAAATGCATATTGTACTATTGTCAGTTCACCTCCCTGAAAGACAAAAAAACCACGCTGCTGCTAAGCGCAATGTGATCTGGCACGTTTCTCAATATGCTGTATTGGAACCGTAACCACGAGTTAGGACAATCTGCAATAAAAGTATCCGCCTGTTGCCGTCAAAAGTTAGGGAAAAACACCCATGAGCGGCCCTGCCTTGCCTCAATCAAATACATCAACCACAAGCTCAGGCGGACAGGTATCACTGGCTTAGAACCTATTTCCGTACATTTTGTTAAGTCTCTGCGCTGAAGCCCTGTAGGACGAAAAGCCAAAAAAGTTCTTATACAAATTAATGCTTTACTTTGATAAATCCATTGATATACTCCAATTAACATCCAAACACCATCCAATTACCATCCATGTGGATGAGAATGCAAAGTTAAAGAAAAAATATGACTGTCACCGACATACGTGCCAAGGCTAGCGATACTGAAAAAATTACCATCAATCTTGGCCTGGTCGACCTGGGTCAGGTTGATTTGCTGGTACAGGAAGGTTTCTATTCGAACCGTACTGACCTGATACGCACAGCGATACGTAATCAGTTGCTGACTCATGCTGAAGTCATACGCCAGACAGTAATACGCAAGAGCCTGGTGCTCGGTCTGCAGCATTACACGCGGGCCGATCTAGAGGCCATGCGGGATGCAGGGCAGCGTTTGCAAATACAGGTATTGGGGTTGGCCAGTATTGCAGCCGATGTCAGCCCCGAGCTTGCCGTGGCGAGTATCGAATCTATTTCTGTCCTGGGTGCATTCCAGGCCAGTAGCGCGGTAAAAGCCGCGCTGGCAGACCGCATTCTTTGAATGCACAAGTCCGCTTCATATGCACCAACATTGAAAGTAGAACATGAATTTTAATCAAGACCTGCTGGCCCGCATGCGCATGGCAGGACAATCCTGGCGCGATGCACAGGCATTTGCCGTGCCAGTTAAGGGCAGCATTAATCCAGAACAATTGCAGAAATTGACTGCCGTCACAGAACTGATACAACGTACTCTTAACGATCATTTGCCAGGACTTGCAAAAGCAGATACGCATGCAGACATACATCGCACAAGAGCAGACAATGCAAAGTGGGAGCAGTCGCTGCATGACATCAACCCACGGCCTGCAAAGAAACACGATGTTCAGGCACGAGGCGAAGCTGCGCCTCAGGCAGATGTCATTGATGTTGACACTCTACATACCAGGAAAAGTGATAAAAGTGATGCTGGCCGCTTCATCAGCGGCAGCTACGCCAACGCCCATGGCAAGCGCGGCTATAAACTGTATGTTCCCTCCAGCTATGCTGGAGATACCAGGCAGGCCCTGCCGCTGATCGTCATGCTGCATGGCTGCACGCAAGGGCCAGATGATTTTGCCACAGGCACAGGCATGAATCTGATAGCAGAGCAGCAGCAATGCATCGTTGTCTATCCGGCTCAGGACCAGGGCGCAAACACGTCGAAATGCTGGAACTGGTTCAAGGCTATGGATCAAAAACGCGACCAGGGTGAACCTGCCCTGATTGCTGGTATTACCCGTGAAATCATGGCTGATTATCATGTCGACGAGAGACGCGTGTTTATCGCTGGCATGTCTGCTGGCGGTGCTATGGCGGCCATCATGGCAGATGCCTATCCTGAGCTGTATGCCGCAGTTGGCATTCATTCTGGCCTGCCATTTGGCGCAGCAAACGATTTGCCGTCCGCCCTGGCAGCCATGCGTGGTGCTGCCAGCCAAAGCAAGAAGCCTTCTGCAGGCGCGGCAATACCTATCATCGTCTTCCATGGCGATCAGGATCACACCGTCAACAACAAGAATGCCGATCACATCATGACACGTTACCTCGACCATAGTCAGGCAAGGTCATTACAGGCACAAGAAGAGAACGGCAGCGGGAAGAACGGTCGCCGCTACACACGCACGCGCTACGCTGGCGATGTCGCATCCCAGCCAGCCCATGCTGAACAATGGGTCATCCACGGAGCTGGTCATGCCTGGTCAGGCGGTAATAGCCAAGGTAGTTATACCGACGCTTCAGGGCCAGACGCCAGCCGCGAAATGTTGCGCTTCTTTCTCTCGCAAGCGAGCAACATCAAACCCGACTGAAAAAATTATCCGCAATAGCAAAATCACTCGCCAGAAGGGATAAGAAATAAAGCCTTATGCACTGATATGCATAAGGCTTTATTTCACTATACAGTTCTACTTATTAAAGCGATGGGCGCACAAATTTTTCACGAGCCCACATGCGCGTTTTTGCTGCCGCCACAAAGTCTTTCAACTTATCCGTGGATATGACAGCAGCATCTTTATTGATGCCTGCTACATTCAGCAGGATCTCGCCACCCGCATCATAAGCAATCGCTTTCAAGTGGCTAAATGCATCCCTGACAAAGTCGCAGGCCGCCATATCCCCTACCAGTTTTTTTGCCGATTCGTCAGTGAGAACAACAACGATGGCATCAAATATCACCGACGGGCTGCCTGCCAGTTGTCCATCTATTTTGGCTTCTGTGCCATCGGACAAATGTACGCCATTGATACGAGGTGCGATGATCTTGCACTTGGCATCAGCGCTGGCCACAGCAGCTTTTACTTTTTCCAATATCTTGGCATCTGAGCCTTCGGCAATGAGTACACCGACCACACGACCTGCCAGGGTGGCTTTCATTTTATCGATCAATCGCAAGGCTGGTGATACGGGCAAATCCTGTACTGTTACCATGGTGGCAGGTGCCGCGGGTAACTCCTTGATGCCCAGGCCATGGGCCAGGCGTTGTGCCAGTTCTTCATCGATATGCCGCATATGACCGACCATCGCCAAACGTATATGCGGATGCTCGACTTTTGACAATTCAAAGACCAGTGCCGCAATAATATGTGCTTGCTCTGTTTCGTCCTGGCTGGCAAAAAATTGACGTGCCTGGCTGTAATGATCTGCAAAACTTTCAGGGCGTATCCGGCCTTTGTCACCTGCCACAGGCTCTGCCACGCTGTTAAAACCTGTCAATGGCTGTTCGCGTGGCGCGTCCTTTGCCAGCGTGTTTGGCTCATACGCAACCCTGCCTGTAGGGCGCGCCATTTGCATATGACCATCACGCTGGTGATTGGCCAATGGACACTTTGGTGCATTGACAGGAATCTGGTGAAAATTAGGTGAACCCAATCTGGACAACTGCGTATCGAGATAAGAAAATAAACGCCCCTGTAATAATGGGTCATTGGAGAAATCAATGCCGGGGACTATATGCGATGGGCAAAACGCCACTTGCTCTGTTTCTGCAAAGAAGTTATCTGGCCACCTGTCCAACACCATGCGCCCTACGACAGTCAGTGGCACCAGTTCCTCAGGTATGAGCTTAGTGGCATCGAGATGATCAAACGGGAATTGATCTGCTTCTTTTTGCGTGAATAGCTGCACCGCCAGTTCCCATTCAGGGAAGTCGCCTGCAGTAATGGCTTCAAAAAAGTCACGCCTGTGGAAGTCAGGGTCAGCACCGGCAATTTTAACTGTCTCATCCCAAATGGTGGATTGCAACCCTGCTTTTGGACGCCAGTGGAATTTCACGAAAGTGGCTTCTCCATCCGTGTTAACGAGCCGGAAAGAATGCACGCCAAAGCCCTCTATCATGCGCAATGATCTTGGCAGTGTGCGGTCTGACATGATCCACATCACCATGTGCATGGCTTCTGGCGTCAGTGAAATGAAATCCCAAAAGGTATCATGTGCAGTTGCTGCTTGCGGGAAGCCACGATCAGGTTCCATTTTTACGGCATGGATAAGATCAGGAAATTTAATGGCATCCTGGATAAAAAAAATTGGAATGTTATTGCCTACCAGATCCCAATTACCTTCGGATGTATAAAATTTGACTGCAAAGCCGCGTACATCCCTGGGTGTATCAGCAGAACCAGAGCCACCAGCTACTGTAGAAATGCGTGTAAATACCGGTGTTTTGAGGCCAACTTCAGTCAGGACTTTAGCCGTGGTATATTTTTCCAGCGAATGCGTCAACTCAAAATACCCATGCGCGCCAGTACCACGCGCATGCACGATACGCTCAGGTATACGTTCATGATCGAAATGGGTAATTTTCTCTCTTAAGATGAAATCTTCCAGCAGCGTCGGTCCTTTGACACTGGCTTTCAGGGAATTTTGATTATCTGCAATGACGAGACCTTGATTGGTCGTCAATTCTGGATCAGTTTTCCCAGCAATCTGATGTAGTTCCCCCCCATTGCCAATCAAGCTTGTCGTCAGATTTTTTGCAGCCTTGATTTCGGCTGGGGCTATGCTCGTGTTAGTTTTAGACATGATAGGCATTCTACAAAGGATCGATTTAGACGCGATGAAAATCAGGCATTGATCAGATGAACGCTTAATTTTTACTACTTTGACGATAGACCAAAATAACGTAATCATTTGTTCGGAAGCACACATACAGATCAAAGATTACATAGAAATTACGTATTATTTTCTATGATTTTTTTCGGGACTTTTCGTTTCAGGTTTAAAAAAAGCGGACTGCTTTTCGCAGTCCGCTCTTGCAATAAAAATTTCCTATTGCTCTTACAAGAAGTCAAGAAACACTTGCCTCGGATGTTGACTTGATATCCTCGGCTTCCGCTTTTTTGTAGATGTCTTTTGCGATATTGGCCTGATCAGAATTATCGGTATGAACTGAGATTAGAACATTGCCACCGCGAATCTTCCCGTCATACAGTTTTGCTTCATATTCAGGGATGCCCATACCGACCAGGCCGCCTATGATGCCCCCGGCAGCGCCCACCAATGCAGCACCACTCAAGGCGGCCATGATAGGTCCTGCAGCGATGAAAGGCCCCACGCCAGGGATTGCCAGCGTACCTATACCTGTCAACCAGCCCAATATTGCACCTACCCCCATACCAGCCGCCCCCCCAGTGGCAGCACCCTCAGGCAATTTGGTATTTTGCTCGTGTGCAAAATCACGTGTACCAGTCTGGTCAGGAAACAAGACTGAGATATCACCGCTGGGAAATCCTGCAAGTTTCAAATTATCGACAATAGTTTCTGCCTGAACACGATTTGTTGCGATACAGTAGATTGCGGTTTTCATTTGTATTCCTTAGAAAAATTTAATTGCTGGCATTACTTGCTTGGCATACTTACCCAAGCTCAGTTGGTTTTAACATCCAGTGAATTATTAATGGAACTCACACCTTTGACAGCCTGGACAATTTTTTCGACTTTCAATTTTTCATCTGCAGTTTTTACCGGGCCGCGTAAAGTAACATTGCCTGTATCCACCATAATCTTGATGTTATGCGCCATCAAAGACAGCGATTTGTCATGCACGACCGAGCGCCTGACTGCGGCAAGAAGAGTGCGATCGTCTTGCGTAGTGAATTGATCTTCTGGTGTCTTATTCCCGGCATATTTGTCACGGCTATTGATCGCCGAATTATCGACATTCGATGCGCTCTTGCCCTCAGTAACCACTGGAGGAACCGGGTCCGCTGCAAGTCCTGTAACTGGCATCGCGACAAAACACAATAGCGAGACAACCCCCATCCGATTAAGTATCCGTCCCATTCATCTCTCCTGATTAAGTCCGTTGCGGACAAGTAGCGATAGATTAAGAAAATTAGTCCGCTGCATCTGTGCGGTAGGTCACACGCAAGAAAAATCATGCACATAGAATTTGCATGCGTCAGAAAACCGACCCGAACTTCAGATATTATTGGCGCCATTCCTTGACAAAAAGATTGCCGCACGGACGCTTATTTCAAATGCCATGGGCAATGAAGCAGTCGTTCAAGTAGTGGGATGGAATGTTGCCTGAACGCTGACTGGCAGTCAGATTTCTCTTACCAATCAAGTTGCTATTGTCCGGTGTTTAATGTGCTGAATTCTATTTATTGCGACAGCTCTTCTGAACTATAGATGCCATCATTTTTCTGCACTGCTGGTGCGATTGAGAAAGTACACAAGCAGTTTGTCTTTTCAGGATAGTTATCAAGAGAAATTTTATTTGGTTTCCATTGTTCAACGAAAAATAGAAACCTGCCTGCGCTCAGCCAACAACAAGATGTTCTGTGTATTGCAGTGACGACATGCATTTAAAATATGGAAGAACACAACAAAAATTTTCGGCCCTTGTATTCTTTCAGCTAGTGGACTATCGCGAGCATTTGCAAGGCAGCCTCTGATACTTATGTATGATCCCATGCCTTTTCAGCTGAGCCTTGATGAAAATGAGTATTATACTATTGTCAATATAGCCACCTTGATGTCGCACCAAAATAGAAGACATTCATTTTCCATCGTTTGAGAACAACAAAAAAACCACGCTACGGTTAGCCACAATGTGATCTGGCACGTTTCTTGATATGCTGTATTGGAACCGTAACCAAGAGACTAGAACATGGCCAAGTTTTTCAATGAAATGCACGCCTATGATGCCGGTGCGCAGGGCGGAGAATTGACGCGGGAACATTACCGCGAGTTTTGCAACTGGCTGGCGCAGCAGCCCGCCGAGAGGTTGAAGCGCAAGCGGGCCGAGGCTGACCTGAGCTTTCGCCGGGTGGGGATTACCTTCGCCGTGTATGGCGATGATGCGGGTACGGAGCGGCTGATCCCGTTTGACATTATCCCGCGCATTATCCATGCGGGTGAGTGGGCGCAGTTGCAAAAGGGACTGGCGCAGCGGGTGCAGGCGCTGAACATGTTCATTCATGATATTTATCACGACCAGAATATCATCAAGGCGGGCATCATCCCGGCTGAGCAAATCTATAAAAATGCCCAATATCGGCCTGAAATGCAGGGTATTTCAGTCGCTTCTGACATTTATGCCCATATTGCTGGTGTGGATATTGTGCGGGCTGGCGAGGGAGAATTCTACGTGCTGGAAGACAATTTGCGTGTGCCATCTGGCGTGTCTTATATGCTGGAAGACCGCAAGATGATGATGCGGCTTTTCCCTGAGCTGTTTGCGCGTAACAAGATTGCGCCGGTTGATCATTATCCTGACATGCTGCTGGATAACCTGCGCTCAGTTGCGCCTATGGGAGTGGATAACCCTACCGTAGTCGTCATGACACCGGGCATGTATAACTCAGCCTATTTTGAGCATGCCTTCCTGGCCCAGCAAATGGGTGTGGAACTGGTCGAGGGCCAGGATTTGTTTGTGAATGACAATGCGGTCTTCATGCGCACTACGCGTGGCCCCAAGCGGGTGGATGTGATTTACCGCCGTATTGATGATGATTTTCTTGATCCGCTGGCTTTCCGCCCTGACTCTTCTCTGGGTGTGCCGGGCTTGCTGTCAGTCTATCGCGCTGGCCGCGTGACGCTGGCGAATGCGATAGGCACAGGCGTGGCAGATGATAAATCGATCTATCCATTTGTGCCGGACATGGTCAAGTTTTACCTGACGGAAGAGCCTATCTTGAATAACGTGCCGACTTACCAGTGCCGCAAGCCCGAGGACTTGTCTTATACGCTCGCGAATCTGGGTGATCTGGTGGTCAAAGAAGTGCATGGCGCTGGCGGCTATGGCATGCTGGTGGGCCCGGCTTCGACCAAGGCGCAGATAGAAGATTTTCGCCAGCGTTTGCTGGCCAAGCCCGATGGTTATATTGCCCAGCCTACCCTGGCATTGTCGGCCTGCCCGACCTTTGTTGAGAACGGCATCGCCCCGCGCCATATTGATTTGCGGCCCTTTGTCTTGTCTGGCAAGACCATCTCCATGGTGCCAGGAGGCCTGACGCGGGTGGCCTTGCAGGAGGGTTCGCTGGTGGTGAATTCTTCACAGGGTGGCGGGACGAAAGACACCTGGATATTAGAAAATTAAGTCGGGAGAGAGATATGCTAAGCCGTACCGCTGATCATTTGTTCTGGATGGCGCGCTATACCGAGCGTGCTGAAAACACTGCCCGTATGCTGGATGTGAATATCCAGACCTCAATGTTGCCACAGTCTGCTGAAGATGCTGAGCGCGGCTGGCGGGCCATGCTGGGTATCTCTGAATTGCAATCTGCCTTTGACCATCAATATGGTTTGCTGACGAAGAAGGATGTGCTGGACTTCATGGTCAGGGACCCGATGAACCCGTCCTCCATTGCCTCCTGCCTGAAAGAAGCGCGTGAGAATGCACGTGCAGTGCGCGGTACGCTGACAACCGAGGTGTGGGAAACCCAGAATGCCACCTGGCTGGACATGCAAGATAATTTGTCGCACACGATACTGGAAAACGACCCCAGCCAGTTTTTTGAATGGGTCAAGTACCGCTCGCATCTGTCACGTGGCGTTACGCTGGGCACCATGCTCAAGGACGAGGCTGTGCACTTTATCCGTCTGGGCACTTTCATCGAGCGCGCTGATAATACGGCACGGATACTGGACGTGAAGTTCCACGGTGCCAAGGAAAACGGGCGCGGCAATGACAGCCTGCAAAGGGATTTTTATTACTGGGCGGCGCTGCTGCGCTCAGTGTCCGGCTTTGAGATTTACCGCAAGGTCTACCGCGATGTCATCACGCCTGAGCGGGTGGCAGAATTGCTGATGCTGCGTGGTGATATGCCACGTTCCTTGCTGGCCTGTATGGACGAAGTGGTCGCCAACCTGAAAGAGGTACGTAATGATGTGTCTGCCGACACTGAGCGTTTTGCTGGTAAGCTGCATGCAGAATTGCAATTTGCCCGCATTGAAGAGATTTTGGCAGAAGGTTTGCATGACAATCTGACGCGCTTCCTGGAAAACATTTTTGACCTGGGTAATCGCGTCAGCCGCGATTTCCTGGTGCCGCTGGCAGCTTGAGAAAACCATATCATGCAACTTTTTATACGTCACGAGACCATCTATCGATATTCGGCCCCGGTGACTTACACCATACAGCAATTGCGCCTGACGCCGCGTGCCGAACTGCATCAACATGCGATCTCCTGGCAGATCAAGACTGCAGGGCAGCGCCATGCCTATATTGATGCCTATGGCAATCCCTCACATACGCTGACCATCACCGGCCAGCACCATGAGGTTGCGATTATTGCCGAGGGCGTGGTTGAGTTAACGAATCCTTACCAGGGACGCATCACTGACCCGGACACATTTTCACCACTGGTATTTACCGTACCAACCAGGTTGACTGAACCAGTACCAGCGATCATGGACTTTGCACTCCAGCATTTACCGGACAGCGGCAAGACCACAACGGCTGCACTATTAAACCTGGCGACGCACATTCGTGGTGCAGTCGAGTACCAGTCTGGTGCAACCATCGTCACGACCAGCGCCAGCGATGCCTTGCAACTGGGTCGCGGTGTCTGCCAGGACCATGCCCATATCATGCTGGCCTGTTGCCATGCACGCGGCATACCGGCACGTTATGTTTCTGGCTATATCGACCCTGAATCAACCGGCCACGCCGACAGCCACGCCTGGGTGGATGCCTGGGTAGAAGACAGCGACTATAGCGGCTGGGTCAGCGTCGATGCCACCCATGCCGCCTTGATGACGGATGCTTATTGCCGTTTGGCGATAGGCCGCGATTATGATTCTGCTGCGCCTGTGCGGGGAGTGCGCCGTGGCGGCGGGCTGGAGACTTTGAGTGTCACTGTGCAAGTAACGCCACGTTGAGTGACGTTGAGGCATTGCCCTGTTGGCAATCCAATATGACAAGCGTATTTCAGCGTCCCGCTTTCAGGTAGAATAAGTGTTTCGATAGATCAAGAATCCGTACTATGACTTACTGTGTTGGCATGCGCCTGGACGCCGGGCTGGTGTTTCTTTCTGATTCACGCACCAATGCAGGCGTTGATCATGTGGGTACTTTCCGCAAGATGTCGGTATTTGAAAACCCTGGCGACCGCACCATGGTGCTGATGACGGCAGGTAATTTGTCGATTTCGCAATCCATACGTCAACTGGTCTCCGATCACATAGACGCCAAAGGCAATAGCATCTGGACTGCGCCAAATATGTATGAAGCCGCCCGCATACTGGGCGAAGCTGTACGTACTATCCATCACCGCGATGCCAAGTCGCTGTCTGAGTTTGGCATCGATTTTAACGTCAGCCTGATTTTTGGTGGCCAGATCAAGGGGGAGCGTTGCCGTTTGTTCCAGATTTATTCTGCGGGCAATTTCATTGAGTCGCACAATGAAAATACTTATTTCCAGATCGGCGAAGCCAAGTATGGCAAACCCATCCTCGATCGCGTCGTCACCCCGGCCACACCACTGGATGAAGCGGCCAAATGCGCGCTGATCTCCATGGACTCTACCCTGCGTTCAAACATCTCGGTGGGTCTGCCGCTGGATTTGCTGGTGTATGAAAACAATACACTGGCCATCACCCGTTTCGTCACCATCGATGAAAAAAACCAGTATTTCCAGATGATACGCAACACCTGGGGCCAGCAATTGAAATCCGTCTTTGAAAGCATAGACGACCCGGTCTGGAACGCCAGCCCTGAGGTGCAGGGCAATGTCTTGTCAGCCACCAATATGCACAGCAAACCGGTGCGTGTAGCCGTGCCGCCAGAATTGCTGGACGCCACGATTACACCGTCGCCTTTGCAGGCTTTGGCGCAGCAGTCTGGCAATAATAAACAGGCTTAAAGCTTCATCAAGGCATAACTAAAACTTGCTTATCCAGTCAAGTACAGACACCAAACCTCCTGATACTCAACGGCAAAACGTACTCTTGTCCCGCTCAGCAATCGCTCTGTCATTGGCATCCGTCTTGGCACCGTTTCCGTGTACTGCCTTGCCGCTCAGGATGTCCTTGGCCAAGGCGCAGCGTGACACGTCGTTGTCATTGCGATAGTCGGTGGCTTCCGACTGCTTGGCTGCGCTTGCCTTGGCAGCCTTGGCAGCTTTGGCGTCTGCTTCCTGTTTTTCGATTTGTCGCTTGCGGAATTCGATTTCTTTGTCTTGCCAGTTTTGTGCCGGCGCTGCGTTCGCAGATTCAGGTGGGGGTTTTATTTTTACCTGTTCTACCTTGGCCTTGCCGGCATCATCCTTTTTTTCGGAATAATGCGTTTTACCATTGGCATCAACCCATTTATAGATTTCTGCATGGCTGGCAGAAGCGGCAAATAACAGCGCCAGGCATGCTGCCTGCAGGCTGTGTTGTAAGGTGGTACGTGTCATTTTTAAAATTTCCGCTAAAGGTGCCGAACAATATCAGAGCTGGTTTGCATCAACAACTCACTCTCATCCATGATAGGCATTATTTCTTGGTTTTGGTATGGCGCCAGGCACAATCGGCCGCGTGATCATTCACCATGCCTATGGCTTGCATATAGGCATAGATGATGGTGGAGCCAACAAATTTGAAGCCGCGTTTCAGTAAATCCTTGGAGATGCGGTCAGACAATTCCGTGGTGATAATGCGCTCGCCGCTATTGATGATGGGCTTGCCATCGACATAGGCCCACAGATAGGCGTCAAGGCTGCCTTGCTCTTCACATAGTCGCAGATAGGCTTTGGCATTGGTGATGGTTGCCGCCACCTTGAGGCGGTTTCTGACTATGCCGGGATTGGCCAGCAGGGTGGCGACTTTGGCATCGTCGTAACTGGCGATTTTTTTGGCATCCCAGCCATCAAAGGCTAATCTGTAGTTGTCACGCTTATTGAGTATGGTTTCCCAGGAGAGGCCTGCTTGTGCGCCTTCGAGGTTGAGCATTTCAAATAGTTGCACTTCATCATGGCAGGGCACGCCCCATTCATGGTCGTGATAGTGCAGATAAAGGGGATTAGAGGTATTGGCCCAGCTGCAGCGTGTCTTCATATGTAAAAAACCTGGTGGAGTAAGATATGATATGGAATAAATCAATTTTTAACAAAATTTTTCAATTCAAATTGACATTCTACTTATTTATCATAGAATCGTCGTTCGTCATCAGATAGTGGAACCATCATGTTGAGTTTTAAGCAAAGCAGCAAAAATCTGTTCGCCTTATCCGCAGTGAGTCTGATCTTGACCGCCTGTGGCGGCGGCAGTAACCAGGATGCCAGACAGGCAGCAGTGTCACCAGCCCCGCCTATGCAGGCGGCGCCTGCCAGCGACGATGTCATGAGTTTTGTCAACAAGCGTCAAAACTATATCATCTCGCGCCTGGGCTCCACTTATGTCGTGGTTGACATGTCAGGCGGCGCGGCACCTGCCAGTGTCCCGGCCAATATCAAGGTACTGCAATTTGCTGATTTCCGCGTCAATCTGACGATAGGTGACAAGGCGAAACTGCTTTCCACCACCGCCCTGAATAACCTGATTGATCTGTACGTGGCTTTTTTCAACCGCGTGCCTGATGCCGATGGCTTGTCTTACTGGATAGACCAGGTTACAGCCGGCATGACAGAAGCGCAAATTGCCGAGAGTTTTTATCTGGTGGCACTGCAGTCACCAGCGTTGACTGGCTACACCAGCAGCATGAGCAATGACGACTTTATCCGTATCATTTATAAAAACGTGCTGGGCCGTACTGGTAGCACTGCCCCCAACGCAGCAGAAATAGATTACTGGTCCAGCCAGCTCAGGAATGGCGTCCCCAAGGGCAGCATGGTCAGGGCCATCCTGGTTTCTGCGCGTGAATATGCCAATGATGCGACCTGGGGCTGGGTCACCAGCTTATTGAACAACAAGCTGGATGTGGCAAATTATTTCGCCGTACAACAGGGCCTGAGTTACCTGACGCTGAATGACAATATCAGCAAGACCGTGGCACTTGCATCTGCGGTCACCAGTACCTCCACATCACAGGCACTGGACCTGATCGGCGTCAGCGGCAATACCCTCAACCAGAATACGTCGGGCAGCAATGGCAACAACAGCAACTATGGCACGCCAGCCAGCCTTGCCAATATCTGTACCCCGAACGGTGAAAAGGACTGGGTGCGCGCGCATCTGGATGATATCTATTTATGGTATCGCGACATCATCAATGTTCCGAAAGAAAGCTACTTTAATCCCCAGGATTATTTCCAGGCCCTGATCGTCAAATCCAAAGACAGGTTCAGCTTCACTGATACGCAGGGCAGCATAGATGATTACTTCCAGACTGGTGCCGATGTCAGTTTTGGTTTTAGCCTGACACGCGACAGCGGTGGCATACGGGTGCGTTATGTACAGCCTGGCTCTCCTGCTGACCAGGCACAGATCAAACGGGGTGCCACGCTGGTCAGCGTTGATAACTCCACCATAGGTACTTACCTGAACGATACACAATACAACGCTGTGTATCCCAGCAAGGCAGAAACCCATAGTTTCCAGATCAGGGATAGTGGTTCATTCAGCAACCGTGCTGTGACGATGACTGCAACCACAGTCACGACTGCGCCAGTGCTGCAAAACCAGGTGCTGAATGTGAATGGCAAGAAAATAGGTTATATGGTCTTCACTGATCATATACGCACGGCAGAGGCACCCCTGGTCAAGACCATCACCGAGTTCAAGCAGGCAGGTGTCAGCGAGCTGGTGCTGGACTTGCGGTATAACGGTGGCGGCTACCTGTATATCGCCAATGAATTGTCCGCCATGATTGCTGGTAGCAAGGTCACTGACAAAATATTCGAGAAGCTGCAATTCAATGACAAGC
This sequence comes from Undibacterium sp., assembly GCF_030683615.1. NCBI lineage: Bacteria > Pseudomonadati > Pseudomonadota > Betaproteobacteria > Burkholderiales > Oxalobacteraceae > Undibacterium > Undibacterium sp. The sequence goes on from NZ_JAUXQE010000032.1 coordinate 31,641, forward strand.
ATACTGACCTGACGGCAGACAATATCTCGTATTTCTACGATACCGATTCCAACAACCGTCCATTGCCGCAACTTAACCTGTCGCGTGTATTCGTGCTGACTGGCAGCAATACCTGCTCTGCCAGTGAGTCCATCATCAATGGTCTGAAACCTTTCATGCAAGTGATTTTGATCGGTGACACAACCTGCGGCAAACCCTATGGTTTCATCCAGACCAACAACTGCAAAACTGCCTATTTCGCCATACAGTTTGCAGGTGTGAATGCGCTGAACCAGGGCGATTTCACCAATGGCTTCACACCAACTTGCCAGGTATCTGACAGCTTGAATTATCAGTTGGGCGATCAAAGCGAACCACGCCTGTCAGCAGCGCTGAAATATGTCAGCACCGGTTCATGCCCGGCAGCAGGATTCAACCCTGCACCACCACCGGCAGCATTTGATCCGGTCAAGGACAGGGAACCTCGTCCATGGCGTAACAACAAGCTGTTGAAAGTTAATGCTGAATTCAGATAAAGTCAGCAACAAACAAAAAAGCACACCTCGGTGTGCTTTTTTGTTGTGTAAAGATTGTTGATTAATTCAGACAGAAAATGCATTCAATGCATCACCACCTTGCGCATTTTTTGTGAGATATACGCCAGGCTGACCAGGCTCATCAAAGCGCACACCAGGAAAGCAATGCCAACTGCCACGGTGCTCAGGGTTTCGCCTTTCAGCACCTGGTTCATCATCTGATTTTGCGAGAGTACCGGCACCCACTGGAACCAGGCCGGTTCACGACCAGGAAAAAGGATGGGGACCAGTGATACAAAGGGGATGAACATCGTCACCATCTGATTGCGGACCTGGGCTTCCTTATAGCTCTTGCAATCGAGAGAGACAGCAATTTGTATCGCTGCCATGCTGGCAGCCAGCGGCAATAGAACCAGCAGGAAACCCATGGCATCCTTGAAGTTGAACTGGAACTCGGCACGCAGGGTTTCGTTGTGGATCAGCCATTGCGAGGGGAAGAAGCTGAAGATGGTCAGCACCACCACGCCCATGCCGACAATGGCAACGGCGCCCCATTTGCCGATAGTCAGTTGCCAGCCGGTGACAGGATTCATCATCAGTGGCTCCAGCGAACCACGTTCTCGCTCACCTGCCGTCGTATCAATGGCAGCATACATGCCGCCCAGCACGATGGCCATCAAGACCATCATGGGCAGCATGGTGGTGATGGTGGCTTTGCGTTCTTCCGGTTTTTTCAGGTGACGTTCACGCACTTCTATACGCTGCAATAGCTCCATGGAGACGCCACGCATGGCGAGGCCCATGGTGGCGACTTCCTGAGAATAGCCGTCCAGCAAACGGCGCAGGGGGCGCACGCCAAATTCTGCCTGGCGGTTGGAGGTATCAAAGGCAATCTCCAGCATGCCCTTGTCCCCCGTCGCCAGCTTTTCATCAAAATTGTCAGGGATCAGCAGTACAGGTTGGTCAAGCTCCTTGCTCTGTGACTTGGCGGCGTAGTCGTCAGGCGCAGTCTTGATTTGGTAACCCTGGCGCTGGATAAAATTTTCCAGGCCACGGGCATGTTCTATGCCCTTGACCATGACGGTACGTTTTTCTTCCTGCGACTCGACTTGCGACAACACCACGGAAAAAATCAGCAACATCAAAGGCACACCCAGCAAGGAGCTGATCAATGCCACCAGCAAGGTGCGGCGGTCACGCAGGGCATCGCGCAATTCCTTGCGCAAAATAGCTAAGGTTGCTTTCATCAATTGACTCCTGTCAGGGACTTTTGTGGATGCAAAAATGCCAGCTTGACGAATGCATCTTCGAAATTTTTTTCACCGGATTGCTGTAGCAATTCATCGACCGTGCCATGGGCCACGTCCTTGCCGTCGGCGACGATGACGACCTGGTCGCACAGGCGTTCAACTTCCTGCATGATGTGGGTAGAGAAAATGATGCACTTGCTGCCACCTTCTGGCGAACGCAGGAAGCGCAGGAATTCCCTGAGGGCACGGGTGGCCACGACATCAAGACCATTGGTGGGTTCATCGAGGATGATGTTCTTGGGATCATGCACCAGGGCCCTTGCCAGCGCCGTCTTCATGCGTTCGCCCTGGCTGAAACCATCGGTGCGACGATCAAGCAGTTTGTCCATGTCCAGCCATTGCGACAATTGTCTGGTGCGTTGCTCAGCATGCTCATTGTCCATGCCATGTAGCACACCATAGTATTGAATGTTTTCCCTTGCGGTCAGGCGTGGATACAGGCCACGGGCATCCGACAACACACCCATATGGGATTGGGTGGACGAAGTGCCAGCCTTGACGGTAGCACCATCCACCTTGATCTCACCTTTGTCGGCCTGCAGCAAGGCGGCAATCATGCGCAGTGATGTGGTCTTGCCAGCGCCATTCGCACCCAGCAAGCCAGTGATGCAGGCATCCTGTGCGCTGAAGCTGACGCCATTCACTGCCTTGACGACTTCTCGGTCTTTTTTCATCAGCCCCAGAGTGCGGGCAGTCTGGACCAGGGCATTGCCTGAGGATTTTCCCAGACGCACAAATTCTTTATGCAAGTCATTGACGATAATCATGGCCTGGCCTCCTTGCCAGCTTTGTTGGCAGAGGGCGGCACAGGTGCCTGCCAGGCCAGGGCGCGCGGTATCTGGCGCACACAGGCTGTGTCCACCTTGACTGCTTCGCTATCTTCCTTGGCGTTCAAAAAACGGTGCACAACATCACGCACGCAGCCTTGCGCGAGCAGGCCGTGGCCCGTGTTTTCTATCTGCACATGACGGGCGTTCGACCCCAATGCCTTGGCGACTTCTTCACCATGTCTGATTGGGGTGACCGGGTCAAGACCACCGCTGAGCAGCAAGGCGGGTGACGCAGCTACCGGGATAGTGAAAAAAGCTGCGGGTATCTCCGCACGTGGCCAGTTTTTACAAGTCCGGGTATACATGTCTGCCATGAGCTTTTCAAAATCATCATTGGCTGGCAAAGTCGCAGACTGGGCAAAGGCTTCACCGCACCAGACCGAGAAATGCATGCCATAAGAAATACCGCCAGGACCAGGCAAGGTCGTCGCGCCGCTCATGGTAATCAGTGGTGCGTAGTTGCCCTGCTCTGCCTGCGTCAATGCATATGGCAAGGCGGCCAGTGAATTGGGGCTGTACAGGGTTTTATGCACCATGCCAAGCAAGCCATCCTTGGTCATCTCCAGTTTCATGGTTGTGCCCATGCGCGGATGCGGCAGGCTGATTTTTTGTGGCTGGCTGGCCAGTAATTTTTTCCAGCGGTTTGCCAGATCAGGATAACTGATGTTGCAGGTTTCTTCTTTTACGCAATCCTTGAACAAGGCATCGAGCGCCTTTTGCGCATCAGAACTGGCCAGGCGCATGCTGGGTGGCACCACACCGTCGAACACGACGCGACGCACGGCTTGTGGATATTGACGCAGGTATTCCAGCCCGGCACGAGTGCCGTACGAAGCACCAACCAGATTGATGCGGCCATAGCCTTGCTGCAGGCGCACGGCTTCCAGATCTTGCACTGCAATGCTGGTGCTGAAGTATTGCAACTCGCCATAAGGCAGGGTTTGCAACTGGCGCATGCAGTCATTTGTCATGTTGACTTTTTGCTCCGGCGTCAGGACTTCATCGGCTTTTTCCAGCATCGGGCATTCCAGCGGCGCGCTGCGCCCTGTGCCACGCTGATCGACAAACACGAGATCGCGGCGGCGATTGAGACGCGCCATCAGGGCCGTACCCCAATTCGATACGCTGATGGCACTTTGACCTGGCCCGCCCGCCAGCAGGAAAACGGCATCCGGCAATTTGTTGCGGTCTTGCGATGGCACCACGACATAATGGATATCGATCTGCTTGCCTTGTGGCTGCGCCGGGTTTAGCGGTCTTTGTATCTGGCCGCATTGCACTTCCTGCGGAAAGTCCGGCAAGCGGCAAGGCTTGGTGGTGGCCGGAGCGGCAGCATTGGCGTAGCCTGCCACCGCAATGCATAGTGCCAGCGCGGACATCAGCCTGAGCATGATTTTTTTATTCAAAGTGGTCTCCTGAAATGCCATTATTTTAGAACTCATTTCATCAATAGGAATGAGATGCGTTTGCCTCATAACGTGGGCTGGCAAGGCGGACGAGGCAGTTAATAGCTTTGCCTATTGACAACGAGTCCAACGCAGTCCAGCGCGCGTTATGAGGCAAACCCTCCGGGAACTGACGATTTGGGCGCATTGCAGCGTTGCGCCCCTCGCTAAGGCACCAGCCTTAGCAGCGGGTCACGCCTTGCACTGCATCCCAAATCGTCTTGTTCGCACTCATCCCTATTGATGAAATGAGTTCTATTAGCAAGCTCAGGAGTCTAAGCGTAATTGTTTAATCAGTAAATGCCAGACTTGCTTGCGCGCCAAAAGAAGTCAGCAAAGTCTTGACAGGCGCAGGCAAACCCAGTTGTGCGGCATCATCAAGTGCATGCCAGCCATGCTCACTGTCTGCGACTTCCAGATGGCGTTTTTTGAGTTGCACATGCACAGGCAGGATATGCAATTTGAAGTGGGTGAAGACATGGGCAAATACAGGCAAGACCTGAATGCTGGCGATATCGCCGAAGCGACTGGCGCGCGCGCGTACGGTCGTCATTTGTGCATCGACTGAGAAAGTATCCTCAGTAGTTTCTTGCATGCCAGCCAGCTCCGGCAGGGACAGCAAGCCACCCCAGATACCGGTGGGCGGCCTGCGTTCCAGCCAGACTTCTGCGCCGTCCTGCAACAGCAGCATGATGACCTGTTTTTCTTTTTGCGCTTTTTTTGGTTTGCGTACCGGCAGCTCAGCTGTCCTGCCTTGCGCATAGGCGACGCAACGTGGCTGGAAGGGACATTGCGGGCATTTTGGGCTGCTGCGCGTGCATACAGTAGCGCCCAGGTCCATCAAGCCCTGCGTGTAAGCGCCTATGTCCTGTGCTGGCAATAAAGCCTGGGCGCGCAACCACATATTGTCTTCAACGGGTTTGGTACCGGGATAACCATCTATACCAAACACGCGGGCGAACACGCGCTTGACGTTGCCATCCAGAATTGCCGCTACTGTGCCGTAAGAAAACGCCGTGATTGCCGCAGCAGTAGAGCGGCCTATGCCAGGCAGCTCTTGCAGCGCTGCAGGGTCCGCCGGGAATATGCCCTGGTATTTATCCACCACCTGTTTGGCACACTGATGCAAATTGCGGGCGCGGGTGTAATAGCCCAGGCCACTCCAGTGTTCCATGACTTGCTCCACCGGTGCTGCGGCCAGGTCAAACACAGTAGGAAAAGTTTCCAGAAAACGCTGGTAATAAGGGATGACTGCCGTCACCTGTGTCTGCTGCAACATGATTTCAGACAGCCAGACGCGATAGGCTTCACGGCTTTGTTGCCAGGGCAAGCCATGGCGGCCATGCTGTTTTTGCCAGGTAACAAGCGTTACAGAAAAACCGGGGTCGAAATACGGAGAGGTAGCAAACTGAGGCTGACCCTGAGGGTCAGCCTTACTGCCTGATGCTGTGGACTTCATTATTTCAGGCGGCTACCCTGAGTGCAGTCAGCTCTGCAGTCAATGCTGTTTTCAAGCCATCTTCCAGATCGGTCAAGGCCTTTTTCTGTGCATCAATATCTGCCTGCAAGCTTTCGAAGGAACCTATCTTGTCTTCCAGGCTGTCGGTAGCCACATGGATACGCTGTATCGATTGCATGCGGTTTTTCAACTGGCCCTTGTGTTCACGTATCTGTGCTTCCAGCGGCGCCATGACGACTTTTTGCCAGGCTTCCACATCGCGGTTGGCTTGCAGGAAGCTTTGCTTGACGCGGGCTGCAACAGAATCAAAGAACTTGTGCATCAGGACTACTTGCGGCGTGGTCAGCAATGTCGCCGTGCTGAACTGCTTTTGGTAAACCCCTTCGATAGCTTCGATTTCCTTGATGTATTTATCCAGCGAGAATGACATTGGTGCAGATAAGGCCAGGCCATGTTCAGTCGAAAACTTGCGGTACATGACCGTCATCATTTCCGAAATTTCATCGGTCTTTCTATTCGAGGTCTGCAGGTTCAGTTTAATCTGGGCAAAGAATTGCCTGACTGACTCACGCAAGCCGATAGAGAATTTGCTCTTCTCCATGGCGTCACGCGATTTGCGGATTTCTTCACGCAGGATATCCATGCCCAGGCTGGTATACACCTCGGTAGACAAGCGAGTGAAGACGGCGCGCGTACCCTGCATGCGCAGGAGGCTGGCATCGAATTCTTTTTTCTCGGCATCGATACGCTTCATCATGTGTTCGATGACATTCATATTCTTGCCGCGCAGGCTCTTCAATTCCATCATCTGCTCAACCATACTGCGGCTGCGGGAAGAGATAACTGCCTGTTGCGCCTGGATGATTTCATTGATTTCTGAGGTCAACTGGGCGCGGATGATGTTTTGCTTGGCTGGTATCAATTCCTTGGACAAGGCATATTCCAGCGTAGGCAGGCGGCTGCGTGCCAGCAAGGGTGCATCCTTATTGATCTTGGCAACCAGGCCTTTTTGGGCCGAGATTGGGAAAATCTGCTTTTCTTCCAGACCAAGCGTGTGGGCAACAGTGCTGACCTGACGGACGATTTGCGCTTCCACTTCTTCTGGCGTGCGCAATTCATCCCACATGCTGTCGATCTTGTTGAGCACGACCATGCGGCCAGGGCCATTGCCGATATTATTGCGCCAGACATCTATATCGCTCTTGGTCACGCCAGTGTCGGCAGCCAGGATAAACAAGACGGCATGCGCATTCGGGATCAGGTTCAGCGTCAGTTCAGGCTCAGTACCTATCGCATTCAAGCCTGGTGTGTCGACAATGATCAGACCTTCCTTCAACAAAGGATGGGGGAAATTAATAATGGCATGACGCCATTGGGAAATCTCTACCAGGCCATTTTCGTCGATTTCCAGCGGCGCATCGGGGTCGTTCTCATCGAACAGGCCATATTGCTTGGCAACTTCTATGCTGACTTTCTTGGTCAGACTGACTTGCTTGAAAGCTTCGAGCATGCCGTCGCCAGAATTGATATTCAGCGGCAGCACCGTCCAGACATGGCTTTGGCCTTTGTATTCACTGGTCGATTGCGCTTCGGCGCGGGTTTCTATCGGCAGCAGGCGTATGCAGGGCGGGATGGTGTCATCGTACAAAAGCTCGGTCGGGCACATGGTAGTGCGGCCGGCAGATGACGGTAATATGCGTTGGCCATAGTCTGCAAAGAAGATGGCGTTGATGAGTTCGGACTTGCCGCGTGAAAATTCAGCAACAAAGGCGATGGACAGTTTGTCGTCAACCAGACGCTCCATCAAGCGTGCAATACGCTGATCACTGGCGGCATCGGCCATATCCGATCCATGTATCCACGACCGGTACTGCTCCAGCGCTTTGACCACTCCTTTGCGCCAGTCGCTGTACTCCTGGAATTTCTGAACCAGATTGCTCATGTTCCCCTCAGTTAACTTTTTTGATATTCCAAGTATATATGGAAGCGTTAAAAAAATACGTCTAAATCGAATTTTGCTTACATTTCAGCCAGATTTGTGGGTTTATTTCTGACATTTTGCACAATAGAAGCTACTACGTTGTCCTTGTTTTATCTGTTTGACAGGCTCGCCACAGACCCGGCAAGGCTCGCCAGTACGGTCATACACAAAATAAGATTGCTGAAAATAGCCACTTTGTCCATCCACACCAATGAAATCCTTGAGGGTGCTGCCACCCTGCTCTATGGCAGCTGCCAGGGTTGCGCGTATGGCCGCTTCCAGTAAAGTATAGCGCTTCAGGCTGATGCGTCCAGCCTGAGTTTTAGGATTTATGCCTGCTCTGAACAGGCTTTCTGATGCATAAATATTACCAACACCGACCACGATGTCCCCGGCCAGCAAGACTTGCTTGATGGGCGCACTACGTTTTCTGGTCAATTTATACAATAATGCTGCACTAAAATCGGTTTCCAGCGGCTCTACGCCCAACTTGCGTATCAGCAGATGCTCTTCCAGGTCGCCATCGGCGGCATCATGCCAGAGCACGGCACCAAAGCGGCGCGGGTCTGTCATGCGCAAGGCGAAATCACCGACAACAATATCAATATGATCATGCTTTGCTGGCAGCACATCTTTGCCCAGCACACGCAAATGGCCTGACATACCCAAGTGAATGAGTACAGTACCGCGCTGGAAATGCAATAAAAGATATTTACCCCGCCGCCCGGTCGCCAGAATTTGCTGACCACTTAGCAAGGCAGGTAAATTTGCCGGAAAAGGCCAGCGCAAGCCGGCACGGCGCATGATCACATCGGTGACCTGCTTGCCATTCAGATGCGGCTCTACGCCGCGACGGGTCACTTCTACTTCAGGTAATTCTGGCATGGAGGGGAACTTTTACCATTACAATTTGACACAGTGTATAAGCGCTGGCGAACCTACAGTTGTTCTGCTTTAGCGTAAAATCAATTATCAACGTCAAATCCGGATTCGTTTTGAAAACACTGCCTACTTTATTATTCAAGCCTATTGTATCCGCTATTACGGCTGCCTCGCTATGGCGGCCAGCCACGATACTGTTAAGTGCGGCACTGGTCGGCGGATGCGCGACGACTGGCAAGCAGGCCAGCGAAGCTGTCGAAGACACTCACCATGTCAGCGATGCGGCCCAGGCGGCCCTGTCTGCCGAAAAAACTCTGCACGGGGTTACCAGCCTGCCCGCCTATGAAGACAAATTGCCGGAAGTGGCCCTGTCAGAAGAATTATTCTACAAAATTATTACCGCAGAAATTGCTTATCAGCGTGGTAGCTGGCAAGGTGCCTACGTAACCCTGTATTCAGTCGCCCAGCAAACCCGCGACCCCCGGCTTGCCCGGCGCGCAGCAGAAATTGCCCTGTCGGCCAAACAATCCGGCGAAGCACTGCAGGCAGTGCGTCTGTGGCGTGAACTGGCGCCCAATTCAAATGAAGCCACTCAGTATTACCTGGGTTTCATGGTAATGAATAATAATCTGGCTGAAATCCAGAGTGTCTATACTGAAAAACTGAAGTCTTCCGACCCCAAGCAACTGGGGGTGACAATGTTGCAAGCCCAGCGCCTGTTGTCGCGTGGCCGTGATAAAAATGCCGCATTCAGCACGCTTGAAACCCTGCTGGAACCGTATAAGACCAGCACAGATGCGCATATGGCACTGGCCCAGGGTGCCTATACCAAGGGCGATAACAAGCGTGCCGTTAGTGAGGCACAAGCAGTATTAAAAGCAAAGCCAGATTCGCAACTGGCGGTGCTGACGATTGCCCAGGCCTCACCACAAGCCGATGCCGCCAAGGCTTTGTCTGCTTTTTTGGTAAAAAACCCTACTGCACGTGATGTGCGCCTGGCATATGCCAGCATACTGATAGACCTGAAGCAGATCGATCAGGCTGCCCATGAATTTGAAACCCTGGCACGCGATAAACCCGATGATGTCAGCGCCATTTACACTCTGGGTGTACTGGCAATGGAGCGTAACCAGTCGCAAAAAGCTGAAAGCTATTTCCTGCAATATCTCAAAGCACTGGAAGGTAAGACAGGCGAAGAACGTGATCCGACCACGGCACTGGTGAACCTGTCGCGCATCGCCGCAGAACGCAAGGACTATAAGGCAGCGCAAGACTGGCTGGCGCAAGTTGAGTCCTATGATGGCCGCAACCCGGCCTGGTTCAATGTACAAGTACGCCGTACTTTCTTGCTGGCGAAAGAAGGCAAGTTGCTGGAAGCACGCGCCTTCATACAGCAAATCAAGGCCAGCAATGAAGCCGAACAAATCCAGTTGATACAGTCAGAAGCACAGTTATTGCGTGACGCAGGTTTGCCGGACCAGGCCAAGACTGTCCTGCAAGAAGGTATCAAGCAGGCACCGAATAACCCGGACCTGCTATATGACTTTGCCATGTTGGCCGAGTCACAAAAAGACATCGCCAGCATGGAAGCATCCTTGCGCAAGGTCATAGAACTGGCTCCAACCAGCCAGCACGCCTACAATGCTTTGGGCTACTCCTTTGCTGACCGCAATGTACAGCTTGATGAAGCTGTCACGCTGATAGAAAAAGCTAATCAACTGGCACCGGATGACCCTTTCATCCTCGACAGCCTGGGCTGGGTCAAGTTCAGATTATCCAGGTTTGATGAAGCCGAAAAAGCCTTGCGCCGTGCTTATCAAATGCGGCCTGACGCCGAGATCGCCACGCATCTGGGCGAGGTCTTGTGGACCATGGGACAAAAAGATGATGCCAGAAAAATCTGGCGCGACGCCCAGAAAAAAGACCCGGATAACACCACCCTGAAGTCGACGCTGGAAAGGTTGAAAGTCAAACCCTGATGCGAGGGCGTGTTGATATAGATACACCCTGGCGGACAGATAATGTCCGCCCTGTTATTTGTAACCACCAGGACTTACGCAAAATTGTCCCGGCAAGCCGTCAGCGACGAAGACAGTACTTTAAGTACGCGGCTCCCAGGAGAGGAGCTGCAACGCAGCTGGGGCGGTTTTGCGTAAGTCCTCACCACCATACAAGCACCATGCCATCAAATACCCGACTCAGCCTGCTTGCCCCAGCCATTTTTTGTACCTTGCTCAGTACTGGCTGTGCGAGCTTGAACAAGCAGGCGCCAGCACCTGCGACGGCTGCAACCAGTACCGCCTCAGCCAGCACCCGGCAATACCAGCAACAGATACAAATCAGCGGCAAGATTTCCATCCAGTACCAGCAAGGCGACAAACCTCAAGGCCAGCATGGCAGCTTTGAATGGGAACAGGATGCCCAGGGCATACGCATCAATTTACTGTCTCCACTGGACCAAACCGTAGCGCGCATTACCGTCAATGCGCAAGGCGCAACGCTGGAACTCGACGGCAAAGCACCGCGCACCGCCAGCGACCTTGACCAGCTCTTGCAAGAAACCCTGGGCTGGTCTTTGCCAGTAGCAGGATTGCGCGACTGGTTGCAAGGCTTTGTCACTGTCGATGGCAAACCAGCGACCACCGTCAAGGCAGAAGACCAGACCCTCACGACCCAAGGCTGGAAACTGCGCTATGCCAGCTGGCATGAACAGCCCAGCTTCCCCAAACGCATAGATCTGCAAAGATATACTGAACAAGCGGGTGATGTTTCCATCCGCATCGTGGTGAATGAATGGAAATGAAACGACTGGACAACTGCCCGGCCCCGGCCAAACTGAATCTCTTCCTGCATGTGACTGGCCGCCGGGCCGATGGCTATCACTTGCTGCAAACCGCTTTCCAACTGATAGACCGCTGCGATTACCTGGATGTGGAAGTGCGTGCCGACGGCCAGATATGCCGCACCAATGACATAGAAGGCGTGCCTGCCGACAGCGACCTCATCGTCCGTGCAGCAAGGCTATTGCAAAGCCATACTGGCTGTCCATTTGGTGCCAATCTGACATTGCGCAAGCACTTGCCCATGGGCGGCGGCGTCGGTGGGGGCTCATCCGATGCGGCAACCACCTTGCTGGCGCTTAATCAATTGTGGGAAACCGGCTTGCAGCGTGAAGAGTTGATGCGCCTGGCCCTGCAACTGGGCGCAGATGTGCCTTTCTTCCTGTTTGGTGAAAATGCCTTTGCTGAAGGTGTGGGTGAAGAATTGCAGGCATTGACGACGCCAGAGGTCTGGTTTGTGGTACTGGAACCGGGCGTACAAGTCCCCACGCCTGCAATTTTTTCGGCAAAGGAGTTGACAAGGGACACAAAGCCCGTCAGAATAGCGGACTTTCCTGGTGATGCAAAGAAAACTTGGAAAAACGATCTGCAAACAGTTGCCTGCGCATTGTTTCCGCAAGTTGATGCAGCCATTCAGTGGCTCTCACAATACGGCGATGCAAAGATGACAGGATCAGGGGCTTGCGTTTTTTGCGCTTTTGCTGAAGAATCAGCAGCTGAGCAAGTGTTAAAGCAAGTACCGGATCGCTGGGTATCATGGAAAGCAAAAGCACTGAGTCGCCATCCGATGGCGCAGAAATTGGGATCGAAAAATATTTGGCTTGAAGCCAGTTTAACGCTAAAATAGCGGCGAACTTGGAAACAGGCAAAACGGTTGTGTAGGGGAGTCGCCAAGCTGGTTAAGGCACCGGATTTTGATTCCGGCATGCGAAGGTTCGAATCCTTCTTCCCCTGCCATTAAATTAAAGCCGCCGCATAGATTGTGCGGCGGCTTTTTCAGTTTTATCAGCGGCTTTTTTTGTGTAAAACCCATGCAAAATAAGCCAGACCCACAAAAATCTCAGCCGATAGGTCCCAGCCATGGCAAATGCGCGCGCAAATGACAACATGATGGTTTTCACTGGCAACGCCAATCCTGCACTGGCTGCCGGTGTTGCCAAACAACTTGGCATTCCCCTCGGTAAAGCAGACGTTTCCAAATTCTCTGACGGCGAAGTCATGGTCGAGATCAATGAAAACGTCCGCGGTAAAGATGTCTTCGTTCTGCAATCCACTTGCGCACCCACCAACGACAACCTGATGGAAATCATGTTGATGGTCGATGCACTGAAACGTGCTTCTGCCGGTCGTATCACTGCCGCTATCCCTTATTTTGGTTATGCCCGTCAGGACCGTCGTCCACGCTCTGCGCGTGTGGCGATTTCTGCCAAGGTGGTTGCCAATATGCTGGAAGAAGCGGGTGTTGGCCGCGTCCTGATCATGGACTTGCATGCAGACCAAATCCAGGGTTTCTTTGATATCCCTGTTGATAATATTTACGCTTCGCCAATTTTGCTGGGTGACCTGGTTGCCAAGAATTACGAAGACTTGCTGGTGGTTTCCCCTGACGTAGGCGGCGTGGTACGCGCCCGCGCCTTGGCAAAACGCCTGGGTTGCGATCTGGCCATCATCGACAAACGCCGTCCAAAAGCGAATGTCTCTGAAGTCATGAACATCATTGGTGAAGTCGAAGGCCGTAACTGCGTCATCATGGATGACATGGTTGACACTGCCGGTACGCTGACAAAAGCAGCTGAAGTATTGAAAGAACGCGGCGCCAAGAAGGTATTGGCTTATTGTACTCACCCCGTCTTGTCCGGCCCTGCGATACAACGTATTTCGCAATCGCCACTGGATGAACTGGTTGTTACTGATACCATCCCGCTGTCTGAAGCTGCCCGCGCCTGCCCCAAGATCCGTCAATTGTCTTGTGACAGCCTGCTGGCCGAGACTTTCCGCCGCATTACCAAGGGCGAGTCCGTCATTTCTTTGTTTACGGACTAAATACGGACTAAATTATTTCCGGCACCATCAATTGATGGTGCTTTTTTCTGGGCCCCTGGTCGCGGGGGTTCAACACCGCAAAACAAATCAATGTTTTGCATTTTTTGGAGTAACACCATGAAAGTTATCGCATTTGCACGCAATGTACAGGGGACCGGAGCGAGCCGCCGCCTGCGCCTTGCTGGCCAAACACCTGGCATCATCTACGGTGGTACAGAAGCCCCAGTATCCATCACTCTGGATCACAATGCGCTGTACCATGCATTGAAAAAAGAAGCATTCCACTCTTCCATTCTGGACCTGGAAGTGGATGGCAAATCAGAAAAAGTATTGTTGCGCGACTTCCAGGTCCACGCCTACAAACAACTGGTTTTGCACGCTGATTTCCAACGCGTAGATCCTAACCAAAAAATCCACGTTAAAGTGCCTCTGCACTTCGTCAACGCTGACGTATCCCCAGCTGTGAAACTGTCTTCTGCAGTGATCAGCCACGTTGCTGTTGAACTGGACGTTTCTTGCTTGCCAGCAGACTTGCCAGAATTCGTTGAAGTTGACCTGTCCAAACTGGAAGCCGGCCAATCCATCCACGTATCTCAACTGACACTGCCAAAAGGCGTGACAGCTGTTGTACACGGTGGTGACGCTACTGTTGCTATCGCTGTTGTGCCAGCTGGCGCAACTTCTGCAGAAGCTGAAGCAAAATAATTTGCATTTATGCAGATTAAATGAAAAGCCGCCCTCGGGCGGCTTTTTTATTTTCTGCTTGAGGGATACTTTATCTGCGTGCCATGTCAGAAATGGTATTACTATTTCTGACATCACTGATTTTCGGAGTTAATCGCATGCCCTCCCCCTCTAGCCGCAAGCTTTGCCTGAGTCTGCTCATTCCCCTGTGCTTCGCCTTAGTCAGCCCTGCCAGCCAGGCGCAACTGGCTGCAGGTATCAAATACGATACCAGCTACCCCATCATCAGCCCGGTGTATGCCAGACAAGGCATGGTGGCGACTGAGCAGGCGCTGGCGACCCAGGTCGGTCTCGATATACTCAAGCGTGGTGGCAATGCCGTCGATGCTGCGGTGGCAGTTGGCTTTGCCCTGGCGGTGGTCTTGCCAAATGCCGGCAATATTGGTGGTGGTGGCTTCATGGTTATTCATGACAGCAAGTCAGGCAAGGATATCGCCCTGGATTTCCGTGAACTGGCACCGGAAAAAGCCACTCGCGACATGTATCTGGATGTGAATGGCAAGGTCATCTCTGGCAAGTCCCTGTATAGCCATCTGGCAGTGGGTGTGCCTGGCACGGTGGCAGGCATGGACCTGGCCTTGCGCAAATACGGCAGCATGAAATGGAAAGATGTGATTGCCCCCGCCATACGTCTGGCAGAACAAGGCTTCGACATCAGCCCACATCTGGCTGAGCTGATCGATTCAAGCAAGAAGCAATTGGGCAAATGGCCAGCCAGCAAGGCAATTTTTTTTAAGGATGGCAAACCCCTGCTGGCTGGTGAGCGCTTGCTGCAAAAAGACCTGGCACAATCGCTGCGCCTGATTGCCGAGCAAGGCCCGTCCGCATTTTATGAAGGCGCGATTGCAAAAAAAATCGTCGCAGAAATGCAGCAACATGAAGGCCTGATCTCAGCCAGTGACCTGAAGAATTACAAGGCAGTGGAACGCATACCCGTGCGCGGCAATTATCGCGGCTTTGAAGTAGTCTCCATGCCGCCTCCAAGTTCTGGCGGCGTGCACATCATCCAGATGCTGAATATGCTGGAACATTATCCGCTCAAGGAACAGGGGGCGAATAGCGCCCAGACTTTGCATCAACTCAGCGAAGTCATGAAGCTGGCTTATGCTGACCGTTCTGAATTTTTAGGTGACCCGGACTATTACAAAGTACCGACCAAGGCCCTGACTTCGCGTGCTTACGCTGACGAGCTGGTCAAGAAAATACATGCAGACCGCGCCACACCTTCCGCCGAGATCAAGCCCGGCAAACCTTTGCCCTATGAAAGCGACCAGACCACGCATTACAGCGTGGCCGACAAATTTGGTAATGTGGTCGCCACGACGTATACGCTGAACCTGAACTTTGGCAGCGGCATCGTAGCCACAGGCACGGGCATCGTCCTGAATAATGAAATGGATGATTTCTCGGTCAAGGCAGGCGTTCCGAATGCCTTTGGTTTGCTGGGGGGAGATGCCAATGCAGTACATGGCTGGAAGCGGCCTCTAAGCTCCATGTCCCCAACCATCGTGCTCAAGGATGGCAAACCCTATCTTGTCACAGGCAGCCCTGGTGGCAGCCGCATCATCACGACGACCCTGCAAACCATCTTGAATGTCATTGACCATGGCATGAACGTGGCAGAAGCCACGATCTCACCACGCATACACCAGCAATGGATGCCAGACCAGTTACGCTTTGAAAAAGGGATCAGCATCGATACCCTGCGCCTGCTGGAACAAAAAGGTCAGGTGCTGCGCCCTGCAGCCACCCTGGGCAAAACCCAGACCATACAAATTATGCCGCAGGGTTTTGCCGGTTATTCTGATCCACGCAATCCAGACGGCAGTGCGCTGGGGTTTTAGGCTTTTCAAAGAACTTTCCTATTCAACCTGAGCAGGATTCCTCCTGTTCAGGCTGCTTTACTGTTCAGCATCACACCATTTTTCCCACATGGAACGATAAGCACGTTCCACTTCGTGGGTAAAACCCACTTCATCCATCAGTGCGCTGTTTTGCATTTCCTGGCGCAAGCCAGACCTGATCTCCGCCAGGCGTGGAATGTCCTGCGCCAGTGCTACGACCTTGTCCACGTATTCCTCTTCCGTATTCGCGATCCACTCTGGACGCCCTGCCCCCACCAGGATACTGCTTCCAAGGCGCCCCACACTAGGACGCCCCGCCAAAGTGACGAAGGGCACTCCCATATACAGCGTTTCAAACAGGGTAGTGCCAGAATTATGCGGGAAACAATCCAGCCCAATATCGAGCGACCTCAAGGTATCCCAGGGTGGGCTGTGAAAACCAATATCGAGTTGCGACGCATCTATGCCATGCGCGGCAAATTTATTGATCAGAGTTTGACGCAATTCGGCGTCTTGATAATTGGCACTATCAATGACGAGCACGGCATTTTTCACTTGCTTCAAAATGGCGGCCCAGGTCCTGATGGTTTTATGGTTGACCCGTATTGATCTCGTCAAGGTACCGATCCTGATGTTTTTACTGCTCAGGGCAGGGAGAAGATTAACGTCCCCCATGCCTGCGGCCGGCCGGTAAACGATCAATGGGGTGTTGAGTCGCCACACTTGCTCTGCAAACAAGTGCTCACTACCCGGCGGTGCACTGACGTGGTCCGTCAGATAATAGTCAATCGCTGTCAGGCCCGTCGTATAGGCAAACCCCAGCCACGACACCTGCACTGGGACGGGCCGACGCGCCAATACCGAAAGGCGGTTATGGGCAGTGTGACCAGCAAGGTCAATCAAGATATCAATGCCGTCTTCCCGTATGCGCTCACTTAACTTGTCGTCGCTCAAATTTGCAGTGTCTATCCAATGATCAGCATATGTTTTGTAGCGGTCGGTAACACTATCGTGAGTATTCAATTGTGCATAGGCATACACTTCAACGGCGGCCTTATCATGATGACTCATTAAAGGTTCGAGAAAATACTGGACAGGGTGGCGACAAAAATCGGGCGAAATATAGCCAATTTTTAGACGTCGCTGACGATTTTTGTCATTCTTAAAAGGCAAGAAAGCGTTTTTGTAGCGAAGTGCATATCTCTTTTCATA
Source organism: Undibacterium sp. (assembly GCF_030683615.1). Lineage (NCBI taxonomy): Bacteria > Pseudomonadati > Pseudomonadota > Betaproteobacteria > Burkholderiales > Oxalobacteraceae > Undibacterium > Undibacterium sp. Next base: position 48,746 of record NZ_JAUXQE010000032.1, read on the forward strand.
GTCCTGATAGGCTGCAAAAATGTCTTCTGCACTTCGGTCAGGATGATAGTTAAGCATAAATAACAAATTGCTATACGCTTCAGAATACCCGGCATCAAGATTGACTGCGCTTCGATAACTCTTTTCAGCCTCTTCCAATTTACCTTGGACTGCGAATAATCCAGCCATATTGGAATAGGTTTCAGTTGTGCTATCACCAGATTGCAAGGCTTTCGCATAACTAGCCTCTGCCTCAGCGAAACGATTGATCATGCTGAAAGTATTGCCAAGATTATTGTAGAGCAATACCGAATGGACATCATTGGCAATGCCTTGCTGGTACACAGCAATCGCCTCGCCATAGCGCTTACTCTCATGCAAAGTGATGCCCAGATTGCAATAAGCGCCCGCCAGGCCAGGCTGCATGGCAATGGCCTGGCGATAGCTCGCTTCCGCCTCTGATAACAGGTTTTGCATCTTGTAGGCATCCCCCAGGCCGACCATGGCTTCAGCTAATCGCGGATTCAAGCTCAGTGCTTGTTGCAAATAGGTCTGCGCTTGCTCTGCCTGACCAAGCTTCAGCGCAATTAGCCCAAGACTCTGCAGAGATTCCACATGCTGGGGATGCATGCTCAGAGATTGTAAAAATCGCTCTCGCGCCAGATCAAGTTGCCCATCTTGCAGGTACAAATTGCCGAGATTGCAGCAAGCGGTGAAGTGTCCGGGGTTACTCGACAAAGTACGCAAATAATGCGACTCAGCCTCATCCGCCCTGCCCTGTTGTTGATACAAAATCGCCAGATTGTAATGCGCATGGCTAAAGCCTGACTTTATCTCCAATACCTTCAGGTAAGCCGCTTGCGCATCACTGATATGACCTAGAGATGCCAGAGTAACGCCAAGATTGAAGTAGGCAAGATGATTGTCAGACTGCGCCTGAATGACATGCTGGTAGCAAGCCAGCGCTTCTTCATAACGTCCCAGCGCATCCAGCGTCAAACCCAGATTCATTGTTGCATCAAGGTAGCCAGGATCAGATGCTAGTGCCAGACGATACTGACCTTCAGCCTGGGTATAATTTTGTTGCTCATAAAAAACATCACCCAGCTTATTAAAGAGAGTGGCCTTGCCTGGCTCTGCTGAAATAGCCAGTTGAAAATACTGCGCAGCAGCCACCAGATCACCATTCTTAAAACTGTTATCTCCTAGCTGCTCCTGATCTGCCTGGCGCTTATCCTTGACTTCCGGATCAACAATTTGAGTATCCCGCTCATTTTTTCTATTGTCGCGTGTTGTTTGATCCTTGGAAGAAAACTGTTTTTTGAACCAGCTCAGCATTCGGGAACTCTCCTAAATTTAAATAACCAAGGTCGCAAAATGGCGAACTGTACATTCATTTCTTGCATGAAAACAGTTTACTCTTTCTGCTAAAGCTTATTCGAATAAAAATGCATTTGTGCCATCTGCTTATGCTGACATATTTTTCAGTCAACGAATGGGCAGAGAACCAGGCATGATGTAGATTGCGGAATGGTTTTGGCAATGACAGACTATTCCTGGAGAGGCAGTATGATGTGAAGGCAGATGAAGTTCGACAGAATCGTCAGAAATGTTAGGTGGGCCTCTTTGGAGGCAGCCAGCTGAGCAAGTAGAGCATTGTGGCCATGGTCGAAAAAAATATCAAGGATAAACAGCCTTAGCTCAGAGTCTGTCATTCCTCAGATGCTCGCTTAATCCCTCAGCTAAGTAGCCATTCAGATAAATTGTTGCCTTAAGTATTCATTTCCCAAGGACAAGCTTAACAACACAAGGCCAATGACGCTATGGGCAACCGCCTGCCCCTGATTTCAATCCACGCTGAGCATTGCAAATAGAGTCACCTGCGCCAAAGGTCCAGGCCACATTTGCCTGGTTGCTTATTGTCGATGCCGTGAGTGTGCCAGTCAGTTGCGTCGCTGCGCCACTCACTGTTGCTGTGCTGGTGTGTGCAATGGTTCCCGCGCCCAGGATGGGCTGAGCAGCAATAAATTTTGATGTTGAAACAACGGGGATTCCATTCGATCCCGCTGCTGTGCAGTTAGTCCAGTTGGAACTATTATCCCAATAACAGAAAGTCATTGCCGTAACCAGGCTATTCAACTCAGCCCTGCTGCCTGAAGCGCGCGTACGCGATGTGTAATCAGAATACTGCGGAATTGCAATCGCTGCCAAAATACCAATGATAGCGACAACAATCATCAGCTCAATCAAGGTGAAACCACGTTGCATTTGTTGATAAGAAATTTTCATTTATATCTCCAGAAAAAATTACACCAGACCCGACGTTCAAACAGATGGTTTCTGATGAAAACCTGATCTTCCATCATGATTTAGAAGTTAATCTATTTGAACGCTATATCATTAGAAAAATACTTACCACAATGTGCTCCATACCATTCGCAGTAAGACTTGCGCCTGCTTTAACGACGCTGCAGGTTCTTAGGAGCCGTATACTAAAATACTATATTCGTCGCTGACGGCACTATCCGGTTTCCGGCAACATCGTCACTGCCAGCGCATAAACATCAGTTTTAAGAACATTTCCTACGGTGACAGTCTTGTCAAGCCAACTTCGCGCAATTCCTGCATAAATGCTACTCGGTTAAGCTAACAGCAATTTCCATACCAGACAGATTTGAGATTGCATTTCTTGAGCGTATATAAAAAAAGCCCTTCATTCTGAAGGGCTTTTTTTTAAGAACACCAAATTATGGGCAACCGCCTTGACCGGATTTCAAGCCACGTTGAGCGTTGCAGATAGAATCACCTGGAGCAAACTGCCATACCATATTTGCTTGGTTGGAAACGGTAGATGGTGTCAGAACACCAGTCAGTTCAACGCCAGCTGTAGTCGTTGCAGCAGAAGTCATTGTGACAGAACCCGCAGCAACTGTTGGCAGGGCTGGTACGAACTTGGAAGTTGCAACTACTGGAATACCATTCTGGCCTGATGTAAAGCAATCTGTACCACCAGGCTGAGTCCATGTACCGTTGTTATCCTGGAAGCAAGAAGACATGGAAGTCACCAAGCTATTCAATTCCGTTCTGCTGCCGGCTGCGCGGGTACGAGATGTGTAATCAGAATATTGTGGAATAGCGATCGCTGCCAAGATACCGATAATTGCCACAACAATCATCAATTCGATCAAAGTAAAGCCGCGTTGCAGCTGATTAGACATGGTTTTCATAGAAATACTCAAGTGAAGTTAAATAAGGAACTGCTCTTTCCATCGAGCAATAAATATATCATTTAACAACATCATTGTCAAATCACTCACCCCCCATAAACATGCATTGGCAAAGCTATTCAAATGCCAATTTTTTTTCAACGTTGATATTGTTTACGCCTCCATAATTTGTCAGCAATGTTAATAATTGCTTAAATACCCGGAATATCTTCGTTAGCACAAATAAAAAAGCCCTTCATCAATGAAGGGCTTTTTCCAGAGCGTGCTAAATTATGGGCAACCACCTTGACCGGATTTCAAGCCACGCTGAGCATTACAGATAGAATTGGCTGCGGCAAACTGCCACTTCATGTTTGCTTGGTTAGAAACGGTAGATGGAGTCAGAACACCAGTCAACTGAACGCCAGCTGTAGTTGTTGCAGCAGAAGTCATTGTGACAGAGCCAGCAGCAACTGTTGGCAGAGCTGGTACGAACTTGGAAGTTGCAACTACTGGGATACCATTTTGGCCAGATGTAAAGCAATCTGTACCACCAACTTGAGTCCATGTACCATTGTTATCTTGGAAGCAA
>NZ_JAUXQE010000034.1:0-55009 GCF_030683615.1 Undibacterium sp.
AAACCCTTCGGGAACTGACGATTTGGGCGCATTGCAGCGTTGTGCCGCTTGCAAAGGCGGACGCCTTAGCTGCGCGTCACGTCTTGCACTGCATCCCAAATCGTCTTGTTCGCACTCATCCTATTTATGAAATGAGTTCTACAGGGATTTGAGACAAAGAAACAGATGATCCAGATTGTTCAGATCGCAGAGGATGATGATTTTCTGGTACTGGTTGGTGATCCAGCTGTGATCATCCGTTATGCCGGCAAATAAGGATATGAAATCATTCAATGCCTGCGCATGGACATAGCGCAGGTTCAAGTAAACAGACAACTGACCAGTAAATTAACAGGTGGGTATCAAGGCAATTCCTGAGGGAGACGGGAAAAAGGCATAGTAAGAAAAACTGTCACCGTCATTGTGAAGCAACGTCCGGCTGCATGTATGCCACCATCTCTCCCTTATTTCAAAGCATGATCTTGCTGATGTCTTGAGTAATTATAGATTCGGCATTTAACAGACAATATGGCTTGGTATTCATTATCATGATTCAGCAACTTGATTGACGGTCTTACGCTTACGTCTAGCCAAAGTGCGACCCATCCAATACAGCATCACCACTAATACCAGAAGAACAGGTACAGCCAGGATAGGAATTCCAAGTAGTGTGCTCTGACGAACGATTTTCGGGAAAACTTGCATTTGTCCTGTAAAAAAAGATGCCGTGGCGATCAGCATCGCAAAGCACATACGCCATAGATGTCGCACCAAACGGTGCGCGCCAGCGATTTGCCCTGTCCATAACATGCGAAAATCCAGAGCGGAACACAATAAACTGAGTGCACCAAATACCATCAGCGTTTGTGGTGGGCTATTTTTAGTGATTAAAGTTGTCGGATCTTTGAGAAAATGGAACCATAAACTGAGCGCATACACGCCCAGCATTGCCGCAGCAAATGCAAATCCATTCAGCACAACGCGGTTTTCTTGCACCGTCCGCTTGGTCACCAACCATGAAGTGCAAACCAGATAAGCGGTGAACAATGCCGCAACGCCAGTGACGTGGTCGGTACGCAAGAAGAGTGAAATGATGGCGGCACTGGCAGTCATGACTAACATCGACACGGTGAACATTGTCCCGGTTTTACGATGCAGTGGCGATCCTTTCGCCGCAAACATGGCGATGGCACCTGATGAGATTGCGATTAAGCCTGCAATGATATGTATCCATTTCATGGTAGTTCCTGGTTGACTGGGTGATGTATGTCAGGATGCCTCATTCATTGAAAATTATTGAGTAGATTGCGATGAATGACGGATCAGCTTGATTCAGTGACGATATGGGGTGATGACTGCCGTCAAAGTGTCGTGCCACTTGACAATGTCATTGCTCAATCAAAGCATGTGAAAATGATCACTTTTGACCGTAGAAATACACCTGTGTTTCATCGCAGCAGAACGTGACTCAAACTAAGGAAAACGTGCTTGATCACAAAGAGTTTCCTGTGTTTGCTTTGCAGTGTAAGCTGCTTATATTCTTCGCTTGTTGGTCACATAATTTGTCTTGGAGAAGGTCAGATGAGCGCTGTCAGTCGCACTACTTGTGTGGCAAATTTTCATTTTTTAAAGTGGCAACCATGAATAATCAAGAGTCATTGAGCACTACCTCGGCACTACCTGCTATTTATGATTGGAATCGCGTCAAGGTGGTTCTTTTCGCCTGCCTCATTCTGAGCATTTTAATGAAAATGACGTGGACAGAGTGGTGGATTACGATATTTGGTCGTTTGGTAATGATAGCCATGATGCAATTGACCGTATTTGGCCTTGTCGAACGCTGGCCGAAGCGATTGCCAGGCTGGATGGCGCGCTGGGTACTTCAGATTGCCGCTGTGGCAATTGTGGTGCCGTTTGCAGCGGCGATCGCCTATACGCTGACCACCTTAGGAGACCCCATTCCCTGGTACGAAACTAAGTCGAGATTGGGAGGATTCGGACAAATGGTCGGTGCCGGTCTGTTATTTTCGCCTTGGATAGCGATGTCAGCCTTGTATCGCCAAATCAGTGGTCAGGCACAGCGCCAGGCTTTATCGTTTGAGTTGGAGCGTAGTGAGCTCTCAAGGGACGCACTTGATTCGCGTCTGCGCTTATTACAAGCACAAGTGGAACCCCATTTTTTGTTCAATACCTTGGCCAACGTGCGTGAATTGGTGGATTCTCAATCTGATCAGGCATCACAGGTCTTGAATAGTTTGATCGCTTATTTACGCGCTGCCGTTCCAAACCTGAATAACGCTGCTACGACGCTGGGACAAGAATTAGAATTAGTGCGTGCTTACCTTGAATTGATGCACATGCGTATGCCTGATCGAATGCAATTTTCAATCAAGGTCGATGAGGCGGCATTAAAGGTGCAGTGTCCTCCCATGACTCTGCTGACACTGGTGGAAAACGCGGTGCGTCATGGCATTGACCCTAGTGAAGAAGGTGGCGAAATAAATGTCACGGTGCGGATAAAAGGCGAGCGTTGTATTGCGCAAGTGAGTGACACAGGTATTGGACTGAGCTTAAATCAAGGCAGCCAAGGTAGTCAGGGATTAGGAACTGGCTTGGCGAATCTGCGCGAACGCTTGCAATTAATTTTTTCAGATCAAGCGCACCTGAGTCTGACTTCGCTCGAACCGCATGGCTTTCTTGCAGAAATTGATTTCCCGGCCCAAATGCAAGCCTCAACAATGATCTCGTCCAAGGGAGAACAACAATGAAACCAACCCGTCCTACTGCCCTAATAGCTGACGATGAGCCTTTATTGCGTAGCGCGCTGGCGCGCCTGCTCACTGAGACCTGGCCAGAATTGGACATCGTGGCGCTAGCGCGTAATGGACGCGAAGCGCTGGAACAATTTAAGGAGCTTAAACCCAGCGTGTGTTTTCTCGACATCCATATGCCGGGAATATCGGGTATCGACGTAGCGCGCCAGATTGGTCGCGGTGCGCACCTGGTCTTTGTGACGGCCTATAGCGAATATGCGGTCGAGGCCTTTGCGCAAGGGGCTTTGGACTATTTGGTCAAACCCGTCGATCAGGCACGACTGGTCGAAACTGTGATGCGGGTGCGTGAGCGTTTAGGCGCTGCTCAAGAAGCGCCTGACATCGACGTGCTATTGGATAAACTGGAAGCACGCTTGCAAAGGAAAACAGCGCCAGAACCTTTACGCTGGATTAAGGCGTCGATCGGACAGTCTGTGCGCCTGATTCCAGTCGAAGATATTGACTTTTTGCGCTCGGATGAAAAATACACGCAAATTGCCTGGCGCGATGATGATGGTAAAGTTGCAGAAGCACTGATACGCACCTCACTAAGAGAGCTACTCGTCCAACTGGATGGCACCCACTTTGTTCAAATACATCGCTCGGTGGTGGTGAATATGAATAAGGTCTGCCATGTGACGCGCGGCGAGAACGAAACAGCCACCGTGTCGATGAAAGGACGGACTGAAAAACTACCAGTGAGCCGCAGTTATTTACATCATTTCAAACAAATGTAAGTACATAGCCACGGTTATTCCAGGTCAGAAGTCAATGAACCACGTTCAAAGAACGTGGTTTTTCTTTGTGCTCGCCAAAGGGGAGTACACGCTAACTCAGCTTTCTACATCCAAAAGACTGCTAGCGCCACCGCTCAAAAAGCGTCGTCGTTTCACGCTAATGTAAGGTGCAGACGTTTTTTCGTCACTTAGGATCACAAGACCGTCATTCATCCCTTTTTGCTCGATCCCGTCAGTTGAAAGCAGGATACTTCAGCATCGATCACGATTTGAAGATGCCTTACGAATGATATGGGCTTCTTCGGTCAAGCGGAAACGCCAGATCCTCACCTATTTCATTAAGGACATTATTATGAGTCGCTTCGCACATACTCGATTCTCACCAGGTCGGTCTGGCATATTGGCACTGCTGTTGACGTCAGTGTTTAGCATGCAAGCAGCCAACGGACATGAGTACACATCACTCATTAAGGCAAAGAAATATGCCGAAGTTGAACGTGCAGTCAGTAGCAAACTCGCAAGCAACGCGAATGATGCCGATGCTTTGCTAGCCAAAATTGATTTAGTGCTAATCGAAACTAAAGCGACTCGTTTCGATGAGGGCGTGAAAATCGCAGAACAATGCATTGCGGGTAATCCAAAAAATTCTGAATGTCATGAAGCACTAGGCAATGTGCTGAGTGCCAAAGCAGAAAAAGGCGGCATGATGCCTGGCATCAGTTCAATAGGAAAAATTCGCGATTCGTACAAGAAGGCGATTGAACTGGACCCCAGGAATTTTATCGCGGCCAGCTCACTCACGTCCTTTTATTTGGAGGTGCCGGGCTTTCTGGGTGGTAGTAATTCCAAGGCCAAAGAACTGATCCTTGAGACCAAAAAATTAAGCCCAGAAGTTGCAAAATTACTTCAGGCGAAGTTTGATGTAAAGGACGGTGATCTTGACAAAGCGCGAACTGGCGCATTGTCGGTCGATGCAAGTGCTACGCCAGCAGCGGCACAATTGCAGCCAGCCATCTTAGTCGAGATAGGTTTGGTAATGATCAAAGAGAAGAAATTTTCCGATGCAGAAAAAGTGTTTCGCGAAATGATCCAGCGTTACCCCGATTCTTCAGCCGCCTATCTTGGGCTTGGCAGATCATTACAAGAACAAGGTAAATTAAAAGAAGCACTGCCTCAATTGGAAAAATCCCTGAGTATTGACGCCACAGCAGCAGTGTTTTACCGATTGGGAAAAACATGGCAGGCATTAGGTGACAAAACGAAAGCCATTGCCTCCTTCGAAAAAGCACTTGCTTTCACCCCCCTATTAAGTCCAAAAGCACGTGCTGACGCGGAAGAACAATTAAAAACACTTAAATAATTTATTCGAGCTAACACATCAATTTTAACGAAAGCAATTTGGAGTAAGACGATGAGCGAAATTTCCAACACCCGACTTTATGCACTGCGTGCCATCTATTTATTGGTTGTCGTCGGGCTTGCTTTAACATTATGGTCAGATGTATTGGCATCGAAAAAACCGATTGCTTCCTGGGGATTTTTTCATGGTGTGCAAACCTGCATGATGGGCGCATTCTGGTTACTTTGCGCCTTAGGCATTCGTTATCCTTTGCAGATGTTGCCCATACTGATGTGGGAACTGATCTGGAAAACGATCTGGTTAGTCGCCGTGCCATTGCCACTTTATCTGAATGGCTCATTCGACGAAAAATTATTGCCCAATGTGATGGCGATAGGCGCGGTTGTCCTGATCTACCTTGTTATGCCTTGGTCCTATGTCTATCATCACTATGTCAAGAAGCAGGGGCATCCGTGGCGCAAGCTGGGGTGAGGCTTACATTGAAAGCACAGAGTTTGGTATCGTGGCAGCAAGCCACGTCTACCTGGGGATTTAAGCCGCCGGAACATTAGCTTTCTTTTTCCGGTGCATCATCAAAACTCTGAAGCCGCAAGCACCCAGGATAAGGATGGCTGCAATCATCCATTCAGACGACAGGGCCAGCAGATCCATTTTTTTCTGGCCTGTTATGCCGATGAGATTCAAGAGTTTCGCGCTCAGCAGTCTGAGTATGATCATGGGTACTATCCACAGCAGGCGATTTCCTTTGCCGGCAATATACAGGGAAAGCAAAACCCCCAGCGTCATAGGCAAGAACCAGAGGTAGATAAAAAGACTGAAAATGAAATTGCCTGCTCCACTGCCCATCATTGCTTCCCCACATTTGTATGGAAAACAGTGTAGCACCCGGCGCCACGAGCAAGCGCAGCCATCAAACCAAAAGCGACAGAAAACGAGAATGAGAACGACCTGTTTCGGTTTGAATGGGAATTGCCCGCATTATTCCAGCCACTTCACACCCAGCGCATACACACTTCACACGGCAAAGCTAAGCTGGCGCATCTCCACTCGCTGCCATTTGGCCACGTTCACCGATGTCTTCACTGTTGGCCCATGTCGCCGCTGGCCTGACGCTGTATTTTTGCCGTACAGGCCCACAGCCACGGCCACATATCAGTATGGGCTTGCCAGTCTTGCTGGCGATTGCTCCTGACTTTGACTATTTCGGTATCTGGTTTTTTCACCTGCGTTATGAACAGCGCTTCACCCACTCACTGTTGTTTTGCCTGCTGCTGAGTAGCACAGTGTGGCTGCTGGCAAAGCGATGCTGGCCCAGGTGCAAGACAAGGCCGGGTTTTTGGATACTTTCTCTGGCAGCCTGTTCGCACCTCTTGCTTGATATGGCAGTAGGCCGCGCCTTACCCTTGTTGTGGCCCTTGCTTAAGACTGAATTTTATTTTCCCCTGGCATTCCTGCCTGGTGCCTCGCATACCGGCATCATCAGTTATGCCTTCTGGCGCAACTTGCTGATAGAAGCCTGCATGCTTTTGCCTGTGCTGGCGGCGGTCATGATGTTGATACGACGCCAGCCGCTGCGTGCGCATCTGCCTGAGATATTACTGGTGATGAGTATGTGGTCGGGGCTAGGTTTCTGTCTCAATACCGGCTTGTTATTATAGAGACGCCAACATCAGTGGCGGTCATTGTCTTGCCATCCTTATGGAAGCGGCATACCACAGGCTGAAAAAAGACGTCGCTGAACGGGTCGACCAAAAATTGGGCTAGCCTCGACCAGGTAGATATTGCATATCAGCATCTTCACTCAGGGAATCATTGTTGGAAGACAGTTTTCCATCAAACCTAAATTTTTTTAATCAATATGCTGTTTGTTGGAGCAATACCACTTGGGGTCTTACTAATAATTGGTATTATTTTGGTATCATGTTATCAAGATATATTTTCCTCATCTTGCCCCTCAATTCCCGCTTTCACACATTTATCTTTCCCAATTGGACTCTTCTGATATAGCAATATTTTCTTTTCAAAAAAACCACTTGACTGCCCAAATTTTAAGCAACATCGTAGCCGAAGGTTTCTACGCAGAATGAAGCCTAAACCACGAAAATGACCTCGAAAAACTGGGGCATTCGTTTATTCACACCTCTGGGGGAATAGGATGAGACAAAGAACTGGAAATCGCGCGAATTACCTGATGCTAGGGCTGGTCGGCAGCATGCTGGCGGCCTGCGGTGGCGGGAGCAGCACGAGCAACTTGAGCGATACGCCCAAGACAGGCTCACATATGGCAATGCCACCGGCGCAGATGGCAGATAGCAGTTGTGCTGTATGGAGTAACACGCAAGTTTATACACAAGGCAATTGTGTCACTTACCAAGGCATCACGTATAAGGCCAAGTGGTGGACCCAGGGCAATGTCCCTGGTACAGAACAGTGGGGGCCATGGGAGGTAAGTGCTGTCACGCCTACCCCAACACCCACACCTACGCCAACTCCGACGCCCACACCGACCCCGACCCCGACCCCGACCCCGACCCCGACCCCAACTCCGACGCCAACACCCACACCGACGCCAAGCTGCGCGCCCTACGTGGCGGGCACCAGTTATCTGGCAGGCAGTGTCGTCAGCAATGCAGGTGGCTTTTATCGTTGCGATGTGGCGGGCTGGTGTTCTACCGGCGCATCTGCCTATGAACCTGGAGTGGGTTGGGCCTGGACCAGTGCCTGGACTTCGGTTACCTCCAGCGCCTGCCCAACGCCAACGCCAACGCCAACGCCAACGCCAACGCCAACGCCGACACCAACTCCAACGCCGACACCAACTCCAACGCCGACACCAACTCCAACGCCGACACCAACGCCGACACCTGTCGGTGGCCGTGAAGTCGGTTCTTATTTTGCGCAATGGGGCGTGTATGGTCGTGCCTATGAGGTAGCAGATATTCATACCACGCAGACGCCAGTCAATGGTGTGCAGACCAGCATTGCTGATCAACTGACCTTCGTTAACTATGCCTTCGGCAATGTGTATGCAAAAAATGGCGGCTATGAGTGCGATATGGTCACCAAGGCAGAGACGGGTAATAACAATCCGCCGCCTGCTGATGCTGGTACCGGTGGCGATGCCTTTGCTGATTATCAGCGTCAGCCTGCCCGCACCGTCGATGGCAAAATCATCCCCTGGGATGCCAAGCTCACCGGCAATTTTGCGCAACTGAAATTACTCAAGGCGGCACATCCAAATCTGAAAGTCTTCATTTCACTCGGTGGCTGGACCTGGTCGAAGTTCTTCTCTGCAGCAGCGAAGACGGATGCCTTGCGCAAGCAACTGGCCAGGTCTTGCGTCAAGCAATTTATTGCAGGTGACCTGCCAGTGCAAGATGGCCGTGGTGGCCCAGGCGCTGCCAAGGGCGTGTTTGACGGTATCGACATCGATTGGGAATATCCAGGCGGTGGCGGGCAGCCGTACAACACGGTTGATGCTGTTAATGACAAGCATAACTTCACCTTGTTAATGGCAGAATTCCGCGCGCAGCTCGATGCGCAAGGGGCTCTCGACAACAAGCGTTATGCGCTGACTGCAGCGATCGGCGCGGGCACTGAAAAGATCGCCCAGACCGAACCTGCCTTGTATAGCCAGTACATGGATTGGGTGAATGTCATGACCTATGACTTCCATGGCGGGTGGGAAAACACCACCAACTTCCACTCACCGCTGTACCATGACAGTGCAGACCCATCCACGGGTGTGCTTGCCAAGTACAATAGTGATGACGCCATCCAGGCCCTGGTCACAGCAGGTATGCCACGCAATAAAATCTTGCTCGGTATTCCATTCTACGGGCGCGGCTGGAAAGGCGTCAGTGCCGGGCCAAATGGGAATGGCCTGTATCAGGGAACTGGTGGCCCAGCACCAGCCACTTATGAAGCAGGGATAGAAGACTACAAGGTCTTGAAAAACAAGACCGGTACGCGCACCCTGCATCCGGTGACCAAGCAATTGATGCTGTTGACCAACAATGGCGAATGGTGGAGTTATGATGATCCGGCTGTCATCGCCATCAAGATGAAGTATGTACGTGACCAGAACTTGCGTGGCGCATTTACCTGGGAACTGGATGGCGATGCCAACGGCGTTCTCGGTAGCGAAGTCTGGAAGGGACGGTAATCCTGAATAGTTGACTGTGACAGTTAACGAGTAGTCTATGGCTGCGGGTGTGATAATGAAAAAAATTACATCCGCAGTTTTTCAGCGAGAGGAAAGCACATGAATGCACAACTCGGTTTACACAAGCAGGCACAGGCAGCACAGACAATGAGCGATGACTGGCGTCGCTGGATTGCAGAAAATCTGCTACTTGGCGCACATCCGGCAACTCTGGAAAATGTCTTGCAAAAGAATGGCTTCAGTCTGCACACTGCCAGGCTGGAAATCAGTGCCGCGCTGTCCAGCCCTTATTTTCAAGGCGTACAAAGACTCAAGAACCGCCTCGACAAGCGTGACTGGGTGTTGGCCATCGCCGCCAAACTTGATCAGATAAAACCGATGGCGCTGGAGCGCAAGCAGCAATTATCCGGCGAGAAGTTTTTGCATGACTATTACCAGCAAAACAGCCCCGTCATTATCACCGGCATGCTGGACGATTGCCCGGCGCGCAGCCGCTGGAACCTGGCCTGGTTCCGCGCGCATTTTTCTGAACGCCATGTAGAAGTGCAATTTGGCCGCAATAGCGACGCTAATTACGAAATGAACAGCATCGCCCACAAACGCCAGATGCGCTTCGGTGAGTTTGTCGATCTGGTGGAAAAAAGCGGCCATAGCAATGACATGTATATGACCGCCAATAATGACTCCAGCAACCGCAAGGCACTTAATGAACTGTGGGAAGACGTACCCTCATTGCCTGAATATCTGAAGACAGACCAGGGCAAGCAAGGCTTTTTCTGGTTTGGCCCGGCAGGGACGATTACCCCGTTTCACCATGACCTGACCAATAACTTCATGATACAAATCATGGGGCGCAAGCGCGTCAAACTCATTGCGCCATGTCACCTTGCCAAAATGCAGAATGAGCGCCATTGTTTTACACCAGTCGATGGCCGCAACATTGATCTCACACGCTTCCCCATGATGCGGGATGTGCCTGTGCTCGAATGCATATTGGAGCCAGGCGAGATATTATTCCTGCCTGTGGGCTGGTGGCATTTCGTGGAATCTCTGGATATTTCTGTCACCATCGCCGCGACGAATTTCCGTTGGGATAATGATTTCTTCAGCAATTACCCGGCTAATCACGACTTTTGATCAACAAGCTTTTGTATAGTGAAACTGCGCCGCCCGTCTTCCGACCGGCGGCGCATTTTTGCATCAAGGCAAAGTATTCAAGACAGCCTTGGTCGGTGCCGAGAAATTATAGCCATCGTGTTTATCCCAGTTGATAGACCAGGTCATGACCCCTCTGAAGTTTGGATAAGCCTGTTTGGGTACGATGGTGCCGCAGTTCAGCAACCTGGTTAAACAGTTCAGCGCATTGCTGACATCAGCCGCAGTGGTAAAGCCGGAGTTGGCTGAACTGCGCCCGGACGGCACACCAAAACCAACCTGGTCTGGGCGCAGGCCAGCAAAGGTATTGCTGCCATAGGTAAAGCCCTCAATCAGCATTTTTGCCGTGCCCACCAGTTGGTCTGCCGACCCCGCCCTGAGTGGCGCAGACTGGTAAGGTGTATAGACATCCCCATTGTTGTAATACTGTGGATGCAAAATAGTCAGATCATCACGCAGCGCATTGATGATGGGGATATAAGCACCCCAGATCGAGCCATACGAGGTAAAACCACCTTCCACATAGACCCATTCCGGTGCCATCGACAGGTAGAAGTTCGCTCCAACTTTGGCCTTCAGTTTCTTGACCCCGATCGGCAAATAAGTCTGGATAGGTGCGCCCTGTGCTACGCCATTTTCCAGATCCACATCTATGCCGTCAAAACCGTACTTGCTCATGATGTCGTACAAGCTGTTGGCAAAGTTGGTCGCCTCTGCATCTGAACCAACCGAGACGGAACCATTCTGGCCACCCAGCGATAACACCACTTTTTTCCCTAGCGCCTGCTTGGCCTTGATATCCGCAATAAATTGCGCCTCGCTGCCAGCACCGGGGTCCAGCGTAAAACTCACATTGCCACCACCAGCATTGTCGCCAAACGAAACCACGATGACATCCCAGTCATTACTGACTTGCGAGATAGGATAAGTATTGCCGCTGGGGTTGGTAAAGTTATGCCAGTAACCCACCAGCGCATGCTTGGCCAGGCCAGGGATAGGTGTGGGAGTTGGTGTAGGGGTTGGCGTTGGTGTAGGGGTTGGCGTCGGCGTCGGCGTCGGAGTAGGGGTTGGTGTCGGAGTAGGGGTTGGCGTAGGAGTTGGTGTTGGTGTTGGGCAGGCACTCGATGTGACTGATGTCCAGGCACTGTTCCACGCCCAGCCTACACCAGGCTCATAAGCCGATGCACCGGTAGAACACCATCCCGCCACATCGCAACGATAAAAGCCGCCTGCATTGCTGACCACTCTTCCAGCCACATATTGGGTGCCAGCGACATAGGCAGAACAGTTTGGCGTCGGCGTTGGTGTGGGGGTGGGCGTAGGTGTCGGGGTAGGTGTGGGCGTTGGTGTAGGAGTTGGTGTTGGAGTGGGGGTAGGCGTTGGCGTTGGTGTGGCATCACATGCACCTTTACCCGTCCAGGGTTTGCCGCTGCCAGAGGCCCCGCTGTTGGTCGCAGGATTTTCATTCCGCGTCCACCAGTTCGCGACATAATTATTACCGCCCGCACTGACCAGCGCACCGCCGTTATAGGGTGTCGCTGCATCCCAGGCGGCATAGCAAGCCGTAGAAGCGACAGCAGGCGGCGCTTGTGGTGTGCTTGCCGGGCCAGTTCCATTACCAGCACTGTCACTGCCGCCACCGCATGCCACCAGCAAACCACCACTGGTCGCGCACAGCAGCATGTTACGAATCAGGTTTCTTAAAGTTGTATTTTCCATTGCCGTCTCCCCCCATGATTTTGTGAATGTTGAACTTGTCTTTACTCCCAAAAATACATTCCTGAGTGGCTTGTCTTAGCCGCAAATAGCCGCTCTAAAATTAAGCATGTGGGTCCTGAATTTGCGCGTCAACTGGTTTTATTATTTTCTGTCCACTTGCATACCATTTAATTTCCGTTCAAGCAAATGCAATGCAAATGAGCCTCAAATGCGCCGTTAACGCGGTGCGCTTGTTAGCTTCTGATCAGACCAGTCAAGGCGTTTTCGCTAGTGGTATTAGCGCCGCTTATTCCGCTAACAAGGGGGAGGCAAGACGATATGAGATACAAGCCGCATCCGTAAACTTACACGGCGAAAACATGTGCGGTGGGCTTACTGCAACCGTAAGCAAGATTGCTGCTAGAGAGAAGTAAAAATATAGAACTATCGAGTGTACGGGGAAGCTCTGTATCGATTCTCTCTATCTATCCTGTAACATGCTTCTGGACACTTAGCTTGTGATAGAAAAAGAACTATATTGCCAGGTCCCCAGCCAGGCAGACACCTACACTTCTACATCATTACTTTGGGACTTGCCATGAAACTCAGATTTGCATCCTTTATTCTGTTATTCGTCACTAGCATAGCGTTTGCACAGGGCTTGCCACCCACAACGCAATTGCCGGATTGGGCTAACCGGCAGCTTGATCGCTTGTCTCAGCAAAAATCGATAGAGGTGAACAGTCGTATCAATCCCTTTGTCTGGCGCGGCAATTTTCTGGGTACTGGCAAGGGGGATCTGGCGGTATTGGTCAAGGACCGCAAGAGCAAGAAAGAGGGCATCGTCTTCTTGTCACATGGTAAAGCCAAGCCTGTCATCGTGGGTGCCGGACATGCGATTGGCAATGGTGGCGACGATTTTTCCTGGCTGGAACTTTGGTATGTCGAAGATAAAGGGTCGTTGCAGCAGAGCTATCATGACAAGCCCGTCAAGTTACAGAGCGATGGCATTATTGTGGCAAAGGAAGGCTCAGCCAGTGCCTTGATTTATTTGAAGGAGGGAAAAGCGATCTGGCGACAGCAGGGGGACTGATTTTTTAAAGGTATCCACGATGCCTATGGGCCTTGAGATGGATATAGAATACGCTGTGTCAATATCACAGAGAACAAATATGATGTTGATTTGCATATGGCTGGTTCCAGGTGCGATTGACCGGCAAGATTGATGCGAGTATTCAACATGAGCAATTCTTACGGAAAATAATATGACATTGAACGCGTCTGCGCCGACTCCCGGGTTACCGGGTGACATTGAACCATCAAAAATGACCATCAATCCTTCGTCTTCGCTCCCGGACGTGCAAACAGATGGCGCAGCGGAAGACGTTCTTGAAATACTGAATAAATATTCGGTAAGCCTCAATACGCAAAGCTACCCAGCCAGCCTGTATGCAGAATCGCTGCTGTACATGATTTATTGGTTCCATCGTCTGCGTGATCCCGTCCGCAAGAATGGTATCGAAGATAGCATCGCTAAATATTTAAGCCTGGCCAGTGAGTCGGCGGTAGTAAAAGCCTTATTGTCGGATCAACAGCTTCAAGTACAGGCCAAGCAGCGCATTGATCAGGGCGTCATGGTGCGCAAGACGGTTGATGTGCTCGTGATGCGCGATGGAGAAAATGGACGGGAATTTCTTGTCCTGGACCGGGCATTTTTCCCTGAAGGCATGTCTCTGCCGGGCGGCTTGCTGCAAGATGAAGATGAGCAAAACGAAATTGGAATTCCAGCAAATATTTTTGCAGCACTCCGGGTAACTGGCAGCAAAGTGTTCGGATCTTTAGCACCAGAATACGGGATTGCAGAAGCGGGCGGACGGAAATATTATTTTGTGCGGAGCGAAGTAAAAGACGGGGCAAAGAAGGAAACGGAAAACGAAGCCCGCATCTACATGGACAGAACCGTTACCCACGGATATCGCGACCATCTCAAAGAGATTGCTGTCCCTTCAGACCCGCGTCATATCGTCGATACAGTTGGATTTCTGGTAGAAATTTTCGACACCGAAGGCGTCCATGGCAGGTGGTTGCCCGAGAGCGTGATGACAACGCCGAATGCGAAAGAAGGCGCCTTTGCCTTTGGTCATCACAAACAGATCGCTGCTGCGCTGGTGGCAAAAAATTTTACAAAAACCCAGGGTATTTCCCATCACGAATGGATACGCGAATGGGTAAGGAATCCGGTGGACTTATACCGTGAATTGCGCACGCGATTTGAGTTGAATAACAATAGCCCGGATACCCCAGTCCTGGAACTGTTGACAGTGGTCGAGTATTTCCGCAGCCAGATGACACTCCCTGAGATGGATGAGAAGTGTCGCGATAATGCGGCACTGTCCTTTATGCGTGATCAACTGCTGCATAAATTCCACCATGTCACGATACAGAATGGTGCAATGTGTCCGTATGCTCCGACCTTGCGTATACTGTTCGAAGCAGTGGGTTTCTTCGATATTGCATGTCGCTCAGAGAAAAAACTGAGTACCCATTTCCAAAAAAAATACTGGTATCGCTATGAAGAGCTGATGCGCCGGATTCCTGAAGTCATCATCATCCCGACTTTCGATAATATTTCTGCCACTGACCTCATGAAAATAAGGGGTACGCCTATCTATTTTATCGGCGTATCAACAGAGCCTGTCTATGTCGATGAATTCTGGCAATCTCCACTCGAATTCCTCATCCACGACCTGAACCACGCCTGGAAGATGATGGACATGGACGACCGGTTTTTCCAGCATAGCCCAGAGGTCAACAGGGATGAACTGATCAACAAATCCAATGCCTTCATCCGCGAGTACTTCCCGACTATCGCCATTCAAAAGACGGATACGGAAGAACAGAAGGAAATGAAGAAGCTCAAGAAAATCCTCTTGTTCGAGGTGGGCCATGAAGATGCCCGGCCTCTGTTGCCAAATATCGTCAGCGAAGCGTTGCTTGAAGATGAGGGATATGAATTCCCGGATATCGTCGTCCGTTATGATGAGGAGGGTAAACAGGCATATCTGGAACAGCGCACCATTCCTGGTATTACTGCTCTTTCTTACGTCAGACATAAACTACAGCACGGCTTCTTTGACCAGACTGATGCACAGAACATCCAGATCGTCTCGCCAAAGTATCGCACGGTAGAGTGGATAGTCAGAGCCACGGAAGAGTTACTGAGCGAAATGCAGGCGACGATTCCACCCGCAGTGCTAACCGAAGGCTTGACGGAATACCTGACCCGGCAGGCATGTTCCCGAGGCCCTTCGATACTGCATGCACCGGAAAATCTGGACCCTGCTGTAGAAGAGTATGGGGATGGCACGGTTTCGAGGGAATAGTCGCACCCGTCCATTGAGACTCTCAGCCTGCGAATTCTCATAAAAGTGATCAGCGATTCATTTGGACGCAGGAACACCAAGGCGTGAGCAAGGTATCGCTGTGGTAGTGCTTTGATGGTCCGGTCAACTTTTCGACCGGAGCGCTCTTCATTGGAAGGAAAAATACCAAACCAGCCTCAAGCTAGTTAGCAAGCTGTGGAATCATTTTTTTGTACTGTCAATGACTGCAAGCATTGCGCGTGCCGATGAACCTCCGGCGCTATCAACGGTCCGCCGTGTCCCATGTAAAAACGCTTACTGCCTGAAACCAGCATTTTATTCAATTCTTCAGAGACAGTTTCTGGATTATCTTCGAATGGCGGGCGTATTGCATTGCCAGTCCTGATGAGCCCGCCAAGCAATACGCCAGATGCAAGTAAATCTCCGACCATTGCGTCCCCGGTATCTAACTGAACTGAAACTGAACCTGCTGTGTGACCTGGGGTGTGCCTGGCTGTGCCCGCTGCTCCAAAACAGGCCAAGTCGAGTACGTCGCCAGCTTTCAATAAAATGTCAGGTGTAAATGGAACGTAAGGCTGCAAAATTAAGCCCGTCTTTAGAAATATCCGGCCAAACCATCCCGTCGCGCAAAAAGTCATTTTCTTCTTTTGCAGGTAATAATCAAGGTCGCCCTCATGAGCAAGAATCGGTGCACCTGACAATTCGCGCATCCGTGCAGCACTTCCCGCATGATCTACATGCGCATGGGTGATGACGATGAGTTTAATGTCGCTGAATGTAAGGCCACGTTTTTTTAGTGCATTTCCTATTTTTGATTCTGATCCTGGCAGACCGGCATCCACCAGGATGCAGCCAGTTTCACCAATAATGAGGTGACAGTTGATCATTCCGAAGGGTGCAATGGCAATTCGAATAATTTGAGGCGAGATCATAGCAATACTTTCCTTGAAGATGAATGGTGTTCTGCCAGCCCCTGCTTTGCAGATAAGCTTATTGTCTATCCTTTCCACCTTCACGCACTATGCTAATATCAGCTGTTTTATGGCCAATTTCGTCAAAATTCAAAGATGCTCGTCATGACAGATTCAACATCTTTGCGGATAGCTATATTGGTGTACGAAGCCTGTATGGGGTCTCAGGTGTTCGGCATCACCGATGTCCTGAGGATAGGAATGGATCTTGGTCTGGATATCAAGGCGCGCAAGGGGCCGGCGTTTGATATAGAGCTAATTGGTCTGGCGGGGAAAAGCATCAAGATCGCTGGTGGAATTTCTGTTGGAATTAAACGCCCTGCAGGTAAATACGATTTACTTATTGTGCCGGGGCTTGAAATAAACCGCCATGTTGACTGGGACAAAAGACTGGCTTCTTTGTCACGCGAGCTTGCTTTCATCAAAAAGACTTTTGCTGCAGGAACTGCAGTTGCTTCCGCATGTGTAGGGGCATTCCTGCTGGGTGAGGCTGGTCTTCTAAATGGCCGCAAATCCACAACTGCCTGGCTGTTTGCCCCGGAGCTTGCCAGGCGGTATCCAGCGACCAGGCTACAAGCGGACGCAGTTTTTTTGGAGGACGGCGCAGTCCTGACTACCGGAGCAGTCAGCTCATCGTTTGATCTTGCCATCCAGCTTGTCAAGCGCACGCTCGGTGCTGAAGTGGCAACTGCCACCGCACGGGTCGCCCTATTACCAAATCAGCGTGCCAGCCAATCGCCATTTGTCGATAGCGCTTTGATGGAGAGAGGTCTGCCAGCTTTTTCACAACAATTGCAGCTCTGGTTCAGTGAGAGATTGGCCGACGAGTATGACCTTAATCGCCTGGCGCTCACTTTTCATATAAGTCCAAGTACCTTGCTGAGGCGGATCAAAGTTGAAACAGGGCAATCACCTCTAGATATGCTGCAACTTGCACGGGTTGAAAAAGCAAAGCAGTTGTTGAGCAACACAACTTGGAGCATCGCTCGTATTACTGCAGAGGTTGGTTATTCCGATGTCAGCAGTTTTTCCCGGTTATTTACACGTCTTGTGGGCGAAACACCCGCCAGGTACCGGAGGCGTTAGAATTTATGGGGGTATTCGAGTCCATATTGAATTGGCTGAAGGGCTATACCGCTTTTTTCCAGGAAGATAATGACAGTCGTCTTTTTGTCGAAAAAGCTATTGAGCGGCAACGGAGTTCCAGACATTTGACGTTCAGGAAGGGTAGTGCAGCAAAGCAAATATATTCGTTGCAGGCACATGATTGACGGTGAATGGATTTACAAAATTACCTGACGCCAGTGCTGCGTCAGGTAGCGCGTCAGCTGATTGTCCTCTCTGCATCTCTATCTCATAGCCTGATCATTCGCCAGGCGTGCGCCAAAATGGTAGCTCCATCGCCATCCTTGACACTGTCAACCACAATCCAATTGCCAGAACGTATCTCACCCTATGTATGAAATGAGTTCTAATTACGTCTGTTTGCATTTGACTGCAGCCAAACTTGCTACGTAGCGCGGCTAGTACACATCGGTGCCTCGTATCGTCAATTCCTCAGTTTTTCATCCAGCCACGCAGGATTATGTCCGTTTCCGCACAGAACGACATTGCGTCAGATCCCATACTGAAGAAAATCCTATATACACAGAATCTGACCATGACTATCTTAGGCGACGCGCACCCCAATGTGGAAACTGATGCTGTGCCACCACCACACAAGAAGCGCCGCACCGCATTTTTGACACTCGCTGCATGGCGGCAATTCATTGATGTCGCCAAACCTTACTGGCTGGGCGAAGAATGGAAGAGAGCCTGGATGCTCCTGGTGCTGCTGATCGTATTGATGCTGTTTGAAACCAAGTTTGCAGTGATGCTGAACGATCAGGCCGGAGAAATGACTTCAGCACTGGCGGCAAAGGAAGGAGTGCGCTTTTGGGCGTCCGTGCGAACCTGCCTGATGGTGCTGGCCTTTGCCGTGCCAACTTACGCTTTCTACTATTACATGCGCGACCTGTTCGGGAACCAGTGGCGACGCTGGCTCAGCGGACGCTTTCTCGACGGCTATCTTAAAGATCGCAAATACTATGCACTGGGTGCCAATAGCGACCTGGACAACCCGGACCAGCGCATCAGCGAAGACATTAATACCTTTACAGGCAGGTCCATCAATTTCCTGCTCATTTTTCTGGGATCTGCCATGCAGCTCGTGGCGTTCAGCGCTGTGCTATGGTCGATTTCCCATTTGCTGGTCGGCGTATTAGTTGTGTACGCCCTCATCGGTACCGGCGCCGCGCTTTATGCATTCGGCAATCCATTGATACATCTGAATTTTTGGCAACTGCGGCGCGAGGCGGATTTCCGTTACAGCCTGATACGTGTACGCGAAAATGCCGAATCGATCGCCTTCTACCGCGGCGAAGCGCAGGAACGTGCGCACATCAATAGTAAACTTCACCGTGTCATCCAGAATTACGACAAGCTGATCAAGAAGCAGCGTTCACTTAATCTGTATCAGCGCACATTCAGTCAGCTTACGTTGGTGTTGCCGGTGGCGATACTTGCTCAGCAAGTCTTATCAGGCGAGCTGGAGGTAGGGCGAGCGACGCAGGCGGTCGGGGCATTTGCTGCCGTGCTCGGGGCGGTGGGTGTAATCGTGGAAAACTTTGAGAGCCTGAGCCGCTTCGTAGCAGGCGTAGGCCGCCTGCAGACACTGTCTGACCTGGTATTGCCCAAGACAACACCCGAGCCGGCAACTGATGTCGAGGCCATGTGTATCCAACTACGCCCAGGCACCCAGCTCACGCTGGAATCAGTCACGCTGTGTCCACCGCAATCGCAACGTGTGCTTATCAAGGAACTGAGCTTTGCATTGCAACCAGGTGAGGCGCTGCTCATTACCGGGGACAGTGGCTGCGGCAAAAGCTCGCTATTGCGGGCGATTGCAGGATTGTGGCACACCGGTAGCGGCATCATCTATCATCCGCCGCTGGAGGATTTCTTCTTTCTGCCGCTGCGACCCTATTTGCAGATGGGGTCGCTGCGCAGCCAACTGAACTACCCTAGTGCGGACTCGCACCTCAGCGACGAGCAACTGCTGGAGATTCTGGATCAGGTTTACCTGCCGCAACTGGCCGAACGTGTAGGCGGTCTGTCTGCTGTGCGTGACTGGGAAAAGCTGTTGTCCGTCGGCGAGCAGCAGCGTATGGCATTCGCCCGCATCCTGGTCCATGTGCCTGGCATAGTCGTGCTCGACGAAGCAACCAGCGCGCTTGACAGTGCCAATGAATCGGCTCTGTATACGCGGCTTCGAGAGAGCGGCGTTACACTGATCAGTATCGCTCATCGCCCCGCAGTGCTGAAGCACCATACCCATGTTCTGCACTTGCTCGGTGATGGAGCATGGAAGCTGCATGACGCAAGTGTTTATCAGTTTGACGGAGCATTAGTCAATGTGGTCAATGTAGTAGATGATAAAGCACAGCCTGTGCCTTCGTTACAGGCTGCAGCATAGTGAGCGGGTGCAATGGAAAGGTGCTGTCGGCTGAATCAGAGCGAGGAATTCACGACCAACTTCAATTCTTTGGTCAGATGTATTTTGTGGCTGTTAAAATCGACTATCAAGAATTTTGTCGATTTTCATTTAACTTTGAACTGTCGAAACAGCTAAAACAAGCACTTACAAAGCAGCAGACAATTTAAGTTTGAACCTTTTTTTCGTTTAACTCTGAATTCGTAGGAGTTTTTTCATTTAAGTTTGAACTTTGAGGAATGTTTAAGCACATCGAAAAAGCTGAACTCGCAGATCACTTGTGAAGTGTTGGTAAATAATTGCTTTACAAAATTTCTTGGCTTAAATTGGTATTTTCAGACGCACCACAAATGTATGCTATGGCTTGCAGGAACCTCGCCAATTATGGCAAAGTCGTTGATGTTGTAATTATTGTTGGGATTGCCGCTATTCATAGGCTGGCTCTGGGACTTCGTACCGCAAATGGAGGAATCACAGCAATAAGGTCCATCTAGACGAACTTATAATGCAGTTTCAGGCATATTCATACCTGAATTCTGCTCTCCCATTACCCTACGAATCTCCCGCAATTTAGCAAGAGTCTCATCAAAGGTTACAATGAATACATCCTTGCAAGAGTTTCTAAAAAGTTCGAAAGATTTCTTCTCATCCAGACTTTCTGGAGTAATTCCTGCAATAACTATGCAATGAATAGAATATGGATGGACGTTTTGAAGATTTGATTTATACGCTTTTGAAATAAAGTCAGTTTGTAATTGAAATCGTTGCTCTAATACTTGTGTTACTGAGGCACAAAGTTCGCCATCTGGACGATAAAGTCCGCCTCGATATGCTTTGTGGGTGTATAAAAGTGTCGTGTCCGGACGTTTTATTTCTATTAACGCAAGATTTCCTGTGCGAATATTTTTAAATAAAAAATCGGTTATTTTTTCTCCAGACCCATCTATTCTTATTCCGCCAACAGAAGCATGTCCGCGCAATTTAAAAATAGGATATGCGAAAACAAGAGATAAAATAAATGGATTGACTTCAAAAAAATTTTGCCATTGAGACTCTTTTAACTTCTTTCCGAGCATTTCCTCAAATTTACGGATTAGCTCATCTAATGTAACTAACTCGATTTCTGTCCTTAGCTTTAAAAGTTCTGCTGGATCTGTTTTTACCAACTCTTTAGATTCGGCCCTCACCACGTTTAGTGCTGCCTTACGGTCGTTCGAAGTTCGATTCTCGGCACCTAGTTTCACCAACTCGAACAACGCATCTGGCTTCATTTGCCTAACTTGAGCTGGGTACAAGGCATTGTCGACAGACGATTGCAAATTTGAATAGGTGAGTAACTTGATGTCTTCTGTAGCTTCTCGACGATACTTTCGTCGAATTCCACCAATGGCCTTCCTTAGTGCATCAAAACGTCTTAACCCTAAAATATATATCGAGCCAGATATCTCAACCAAGTCATCCTCCGTTATCCTAATTTCGTCAATATAAGGAAATTCAGATATTGATAAAAAGATGGCTCGATAATCCCTTTCTAAGCCTAGTCCCAATTTATGTATTTGGGCTCTTACAAATCCCGAAGGTAAATCTAACATCGTGTCTGTCAAATCGTTCAATGAACGTGGGACAGTCCATTTTTTGCTTCCATCATTTGGGAAACTTATTTTAGTTACGTTCGAATATTTTGGACGCAGGTAATCAGCTTGATTCGCCCAAATTACAACAGGCCACATTTCTAGCAATTGTGGAGATATCTTGAGTACTAGGATTTTTTCTTCACTTCGGTCAATTACCCTCTTGGTGAAATTGGACTTGCCATGTGCAAAAATGGATGCGACCTCAAGTCCATTGTCGACGGCAAACTCTATTGTTAAGCGCGCACTGCCCATCTGAGAGCTGTTGAACTGACCAAAGCTAAACTCATCTGGCAAGTCGGCTTCTGCATTTTCTTGAGTGTCCCATGCCTCTACAAATTCAAACTGATTTTGTATGCCCTGTGTCGAATCAGATGGATTTGAATTATCTAACTTGGTCATTTTCTATCCTCAGTAAAGCAGATTGAAGTTATGCAGCTTAAAGCAAAATTTAAATTTAGTAGCCTGCTGTAAGGTCTTGCAAAAAGCACTCAAATTCGTTTGTCTATTCGTCTTTTTGGGAATCATACTTATAGTTTATTAACGTCGTCTCGTTCCTTTTACTTAAACAATTCCAACACCCAGTTTATTCTGTAAAGCTTGGGTGCGGTGAAAGAATAGTCGCATAAAGTATGCGGAAGTACGACATCAATAAAGCTCAAAAAAGGCCATATTTAGTGAAAGATTGGAGAATTATTGCAAAAAAATTGTCCAGATGAATATCAAATTGCCGCTGATTCAAAAATCTTCTTCGAAAGTGCGTTGTATGAAATAACTCAAGACACTCAGATAATCAAATTAGATTGGGTTGTTGAATGGGCGCGCTTTGTGTTCGCAATAAATAATAATTATGCAAATTGTTGGACAGCAACAAGCGTCAGTGGCTGTAGGACTGTAGTGACTGTAGTTAAATTGCAGCAAAGCGGTTCAAAAATGATCAGCCTATGATTAGGCAATGCCGATGAATCTATGATTGTCACCTCACTGCTACTGTCCAGGCCAGGGTATTCTCTTTGGATGGTCGATATGCAGAAATCAAACAGCTCATATCCCCGCAAGGCAATGAGCTAAAAATTCCTCTGGACTCAAGATTACAATAAGCATTATTGCGAACTACCTGTCATTAATGCCTAGTCTAGGAAGTAACTCATTGATTATTACTTGCATAAAGATTATCAACTAGAATGGTGAAATTCAGTCCCAAGGCAATTGAATGGCATTTGCCAGTCGATCAAAAGAACACACATGTCAAAACTTGAATCGGAACTCGCTCAGTTACGTGCTGAAAACGACATGCTCAAGCGCTTGCTGGCTACACATGGCGTCGCTATTCCAGGCGTTGTCGCAGATGCTAATCAAACAGGATATTTGCATTCTGAAGTTACGGTTACGGGAACGCTTTCGCCAGAGGCGAAGGTCAAATTGTTCCGCAAATTATTTCGTGGCCGGGAAGATGTGTACCCTGTGCGATGGACCAGTACCCAGACTGGTAAGGCGGGATACTCCCCGGTCTGTGCCAATGAATGGCGTCGAGGCGTCTGCGAGAAACCGCGTATCAAGTGCAGTGATTGTCAGCACAGTTTGTATGTGCCACTAACGGACCAGGTAATTTTCAATCATTTGAAGGGCGAAATAACCGCCGGCATTTATCCCCTGTTAGTCGAAGACAGGTGCCATTTCCTGGCTATCGATTTTGATGACGCCGATTGGCGCGAAGACGCCAAGGCTGTGTTACAGACTTGTATTGCTAATGGTCTTCCTGCTGCACTCGAAATTTCTCGTTCTGGGGAAGGGGCACATCTATGGTTGTTTTTTAATGGGGCAGTCCTTGCTCGCGATGCGCGTCGTCTTGGCACAGCTTTAATCAGCGCCACTTGTGCCCGGACCAGGCAATTGAAGCTAAGTTCATATGATCGCTTATTTCCTAACCAAGATACGATGCCTAAGGGGGATTTGGCAATCTAATCGCACTTCCTTTGCAAAAGCTCCCGAGAGAATTGGGGCGTAGTGTGTTCGTCGACGAGAATCTCCAACCGCTGGCAGATCAATGGGCTTATCTAGGCAGTATTCAACCTATGCCTGCGGCTCTGCTGGAGCCAACCTTAACAAAATTGGTCAGTGATCGGCATCCTCTCGACATTGCCTACGCCGAAGTACCAGATGAGAATGCGGACACACCTTGGATCAAGGCTGCTAAACCTGATATCAAGCTCACTGGCACCATGCCAAAAGCAGTGGTCGCTACGATTGGCGACCAGCTATACATTGAGAAAGCAGGGTTGCCGCAAGCATTGATGAATCGATTGATTCGACTGGCTGCGTTTCAAAATCCAGATTTCTATAAGGCACAGGCGATGCGCATGTCAACTTGGGACAAGCCGCGCATCATAGGCCGTGCCGAAAATCACCCTAAGCACATTGCCTTACCGCGCGGATGTTTGCCGGATGCTAGTTCGCTCTTAAAGGCTAACAAGATTGAACTCCGGCTGACCGATGCACGCACAATAGGTGCCGCGCTCAATGTTAGATTCTCTGGTGCCTTGCGCGAAGATCAACAGGAAGTAATGAACGCGGTGCTACGCAAAGATTGCGGTGTGCTAGTTGCTCCTACTGCCTTTGGCAAGACAGTCACCGCCGCAGCAATCATTGGGCATCGAAAATGCAGCACGTTGATTCTGGTTCACCGGGCAGATTTGATGCGGCAATGGCAAGAGAGGCTAGGGAGTTTCTTGGACCTAGGTACGCAAAAAATAGGTTTGATTGGTGCTGGAAAAAGCAAACAAAACGGATTATTGGATATTGCCGTCATCCAGAGCCTGGCTCGTCGAGATGATTTGCCCGATTTTCTCAGTCAATATGGGCAGATCATTGTTGACGAGGCACATCACTTATCTGCGGTCACATTTGAGGTGGTACTCAATCAGGCTACTTCACGTTACGTCCTCGGCTTAAGTGCGACCCCAGTTCGTAGCAACGGACACCACCCCATCATGTTCATGCAGTGCGGTCCAGTCCTTCATATCGCCAAGCAACCTAGTCACGTACCAGAGCAATTGCTAGTCCAAGTGAAGCATTTGCCAGTTCCTGCAATGCCAGCGCAAGCCAGCATTCAGGACGTAATCCGACGCTTGGCGGAAGATGATGTACGCAATGCTTGCATTGTTAGTGATGCAGTCACAGCGCTGAAGCAAGGCAGGAAAGTGCTGCTGCTCTCCAAACGGACAGAACATCTTGATTTGCTGTTTGGACATTTGAAGAATTCGGATTTTCCATGTTTCTTATTGCATGGACAGATGAAGTCAAAGGACAGGATAGCAGTAATTGCTTCGCTAAATGAATTGCAGGAAGATGCCCCGCATATTTTGCTGGCAAGCGCTCAATTGATTGGTGAAGGCTTTGATCATGCTCCTTTGGACACGATGATCTTGACTTTACCAATTTCCTGGGAAGGAAGCTTACGCCAATATGCCGGACGACTGCATCGGGATCACGCTACTAAAACAGATATCCTAATACACGACTATGTAGAACTGGATCATCCGCAGCTCGCCAGGATGTGGGAAAAGCGCCAACGTGGATACCGCGCAATGGGATATCAGGTTGAAGTGGCAGGCCGCAGGTTGTGTTGAGAAATTTCTATGAGGCTACTGCCGTACGTATTGACGATATCGCCTATAGGTACTATATTTAGCCTCTAAAGTCATGCGAAGGTTCCACAGCCGATGCAAGGAACCACCCGCCAAAACGCAACTTTTGGTCTAGCTAGGTCTAGGTAAGAGGGATCGGACTGTATCAAGTAAAAGCCTCCGTTCGCGGAGGCTTTTACCCTTATGCGTTCAGAGCGGGTAGCATTGCAAAATCTCTTGGTTTGAAATGGTGTCTTTAAGGGTGTTGCAAATTAAAGCTAAGGCGTGACATAATATTCAAATAAGCATCTCCACGAGCTGCACCCATCCAAGAGCAGCTGCTATTTGGATTTAATAACCGATAGATAGATGACATTCATTGGTCTATAAAAGTGCCATCATATTCGGCCTTTACGTTCAATGACACTGATCAGCATTAAGTATTAAGCCAAAAAACTTCAAGCCAAAACAAAACACACAGCATGTAGACGCATTTAACCAGGCAATAGGAATTGCCGGGTTCCGTCACTATCTATGCGTACAAAATAAGCGCAAGCGCACGTCTTTAGTACGTTGCTTATCTAACGGCGCAATATTTTTGTGGCAGTGCATTGAGGACATAAGCGGCCTCAATAAAAAAAGTGGCACCTGCCAGAATTCCGAGACGCCTCCAATACGCAAGCCGAAAGTGTGCCTTTCTAGGTCATTGAAGGCAAAGCCAATAACTAGCTTTAAGCTAGTTCCTTGCGAACCAAATCTAAAGCTAATCTATCGTAAATCAGGTTCTAGTTTGCGCGTTTCGACAAGCTTGCAAGAAATATCTTCCTCATCCTGCCAACTAAAACGTTATACCCCTGCATCGCACAAAGCTTCGCATGGTATGCGAGTACAGTCGATCAATTTTATAAACGAGCCTTCATGACAAAAAAAGAAAACTTTTCCACGGTGCTCCGAGAGCAACCTAATAGCCTTCCAAATCCCACAATGCATGATTTTGATCCAAAAGTTTGGGACGACGCTTTTCATGTACTGAACGACGGTAGCCCAGAGGATGTGAACCTCTATCAATTGGGGTTGGTGTTCGGCGAAAAATCTCAGAAATTAACAAATAGTATTGAGCACATATCGTCGGAAACCAAATGCCATACATTGGCCGAGCTTGCTCCACTGCTTTCTAGAAGGGTAAACGATATTACGAGAATAGCATTTGATAGTTGTACCCGTGCTTTGGAAGATGTGGACGTTATTTTGCAAGAACAGATACGGGAAATGAAGTGTTTTGTAGATTCGGCGGGTAATTCAAGCTCTGTCCTGGAGCTGATCGAAGCTGTCGTTGATGCGACCGGAAATGCCATGAAATTGATAGAGAAAATTGGATTTGGGAAATTAAGTTCTGAAGAGCCCAAATATGTGGATATTGAAGATTCACTACGTAATCTGCTAAATTTATCCCAGTATAGTTTTTTACTGCAACGCATGTGGGCATCTGCGGTTTCACTACGCACGCAAGTTCAAGTTAATCCCTATTCCAAAGAATATATGATTGACGAAACAAAAAGTGACTTGGCGCGCCGTTTGACAATAGATCTTTCGCGTCGTTCCATCCTGATGGAGAGGGGCTTTCAAAGATTTGAATCGCTCGAAATATTCTCTGATTCGAGCAACGTATCAATACCGCAAATCAGCATTGAAGGTGGGCGTTTGACTGTGCGTGCAGTCCCCGCCCTCAGTATTCCGAAGAAAGAGCGTGAACCACTCATCAAGGCACGTCGTACTCACCGATTATTGCAAGATGGAGTGCTTCGTGATTTCGTCGAGACTGTGCATCCCTCAGTGGGTTTGAAAATTTCTGCAATGCTCCTTATTTGGGGGGAGCTTGCTTTGATGGCGCAGCAGCTTCTCATTCTAGCCCAATCACTTGATCCCGAAAAAGACAAAGCAACGCTTACTACAGTGCTCGATAGTCAGCTTCAACTGAGTGACATAGTAGCTGCAATCAATAACTGTGCGGTTCTTCCTCGTGAAAAAGTTGCCGAATGCTTGGATTTTCTGTGCTTTCGGCCAACTAGGGAGGCGACTTTGTGGGGGCACCCCATTCTCCCTATGGGCAAGGAAATTTGTTTGCTTTGGTGGCCCTTGATTGGCGTACATCACGCTCGGACTTTATCAGCTTGGGCAAAAATGAACAAATCGCTTCGCAAGTCGTTTAAATTAAAGGGAAATGTCAATGAAAGAATGATGAAGGAGGAAATGCTCGCTGCGATTGAGAGAGGACCATATAGAGAGCACATCAGATATGTTGGATCACGCCTTCGTCCAAGATTGAAACCGGATGAGGAAATTGACTTGTTGATTCTTGTTGAGAATACTGCTTTCGTAATTGAAACTGCTGCGATTCAATCACCCGCAGAAGCTTACGAATTTCTAGAGGCGGAAAAGAGACTTGATGACAAGGAAGATCAATGCAGAGATCAGTGCACTATTCTTCGACAAGACTTGACTCAGATTAATGATTGGTTAAAGGGTTCCGCTCCGACTCATACAGTGACTCAAGTAGTTGGCCTCGTAATAACGAATTCGTATTTGCGCGATGGTAACTTTCCTGGGGATATTACACACTGCAACTGGGACACGTTGCTGAATATAATCAGTTTTGGCGGAATGCTCTTTGGCGTGCAACGGAATTGTCAGGAATTCACACTGAAAGCCGAGATAAAACCAAGGACCGGTGAGTCTGTCGCAGAGTCAATTCTGAATGCGTTGAAAAAATCACCCAAGGCCGAATTTTATGCTTCTTCCCTCACATATGCCGATATGCACATAAATAAATATGACCGGACCGATCAAGTTGGAATTTACCGCAAGTGGAATATGGAGTTTCCTTCTCCTAATGACCTTGAAGACCGGCTGAACAATTGTAGTTTTGGAGCGTCTCTCGTTGAAGTAGAAGACCCACTGTTGAGTCAGCGCTAAACAGTATGGTAAAGCCCTACGGGGCCTTTTTCTTATCGAAATTGCATCCTTATTTTTAGAGGCAGTAAGCCATGTAATTTATTCAGCTAGCCAGTTAAATAAGTGATCAGGCGATTTTTGCTTGCGACACTTAGCTGTTGATTAAATGTTGTTTTCCCATTTGCTAACCACTAAATCCCAGAGTTTGAGAAATCAATATTTAATTTGACGAGTCATATTGGGATGATGAACTCCCAAAAAGATGCTTTTTGGCATTTTTTTGAGTTTTGTCGGCCCTCTCAATGTTAAGGAACTGATTGGTATAACTATGTATGATGAGGTGCCAACGGCTATATTGATGTTGTCTAATCGATTTACTCATCATTGAGACATTCGTTCAAGTTTAATTTTTTCTCGTCATGGCAGGCTTACTTCATGCCCATTCTTAAAACTTGATTGTTTATCAAGTAAATCTAGAAATCTAGACAAGATTTCATCCCCCAACTCAGCAGGTTGAGAATTGCTGTATTTAATGCCTGGACATAGGAGGCCGCTAGCGTAAAGTTGAAACATTGATTCCAGGGGGAGCCTTTTTGTCGATGGCCGGATTTTGTAATAGCCATACACGACTCCAGCCATCATGCCTTGCTGTAGCTGGATTTTTTCGGTAAGGCTTACATCGAACTCTGCATGGATCAATTGTTTTGAATCTCCAAAGAAAAATTGACAGGAGTAGCAAAATGCCAAGCTTGGAACTGCATTATTTGAAACTAGTAAAGCGCCATTTAGATTTGGCATCATCAGGCAGTAGGGACATCGGGTGAGCATATCGACCAAATGCTTAGGACAGGTATGCCAAAAATGAAATCTCCATTCGATCCGGTAGTAAGGTGTGGTATCAGTCTTCAAGCATTGCCAGCAAAATGCTGTTGTTGGCGAGTGATCTGTTCCCTTCCTTATTTGCTTCCTGAGGGACTCGGTCAAACCAATTGATCGATTGACTGCTTTAACAAGCCGGAAATTTTCAGTATCGTGCCGCGTCATAGACATCAAATTTAGTATGGCCTCAGGAAATTTTTCGCTATCGATATCTTGTGGCGTATCTAAATTGATTTGGCTATACAGTCGTTTGACCGAGATGCCATGCGATTGGCAAACACGATGTATCCAAGATGACAGCGCTTCTCCTGGTATGATTTTCGGGGCGACTAAGAAATATTGATCAGTCATCTTAAAATAGTCTTATTTGTGAAAGTGGATTTAAGTTAAGCAGGCTGGCTTTCGGATTCTCCCGACGCTTCCCTTGTAAAAGCAGCTGTGAAATCAAGACCTGGTCCGCGACATGATGTGTTTCGTCAATCAGTGAACGTAAAATGTTCTCAGAGAATAGAGACCGGATCTCGGAGATATCTTGATTGAGCACGACACCTTTGAGACGTGACAAACTGCGGCCTACACAGTCCTCAGCGTTATGGATACTGAGGACTCTAGACCCTGTGCCGACTTCTATGCGCTCATCTGGAACTTTCTTGACACCTGTGGCCCAAACAATTCTAAGGACACTATCAAGGGTCAAGTGGTCCAATAATGAAAGTACTGGCTCGTAATCGGTTGAGCTTGCTTGCCACACCATTGGTTGAGAAAGACGCTGGTATATCCAGCCTGATAGAGCAGCGGCCTCTTCGCTAGTATTTGACTGCCGACTTCGGCGAATGTCATGGCCGCATGTACAAAGGGATACGCCCGGACGATTCCAACTGAGATTCCTTGAACATTTTTCGCACCTGTCGATGAGTCGCAGGCGATGAAATGAGCAACCTGATGCCATCGAAAAATCCCATGATTTCCTGAGGTAATTGTTTTCCTGTAAGCATGCTGCACACACCTGAGGGCGACGCATTCTCAGTAGAAAACTTCTCTTGATGATGTGGCCATAGGCATTAAAGAAAACTTGCCCACCGTCTCTACCAGAAGAGATGCAGTATTCAGGAGAGTTGATTGCATGCGACCCGAAGACCCAGGCAATTGTTGGGAGGTGGTGCAAAGTCAAGTGATGAATTCTTTGTACATGGAATATATAAGAGAGCCATTGAATATTCTCCATGTGATTCATCTCGGACAGGCGTAATACAAATCCCATCAAGGATTCGTCGCTGAACGGCTCCGCTTTGATTGGAAGTGGTGTCGGGGTCATTTACTTTTGAAAGGATTGCTTGAAGTAGCAGATGCGCCAAACGTCGATGAAAATGCCATTAAAAAATGCTCTTCATTGATACCTGATGCTCCTTTCTCAATCGCGTTGACTGCGGCCGCGATGATCAAATATTTCAACGTTCGCGGCGAACCAAGTGTTGCGCTGTGAAGTTTTTTTGCCAGGCTTGATAGAACCCTAACGTCATAGGCCGAAACTTGCGACTCGAACGCCTTCAAGAATCCTAACCATTCCTCTCCCCAGGAGAACGGACGAATCTGATAGCGCGCCGGAATGCGCGAAGCAAATTGTGTATCCAGGTTTTGCAAATCCCCGAGTTCGTCGGTACCAAAGACAAAAACGGGGATCCCGGTCTTATCCATGATTTCTTTGAGTAAGTCGGTTATTTCAGATGCGGTGAATTTGCCTTTTCCTCTGAATAAATGCTGGAATTCGTCAATAATGATGAATCGCACTCCCCGTTCCTTGATAGCTTGCATCAATATTGTTTGCCGCAGATCCTGTACACGTGTTGCCCTTATTCCAGGGGGATGCCCCAGGGTTTGAAGCATGCGATCTATCATCGAACCTATGCTTGGCGCTGCGGCAGCAGATATCGAGATAGCGGTGCTCTCGAGTTCGGTTAATTCTGTCTTTTGGGAAAATCGCCTGACAAGAATATTAATGAGATGAGTTTTTCCAGAGCCTGTCGGCGCGATGACGCTGGCTCCCAATGGCGTATTGGAAATGGCACTCTGTGTGACGAGCTTGCATATGCCATCGAATGCAGCTTTGAATTGCGGGTGCATTACTGTCGTGGCGTTAATTTGCTCTGAAACCTGTTCGATATTCATGCGCGGTTACCTCAATCCAATAAGTAGGCATCAAAAGTAGGAGTGACCATGTCTTCCTTCCTTGGCTCAACTGGCGCGCAGAATTGACTTGGTAGTGGAACAGCAGGAACACTATTTTCTGGTAGCAGGCACCGAGCGCTACTTAGTCCTGCGAACTTGGCAGCCAACTTATTGTCTCGATGCAGTGTCTTTCCGCGTGCCATACTCAGCCACTTCTCCGAGAGTTCTAATTTTGCTTGCATGTAAGTTTCACGATGCCCAGCTCTCATGTGGGAGTTATTGATATGTGCACGAATGGTCTTGTGCTGGATGACGGATAGATTATTTGCGTATTCTGGTCGGCAATTCGGTACATAGAGCCAGTCCAGGGTTTTGGGGTGCTGGACATACACAAAACCAAGATTTTCAGGATCGTATTTCACTTGGGTTTTAAATTTGACAGACAACTCGCGTCTAATAAGCTGCAGCTCTGGGCAATTAAAACGAAGACCGGGCATCGCAATTCCTTCGTTTCCTACGGTAAGAGTTATTTGTTTGGCGGCGATCAATCCCAGACTGTCCAGATTGGATGGCAACAAGGAAGGAGGGGTTCGTTCAAAGCTTTCTGGAAACAAGTCTATTGGTCGAGCTAATGTCCTCGAATTAATTTTCAGCGGATAGACGTCAACGAAATACTGCAGAAGGCCTTTACATAAATCGCTGAATGAAATAGATGCAGTTTTTGAGGGATCTAGCGGCAGGCTGTTTGCAACTGGTTTAAGTACTTTTCCTGGTGCCGGGAGATGGTTACCCAACTCGCCAAAAAAGCGTTCTACATTCGGTTTTAGCCACGGCTGTCGTACTGGACAATATTGAATGTCGGTATTGAGTTCTGTGGCGGCTGACACAAATTGCCTGGAATGGAATTCAAGCCCATTGTCTACCACATACATTTCACCAAGCCCGTATCCATACCAGGTCTGCTGTAAAAACTGAGCGTGATCAGTGTACGCACTCTTTGGCATCAATCCGACCTTCATTGCATTGAGGACCGGTGCGAGGCCCGCCCCTGCAAATGAAATATAGAAACCGACACAGTAGCTGCTATATGCGTCGATTATTACGGTAATGACCGGCCGGCCCAGAGGCATTCCTGTGCCGTCAGCGACGACCACCATATCCAATATGGTGTGATCAACCTCCAGGCGTTGTAGTGCTCGAATTGGTTCGGGGCCCCTCAATGAATAACGCCATCGATTTCTCGCAAATGCAGCGCCAAATCGATGGACATCACGAATGTAGGGATTCACCTCCAGTACTCGCCTATGTAAAGAAGGAATACTAATGGTTTCCTTGCCCCGGACATCGTGCTGATTGCCAGCTAGTTCCTTTAGACGACGATTCAGGATCATGGCTACATACTGGAGTGTCGGGCGGCTGCGTGTGAAATACTCCTTAAGGAGCACCTTGGTAATCTCGGCTTCTTGCTCCCTGGAAAAAGCCTTTTTGCGGGATCTACCAAAATTCTTGGTGACAAGAGAGGAGGGATTCCCACCTGAACTGTCCCACAATCGCACCCAATGCATTGCAGTAGACGCGGTGGGTAGCTTGTGGCCTTCGCCAGGTTCTTGCGGGAACTTCTTTAATAATCCTGAGATTACGTCGCGTTGGCCACGTGATGCGCCATTTTTTTTTATCCATTTGACCACTCGGATTCTGAATTCAAGCTCACTTCTATATTTTTCTGGCAACGAATCGATACTTGTGAGTAATCCGGCAGTACCTTTGTCCTCGTCTGTGCTTGAGGTTCTGGAAATCGTATCGGCACCGACTACGGACAATTCATGATTAAAAATCTGAGTCGTCACCTTGGCGATATCCCACGTGTAATTTTGGCGAGTAATCGGGTCTTCGAACTGAATTCTGTTTTGATCTATCTTGCGCACGAACTCCAGCGTTTGGGTCCCACGTCGCAGCGTCAAGCCAATTTGGAATGCAAACATCCTCATGATCAGTCTCCTTGGAAATAGATTTAATGTGCGTGTCGTCTGCTAGGGAGATGTCGTCGCTGAAAATGAGCATTGTCCTGCCGAGCATGTGAAACACAACGGTTTTATCAACTTGGGCCATCTGCATGACGGTTGCTATCGACATTGGTTCTGTAGTCGATTGCATGGCACCCAGGACTGCTTGTACGGCTTGATCAGGAACACTGCCTCTCGCATAGCGAAGAAGTAGTTCGATCTTTACTGGCAGGTCTGCGTGATCAATCATGTCATCCGTGACTACGTGAAATGAAAATGTTCGCTGTTTGAGAATGGATGAAACCTTATTAAACATTTCAACCGACTTGTTGACGAATACTTCCGGCTTGACTTCTATAATCAGCGTCCTTCCTGAAGAAAATTCAACAAGGAAGTCTGGTGTATAGGATTTGTCTTTTTCTTCCCCATAAGTCACGGTAAATGGCTGGTCGATAATGCGAATTACACCTGGAGTGAGTAGCATCCTCTGGATGAACCGGCGCTCAAGTTGGCTCTCATATTCGATGACTTCTTTCTGTAGCCAGCCACATGCCACTAACCCGACAGTGCGATGGGGTGATCTAGTAATCACTTTGCGTTTGGGTTTCATGTGCGGTACCCATTGGTAAGTGAAAAGGCAACAAGTGATGGTGCAAGTGGAAACTTCAGCTGCCTATGGTGATCGCGTCCAGGACTGCCAGGCGATAAAGTATTTTTGGCTATTCTGGTTAACCAACGGACCATTTGCTGTGGGTGTTGCTGCTTGTGGTAGGTGAGTTCGCACAGCTTTTGGGATTGCGAGAGAGGCTGGATTGATGCATGGAAATATATGCCCTTCTTCATTTGATTTCTCCTGCGTACAGGCGTGCGGGTACGGTGCCCGCATGTACGCGATCACAAAAATGATAAAAAGGGGTTGACGCGCACGAATGGCACAGGTAGATTTGAGTTGTTGATACAAATCTGGGAATCAACCCCCGGAACGAAAGCGCCTTGGTTTCGCAGACCTTGGTGCTTTTTTATTTCGATTTAGTCATCTGCTCATGTTTGTTCCTCCATTGTGTCTGGGATTGATTTTCTTGATTAGGAGTCGGATTCAAGCACGAGGGCTTCTTGAAGAGCTTTCGTGTTTGAAAGCTCAGGTGGTGGTTTTAATCCAAGTGCGACGGCTATGCGGTGACTTTCACCACGTTTTGCCTTGGCCCTGCCAGAAAGCACTGCATATACCAGAAATGCGTCAAATTCATGGGCGCGTGCCCAATCCCCAATACAGATACCTTGCTCAAAAAAGCGTTGCTTGACTGCGTCTATAGCTGCCTGCGAAAGGTTCATGATCTAGATTTATTTAAATTTAAATGAGATTACATTTGGTTTTGAAAGAAGTATTTAAATTTTCATCAGATTATTGTAAATGAATAATTTCGTCAATAATTCACTATAAATTCATTTTATTTGATTTTTATGGTTAGGACATTTTAATAGGTAATTAAATGCAAGTTAAATAGTGATATCTGGTAAATATGTGTATGAGTAATGTACGAATTATGTGTGATAAGTGTATGAATAATGTATGATTATTTGTATTTATAAGTTTATTTTTGGGTTTGAATCAAGAATTGAAAGTGGGGAGAGTTGGTGATATGACTACAGATGAGGCGAATGTAAGCGTGGCGCAAAGGCTGCTGGAGGAGCGAACACGACTCGAGTTAACTCAGGGAGCGTTAGCTGAGCTTGCAGGTCTTTCAAGGGTAAGTATTGCAAAATACGAATCTGGTGGAACGTTGCCAAGTGCTGAAGCACTAATTGCTCTGGATCGCAGTGGAGTTGATATTCGCTACGTCTTGGTTGGCGTTTATTGCACGGGGAGTAGGGCGATGCGGGATCGCTTTCGTATGGCGTTTGAAGAGGTAGGCCGACAGGCTCAGGCGAATAAAGAAACGCTTACCGATGAAAGTCGCCTGGAATTGGCCTGGCGTATTTATGAAGCGTTTGAGACTTTTGAAAAATACAAACAGAACTAAGTGCTTGTGGACAAAGGATATCGATATCCTTTCATAGTGGCAGTCTTCGGAAACGACAAAGTCGCGTTCATTCCACGGTAAGAGCCGACTCTGCAGACCGGATACGGGACGAAATCAACACGACTAATCGCTATTCTCATTGATTAAGATATCGCTGTCAAACAAAAAAATTTCGGTCACGCTTTTTTAAGGCTTGATCTTAAGTACATCAATTTGTTGAGCTGGTGGAGTGTAATTCAATATGTGAAGCACGGATCGATTGTCAAGGGCAATTTAGTAAAAAGGGCTTGATCAGTTGTCGTTGACGCAAAAATCGATTTATAACCCAACTCAAGCTCATATATAAGTATTGCAATACGATAAAAGGTACATTGGATGTTTAAAAAGAACGACGATCAACGGTTGATATTTGACCAAAGCCTCTAACTGAGTGCAATTCCGCAGATCGATGCCCATTTTCGTCCTCCTCAATTGATGCAAGCCAAAACCAAGGAAGACGGCATTTACATTGAATAGCGTAGTCTTCCGGATCGCACGAAGGGGAGAAAAAATCTCCACAGGATAGGCATTTAACGTGGAACCGACTGCATTGATCACACTTCCCGACGTAGTGAATATATGAAATTACTTTAGTTTTTTTGCCTTTTTGCTATTGATTGATGCAATAGTCATATCTATTGTTGGATAGCCATCCCAAAAAACTCGACCTTTCTTGCAGGCCGGATGTAAACAGCTCGGCCAAGTCGAAGGATCAAAATTTTCTAATCGGTCAAGAGGCAGTAAACGAATTGATATAGCTTCCTGCGCTCTCCGCTCGGCTCCTGATGTGCTGCCGTTCGGACAGACCAAGTATCCATGTGTTGCACCAACGTCATTCATTAGTCCCTGAAAGGCTTCGACTTCCTTAATATCCACCGGACGTTTATGCATTTTTGCGTCAATAATCACGCGTGTTCGATTATCAGTATCATGCCGTGAGTCAATGAGGACGTCGATTTGCCTTTGTTGGTTACTCAGTTTCCCTTCTACTTTAGCATTTGGTGTAACGCAATAAGCCGTGGATAGTTGATCGGCCACAAGGCGAGCAACTAACCGTTCATATCGCTGCCAGGTTGGCATTGGCTTTAACATTCGTCGTAATCTCTACTTAATGCTTACAATTTGGTATATTGCGGTACAGAAGGCTAGGTTTTTAAAATGCATTGGAAATTCGGAACGAGTTTTTCTCTGACGCTAGAAAGATCGGTAAATGTATTGAGGAAACCAGAAAAACCTGCATTGGATTGCGGATGATCGTGCGACGAACAATCATTAATCTATGGTTTGATAGCATCCATTTTGTCTTTTCTTTTTGATTTTTTATAGTTAATACTTGAAAGATTTTTTTGGCTTTCATTCAATGATTCAAGTCGAGCAAGCAGTACTTCCCCAATGGCCTCAGACAATAACGGCGGAACAGCGTTGCCAACTTGAGTGTAGCGCGGGCATTCTTGTTTTCGTTGTTTGCCGCCGGTAGTATATTTTTCTTGGAAAGAAAACCAATCAGGGAACGATTGCAGTCGTGCGCTTTCCCGCACAGTGAGGATTCGTGGCTCGCTATAATGGACGATATCATCAGGGAGCGTCGTAATTGTCGGTGCAGGTAAGCCAGGATGCAGGACCGTGGTGGAATGCTTACGTGTGCCTGCTTTTTTTCGTTCTTCGATGGATAAACAAAACCCTGGGCGGCAAATAGATTGAACAAGGCTAAAATATTTAATGGTTTCTGGCTTGTGTCTTGGAAGGCGTCGGCTGTTTGGGGCTGTGCCTTGCGCACACTTACGCATTAAGGCTTGGAATTTTGTTGGTACGGCAGGCTGAATGTAAGGTGCTTCCTTAAAACCAGGAGCCGTCGAATCCTCGCACGGAACTAATTCCCTTCCGCTGATCTCAAGATCCGAAATGGCCTCCTTGGTACTAACTGGCCGATCAGTAGGTAGACCTCTCTCTTCTAGAAATGTGAGGCGACTCTGCTTCAATTTCATAAATAGATTGGGAGTCTCTAATTGATGATCTTTGCGTTCACATATCATTAGAAAACGTTGACGGTTTTGTGGCACGCCGAAATCCGCGCAATTTATTAGACCCGCTGAAACTTCATACCCTAATTCCTTCAGTCGTGTGGCGATGTATTCTGCATAGGATTTTTTCTTGGCATTCCCCATTAGAATTTCGGTATTTTCTTGATTCTCAAACTTCATATTAAAGCCCGCAACATTTTCAATGACTATAAAACGAGGCTTGACCAATCCAACTAAAGCTAAATATTGTTCTGTCATTTTATTGCGCGGGTCTGCAGGATTGCGTTTCCCTGCAGTTGAAAATCCTTGGCACGGCGGTCCACCGACTATGAGGTCTACTTGTCCAGCTAATTCACCAACTTTGTTATCGTATGTAGCAATCAAATCTTCACATGTCATCGCTTGTGGTGGTAACCATTTCGGCCAAGTAAAATTGAAGTCTCCGTTATTAATTAAATTGTGCTTAAGTGTAGCAAATGCTAGTGGGCTTTTTTCGATTGCGAAAATGCCTTCACACCCAGCAGCCATTAAACCAACCGATAACCCGCCACAGCCCGCGAATGCGTCGATAAATTTTAGTGTAGTGGGATGTTTCAAGGTATTCCTGTTACGGTAGATTTTTGATCCTGCGCCAGCGCACAATTTTGACACGAATTCGGAAACTGCACCAGGACTACGAGAACATTTCTGTAGCGCTATAAAAAAACATAACTTACCAAGATAAAAAAGTTCTAATTAACACGTTGAAGCTTCATAGTCTTGTAAAATTCATAAATTTTTGAGTTATCGTATGACTAAATAATCGATCAAATTCCATGTATTTAGAATGTCAGTGTTTACCTTGCATGGCATCAATGCTCTAATTATTAGAAATTAATGCAATAAAGATAATTTTTGCTGCCTCATTGCTATTGAGATTTCGTTAAGAACCGATGGTTTGAATGGATTGTCTGCTTGGTTGCAAATATTGCAGTCAATATGGTACGGGAAATGCTCCACGTCATGAATGCAAATTTCGACATTGTTGCTTTGATAATGTAGACAAAAGCATTGCCCTTTAAGTCTTGCCAACGAAAATTGGCCGCGTTTGTTAGCATCGAAAAATATTAATTAATCACACCTTTCAGGAGAAAAAATTGCAAGAGAGTCCAGAAGCAGTCTCGCGGTTTCCAAGGGAACTGATTGAGTGGGCAGGCCATCACTCTGGCGGAGTCAAACGACTCTTCGACTCGAATAGCGGTCGACCTGGTAAGGAGTTACTTCGTACGAGCTTGATTGCAAAGCTTGAGTCTTGGGCGACAGATGTTGCATCTGGACATGCCGGGACGCCAAGGATCTTGCTTTTGGTTGGGGGGCCCGGAAATGGAAAAACCGAAGCAATCGAACATACAATCAAATGCTTGGATCAGCGACTCTTCTGTGAAGGCAAGCTAATAGAAAAACTTTCGCAGGACTTTCATCCATCGTCCGGACAGGCTGTGCCAAGAGTCGTGCAAATCGATACAGGAAGCCTGGTACTTAATGGTAAGCAATTGCGGCTTGATATCGTGCAGGACGCCTCTGTTACGGCAGGGAACGAAGGGCGAGACGCGCCGTCCTTGTTAATTGAGGAGCTCAATGATCTATTGCAGGCGTCCGAAACTAACTACTATTTGTGTTGTGTAAATCGAGGCGTGCTTGATGATGCATTGATTAATGCCATCGATAATAGGTTGGATAAAGCCAGTATTTTGCTAGAAGCAATTACCCGTGCAGTTAGTCTTTCTGCTACTGCGCCTTCATGCTGGCCTCTTGCTGGATTTCCCGCGGTTGCAGTTTGGCCAATGGATGCTGAATCGTTGCTTGTGGGTATGGACAATGAGGCGCACTCTGCCGCTATGGCATTAATTAGGTATGCTACAGCGCCGACTGAATGGTTAGCATCAGGCGCATGTCCAGCGGGCACTAGCTGCCCTTTTTGCTATAGTCAAACCCTTCTTGTTCGCGACGAGCATCGTGCAGCTCTTTTGCAGATATTAAGATGGTACGAGTTAGCTAGCGGTAAGCGGTGGAGCTTTCGAGATTTGTTTTCACTTGTGTCCTATTTACTTGCGGGCCATCATCCTGCGAGAGACGGCCATAAAGGTAGCCCTTGCGATTGGGCGAAGTATTTAGTTGAATTAGATAAACAAATTCTGCTTGCTAAAAATCCAAGGAAGCCCGCTTTGACAGCTATATTTCATTTGGCTACCTCTAGTTATCAGCAGGCCCTGTTTCATCGTTGGGAAAAAAATGCGGCGAATTCATTACGTCAAGATCTGAAGGATCTTAGTCTTGAAAAGAATATTGAAGAGACTCGAACTCTAGATGGACTTACCTATTTCCTCCAAGGCCGCAAGGACCCGTACTTGCCTGCAACGATTTCGTCATTGTTGGAAGGTCTAGCGGAAATGCTGGATCCTGCGCTCGCAAGCCCAGATACGGAAGTCGCTGTCAGTAGTCGAAAAAAAATTACTCTTGCAGATCTGGATACCCGGTTCAGTCGTTCACTTGGCGATGGCTTGGATTTTATTCGTAAACATCAGGTGCTCGCACCAAACGAGCTTGAATTGTTAAAGCGACTTGCAAAAGCCGATTTACTACTTTCTATGCCTTTAGTCCGTCGCAAGAAACCTACAGCTGCTAGTCGTATTCAACGCATGCTCAGGGATTTTGCTTGCAGACTTGTAAGGCGAAGTATTTGTACTCGTTCGGCAGTCGTAGCAGACGCAGCAATTTTGCAAAGTTTTCAACAGGTCGTAGAAGACCAAAATGGAAATAAACTTTACGAGGTAGCTAAACAAGTCAAGGATCTCTTGAACGATGGCCAAGTCTTCAAGGTTTCACTTACTACCACGTTTGGTCAACCTTTACCGCCATTACAACGCCAAGCCACTTTAGTTGTGCAGCCAAGACAGGTCAGAGCCTTGCCGCTAATGATGACGGGGCGTCCACTTTCTCCGATTTGTTTCTTGCAGGTGGGTTCTGGATCCTCCATACAACCTATCGCGTTGACTTACGACCTTTACAAGGCTGTCAAGGAACTGGAGCGGGGATTGTCGCCTGCCTCTTTGCCACGGACTGTAGTTGCGCTACTAGACACGACAAGGGCTAGATTGTCTGGCCCTATCGTTCGTGATCCAGAGGTCCTTGTGGATGCACAGATCCATATTGGTGCAGATGGGACTGAAATAGGTACTTCTTGGAATGGATTTATGGCAGTTACAGGAAAGGGTAGCGTATGACATTAGCTGATTTTAAACAAGGACCTTGGAAACGTGAGCACTCCCATCCCGCGTACAAAGATTCAGCTCTTGCCATTAGCCCAGCACCAGAATATGCAAGTTCGGAAGTACTCGTTGCTTCATTGTATCGAACAATAGGATTCGAGAGCATAAGTGAAGGAGGGGTTCCGCAGGCAGGGCGCGACCTTGACAAGAGGATACAAAAACTTCGTGATAAACATCTGCCCTCTCCAAAAGATGCCACGGTAGGAGTCGACACCTGGAATACGGTGCTACATGGCATACTTGAAAGCCCTAAGCTTCCAAATCAATCATCTAAGCGGTTTCTTCAAGTAACGCCTTTGGTGCCAGGTACGGCAAGTTTTTCGGGGTCGGCTCGATTGAGTAGCAATTCATGGCCTGCAGGCAGTTTAATACGGCGCATGGTTTGGCTTGGATCACAAGACCATGAATCTGCTTTGGCATTGTGGCACGACTTGTACTCCGCCCTAAGTGTCGTTAAAAGCGATGATATCTTTGCACGATGGCTTCAGGAGGAAGCATCAGCTTGGGACTGCAGC
Source organism: Undibacterium sp. (assembly GCF_030683615.1). Lineage (NCBI taxonomy): Bacteria > Pseudomonadati > Pseudomonadota > Betaproteobacteria > Burkholderiales > Oxalobacteraceae > Undibacterium > Undibacterium sp. The sequence goes on from NZ_JAUXQE010000034.1 coordinate 40,955, forward strand.
CCTGAGTGGAAATTTGTATCAGTTTCCCCGACAAATGTCGCTCACTTGGCACAAGAGGATTTTCACGCAATCAAATTTCTTCCTGCTCGGCAGTTCGTCAAGGATCTTCGCGCAATCATCTTAGCAAAGGATGCAATGACACGCCGGCAATGGACTAGTTTGCTAGAGGCAATACTTCGTCTAGCCGCTGTCACACATGTTACTTGGCTCTGCGATGTGCAAGCTAGAATTTGGCGTAGTTTGTCTGAAGCATTAGAAAACAGAGGGCTTACTAACGAGGCAGCAGTAAGAGAAGCTATATTTCCCACGAAACCACAATATATGACTTACGGGGGAAAAGCTCTTAATAACCTCAAGGATAAGACTTCAGGCTACCTTACAGCCCGTCTGGGAATTAATACTACGTTATGGGCCTTGGAGCAGGTTGGTGAACCATATACCGACGATATGAGTTCAAGTAGCGGAATAGCGAACTTATGTAAACATATCCATTCCAATCTTTCACTTTTGAATGCTCTCGACGTAAAAGGGATTTTTCTCGATGTTCGCGAGCAGGAAGCGCGAGCGTTGAATTGCAAGAAAGGTATCGGCGCGAACCTTCTGGAATTCGCGAGACATTTGCTCGGACAGCGACAGACAGCTGTACAGCTTTTGAGAGGGTATGACCAAGGTTATATTCTTAAGAAAAAAGGCCCCTATCCGTCAAGTCCATGGGTTGTTTCCTTGGGACCTGTCGCTGTTTTAGCGTTAGTTCATTGTGCGCTCGCGGGAATGGGAGGGGCTCGTTCTATCCATCGCTTGGGCCAACATCTAGCTGAATACGGAATAGCGGTTGATCGTCATGACATTACAAGGAATGATTTAGGCCATCAGCTTAGAATGCTGGGGCTCGTTCTAGATAGTCCAGATGCTGAAAGCGGCATGTTACTGCTGCCTCCTTTCCCTGCAACCGAGGTAAACAAATAAATGAACAAACTTACTAAAGCGCTTGCTCGAATCATCCGTGAGAAGGTGCAAGAAGCAACACAAGGACGAAATGGTAACAAACTTGAGTCTCGCTTTATTTTTCATGGACCGCCATTGGATATTCTAGAAGCAGTCTTTGCTGACTTGGCAAATATCGGGGATATTTCAAACTCCAAGAAGGAAGCCTCTTTAAATCTGCCAGTTCTCCTTCAAATGCCTCATCGTTTAATGTTTGGTTCGAATCCAGGCATCGGCATTTCTGGAAAATGTGATGAAAGTCATTTACTCCATATTCGTAATGACCCCAATAGCCCTAGTTTTCTTGCCCTCGTTCCGCCTGGTCAGCATAACAATAGATCTGTTGCATCAACTACAGATGAATTCGGAATGACTGCAGCCAGCAACGGGGGGCATGCTACTTTCGAAGAGTGGTGGGAAAATGGCTTCGTCCAGCGATTGGTGACGGGCGGATTGGAAGACGCAGGCTTTACTCAAGAATCCTTGGCCGATGCGCGGCAACTCGTCGAGCACGCTGCCGCCGCAGTGGATGAAATGGAGCGGGATGAGGGTAACAGGAGTGCTGCTTGGCGTCTCCTTTCGCGCATTTACAGCATTAAAGACAATGCTATGCAGATGCCTGCCGGAACCGCACTTTCCCTTGCTTGCGGTGTGCCTCCAATGCAACACGGCGGACTTTCCGCCAAGTCTCAATTGGACGTTCTTTCCCAGATGGCAACGGAACTTGCTGATGGTTTCAAGACTGGAGTCGACCGTATTGGAGCAACGACAAACGATGCAATTAAGGCGCAACTTGGAGTCTTCTTGTCGCATATTCAGTCCACATGCGAGGTGCCTACCGCTTTCGAGCGGGCAACTGAAGCATTCTACCTGCCTTCAGACATGCTTGAAATTTCTAGTCCTCCGACATGGTGGGAGACACTGACGACTGAGTGTTGGTCAGAATTGTTATCGGAAGACCTAAATGAGACCGTTGGTGACTTATCCGTCATTTGCTCGAATCCAATGCTTCCAATTGTCCGGGGTATGCCTGCGATAGTTAAAGATAAAGTGGAGCTGTCCATAGTAATTGGAAAAGGAGAAATCGGTAACCCAATAGAGGTCATGATTGTTGGTGGCTCGTTTGGGAAGTCGCAATCAGCTTTCCAAGTTGACGGCACGGTAATTTTAAGCGACATGCCACCCTCTAGTGGGCAGAAATCCCCGATTACCTACAAGGTCGTCGGCGATGGGAAAAAACCTGCGATAGCAAAAGTTATCTCGATTGCCAGTTGGAATCCTGGCATTCTCGTAACATGTAGAGTTGCCAACAAATTGTCTCCCCCTAAGAAGCCTCGTAAAAATAATGCGGGAGTGAATTGGGAGTCTGCATTGTCGCTACCAGGATCGGGACGATATGAGTTGCTTATATTAGCGCCGGTTGGAGCTAATATCGTTGAAGCAATCGGTGTACTTGATGATGCTGCGGAGATCCGAGATGAAGAACAACAACCGTTATTGATACGCGAAATAAGAGCAGGTGAATATCAAATTGAGGTCGAGGTTGATGGAAAATACCAGCTCGAAATCACTTTTCTTCCACTTGGGCGTGCAGGTACTGAGGTATGTAGAGTTTATATCGATTGCGAGGAAACGAGGGAAGAAGGTTGTCGTAGCGAGTTCGAGCGACTCATCAAACTTAATCGACAACATCTAGAAAAGTTTGATTCCAAGGCCGTAGTTCAACTAGACCGTCATGCGCGGCTGTCCAGTTTGCAGTTATGGATGCTCGAAGAGGAAAACGTTACCAAATCGTTTCTACCACTTGTATTGGCAGACGACTACGCAACAAAATGGGCGCCACCAAACTGGGACACCATGGATGGGCGTATTCTATCTCAAGCCAAATTTCTACACGATCCTAGGCCTAAGGCAGAATCATTCCAGCCTCCAACTGGATTCATCGAAGCCAGAAAGAAGATTGCTGAGCGGGTACGTATGACGGTAGACCAGACTGGCCTTATAGAAGCTGCTCCGCTAGGGAATTGGATTTCACGAGATCCAGAGTTTCGCGATATCGTAGAAATGTATCTCGATTCTTATCGATCGTGGATTGCCTCTGACTGGGAGGTTGCATGTTGGGTGGATGCTATAGCTGTATGTGGTAGAGAAGTCGGAGGACGAACGTTATCGCGAATTCCTGATGCCATAATCCTCTCACCTTTGCACCCGCTTAGGTTCGCTTGGCATTGCCTAGCGCAACAGGTTCTATTCGATGAAATCGAGGGGCCAGACGCTCGCCCCTGTCCAGCTTCTAGCATTCTTGATCCAGATTGTATTCCCGACCTGCTTACAATGTCACTTCAGTCGCCAGGAGGGCCGCAAGGCATAGATCGAATTGACTTCCTTTCCGTAGAGTGCAGTTCTGATTATTGGTCTGTACTTTGGAACGGCTCACGACTTGGACAACTTGCAGAAAGATCGCAACAAGCACCATTTGATAGCAATTTTGGTTTGATTGTTGGTGGAATATCAAGTGGATTTAGTCCGGCTCAAGTTGCTCGTGCGCTGGAAGACGTATCTAGTCTGCTTGCTGCGAAGCCTGTTGTAAGTCTCGTTGTCTCTAGCACTGGAGGCTCTACGGACGCCTGCAACGAAGGACTAGCAAGTTGGTGTTCTCGGCGATTTGGAACTGGAGAAACCACAACCTACTATGATGGTGTAGGGCCTAGGATACTTGAAGTGTTTGACACACGAGTAGTTGGTTCTCGACCGGATCAAGCAACGATCGCCAACCTCTCAGAGGACACGGCAAATAGGGTTAGATGGTTCGAAAGGCAACCTCAGGGATCGCGACCAGATCTTGGTATCATAGCCCAATTAGATTCTGCTCAGCCTGAATCAACATCAGTCGGGATGCGTTCACCGCTTGGTCTTGGAGGTTTGATTCGCCATAGGGTTAGGAGACAGTTAAATGGTGCTTTCTTAAGTGAGTCACGGCAAGGTGTTGCAGTGCCATCGTCGGGAAATATGTTTGCGGATAAGGTCGCAAATTGCGTCGCCGCTGTAGAAGGAAGCAATTTAGAAAAGATTGGACTTCAGTTTGCTCCTAACGTCCATGCAATATCCAGCATGCTGGAAGAAAAAAAAGCTGGTTTTGTTGCTGTCTCTTCATCTGCGATCGATCCTGCATGTTTTCTCGGCGGATGGATCAATGGTGCCTACCTTTGGGATTACGATCTTCCAGCATATTCGCACCGTGCTGGCGATACGAGCGGATACTACCTTCTCGCTCAGGTTAGAGACGCGGATCGAGACGCGCTAAGACGGGTGCTGGAAATAGTACCAGACAGTAAGCAAATTGATGATTCAAAGGTTGAGGAAATATTACTTGAGGTAGCGAGACGAGGAATCCCGACTGTTCGGGGCTTGTCCGGTGATGACACTGGTGCTACAGGTGACCTAGGGTTGTTCCTTGCAGTTCGACTTCTACAGGATCAATTTCGAGTTACTGGCAACTTGGATAGCCTTATTCCAATTCTTTCGGGATCACCTGAGGACGTCAACATTGCCGTTATCATTCCGGTCGATCCGTTCCGTGGTTACTTGGCGGATATAGCTCGCTCACTTGGTAAGGATCGTGGTGAGATGTCACTATCACGTCCCGATCTTCTAGTGGTTGGGATACATCTTGGTAGTATCGATGTTCGTTTGCAGTTAACACCTATCGAGGTTAAGTGCAGGCAAGGCAGCACAATGGGGGGAGGCGAAGCAAATGAGGCACTTGCGCAAGCACGGGCATTGTCATCACTTTTCTTGGAGATGCAAAAACGAGCTGAGAACTCACTCATTTGGCGACTTGCGTTCCAACATCTCCTGCTGTCCATGATTGGGTTTGGGATGCGAGTCTACAGTCAACATCAGAGCGTTACGAACCAGGCTGCGCGTTGGGCTATGTATCATGAGCGCATTGCCGCGGCGATCCTTGGACCGAGACCTTCAACTAGCATAGATAGACGCGGTCGCCTTATAGTTATTGATAGCACGCCTCAAAGTTTGCCTCGTGATCATGACAATGATGGATTCACGGAAACTATCGTAATTTCAAATACAGATGCTGCTCTTATGATAGCGGGGAACCCTATCGATTTCTATTCGAACGTTCGGGCTAAAGTCCTTGATTGGGATTTATTGCCTCGCATCCACAAGATGGAAAGCACTGAAATTAAAAACAATACTGGAGTACCTGAAAACAGAGCAACTAAGCTCAAAGATATTCTTGTTCCGCTAGACCCGATCTATGAGCAGGAGATAAATGAGGATTCAATTGATCAGCCTAGGTTGTCATTGAATCCGGGGAAAGTAGAATTAGAGTCCGCGCATGATAAAGCAAGTCCAGGCATTCTACTTTCTGTCGGTAAGAGTGTTGATGGTTTTGAATCTAGAACCATTTCACTCAATATCTCTGATACACGACTTAGCCAATTTAATATTGGCGTTGTGGGTGATTTAGGAACAGGTAAGACGCAATTATTGAAATCACTGATTGCCCAGATCGCTACTGCGAGAGAAGAAAATCGCGGGATTAAGCCACGGTTTTTGATTTTTGACTATAAACGTGATTACAGCAACGCGGAATTCGTTGCAGCTACTGGGGCCCGGGTCGTCAAGCCAATGCGGCTACCACTTAATTTATTTGATACGGCGTCCATAGCCGAATCTGCTGCTCCATGGCTGGATCGATTCCGTTTCTTTGCTGATGTCCTCGACAAAGTTTACACAGGTATAGGGCCTGTCCAGCGTGACAAACTCAAGGGAGCTGTTCGCAACGCGTATGATTCTGCGAATGCTTTAAATCAAGTACCTACTATTTATGATATCCACGCTGAATACAAGAAATTGTTAGCTGGGAAATCAGACTCGCCTATGGCCATTATTGACGACTTAGTCGATATGGAAATTTTTGAGCGCGATCCCAAAAAAACTATTCCATTTGATCAATTTCTAGACGGTGTTGTGGTTATATCGCTCGATGCAATGGGGCAAGATGATAGGAGCAAAAATATGCTCGTTGCAATCTTATTGAATATGTTTTACGAGAATATGTTAAAGACGCCCAAGCGTGCATTTATTGGCACCGAACCACAACTCCGAGTGATTGATTCTTATCTCTTAGTTGACGAGGCACATAACATCATGCGCTACGATTTCGACGTTCTACGTAAGTTATTGGTCGAAGGGAGGGAATTCGGAGCAGGAATTATCCTGGCATCTCAATATTTACGTCACTTCAAGACAGCAGGTAATGATTATCGAGAACCTTTATTAACCTGGTTTATCCATAAAGTACCAAACGTGACAGCTGCAGAATTAGGCGCACTTGGACTGACAGCAGATCTAGGTGAGCTATCGGAGAGAGTTAAGACTTTACCCAACCATCATTGCCTCTATAAATCGTTCGATGTGATTGGAGAAATAATTAGGGGACTGCCGTTCTATGAGCTAGCGTCATCTGGCATTGGGAAGAAGCGCAACAGTCTTTCTTGACAGATAGGCCGTCTCCGAGCGAGCGTTCGCAAAGGATGTCTCGCATTCGAGGTGAGGATACATAATATTAAATTCAAAGTTAAGCGAGAAAAATTCAGAGTTAAATGAAAATCGACAAATTTTGTCAAATAAATAACTATCAGATAATTATCAGCCCTTCGCTGTAAAATCCCCTGTTCAGCAATCAATGTAAAAAGTCGCTTGCATAAATCACTGTTTTTTTATACAGTACTGCAAATCGCAGGAAATTAAGCCTGTATTCCTTTTTCCACCCGCCGCTTATTGAATGAAAGAATGTATGGACGATAAGAAACCAGAAAATGCCTCAGAAAAAGCAAAGGCACTTGCAGTAGCTCTGGCACAGATAGAAAAGCAGTTTGGTAAGGGTTCGGTGATGCGTATGGCCGACGGTGAAGTGGTGGAAGAGGTACAGGTTGTCTCTACTGGCTCTCTGGGTCTGGATATTGCGCTGGGCGTCGGTGGTTTGCCACGTGGCCGTGTTGTCGAGATTTATGGTCCTGAATCTTCTGGTAAAACCACATTGACGCTGCAGGCGATTGCTGAAATGCAAAAACTGGGCGGTACTTGTGCATTTATCGATGCTGAGCATGCTTTGGACGTTGGTTACGCTCAAAAATTGGGTGTGAATCTGTCTGATTTGCTGATTTCACAGCCAGATACAGGTGAACAAGCACTGGAAATTACTGATGCGCTGGTGCGTTCCGGCAGTGTTGACCTGGTGGTTATCGACTCGGTGGCGGCATTGACGCCACGCGCCGAGATTGAAGGCGATATGGGTGATTCCTTGCCTGGTTTGCAAGCGCGTCTGATGTCCCAGGCTTTGCGTAAGCTGACGGGCAGTATCAAGCGTACCAATACTCTGGTGATCTTTATTAACCAGATTCGTATGAAGATTGGTGTGATGTTTGGTAGTCCTGAAACGACGACAGGCGGTAATGCGCTGAAGTTTTATGCTTCCGTACGTCTGGATATACGCCGCACTGGCTCTATCAAGTCTGGTGATGAAGTGGTGGGCAATGAAACCAAGGTCAAGGTAGTCAAGAACAAGGTGGCCCCGCCATTTAAAGAAGCTCACTTTGACATCATGTATGGCGAAGGTACTTCACGCGAAGGTGAGATTCTGGATCTGGCGGCCGACGCCAAGATCATAGAAAAAGCTGGTGCCTGGTATAGCTATAATGGCGAACGTATCGGTCAGGGTAAGGACAATGCACGTACTTATCTGAAAGAGCGCCCTGAGTTGTCATTTGAAATTGAAAACAAAGTACGCTTGCATCTGGGCGTCCCTTTGTTAATGCCAGCAGCGGCAACGGCTGAATAAGCTGTAGCTCACTGTTAGCGACATCGTCTTGAATCATGCCGGTTGGTAGCTACCAACCGGCATTTTCGCTTTTAAAGTATGAAGAAACCCACCATTAGTCTGAAAGCCCGTGCCTTGCGTTATTTGTCCATGCGTGAACATAGCCGCATGGAGCTGGAGCGCAAACTGGCGCGTTATGTGGAGGAGGGCGACGATGTTGGCGCTGTCCTGGACTTTTTGGAAGCAGCAAAGTATTTGTCTGGCGAGCGTTTTTCTGAATCGTTGGTGAACCGGCGGCAGGCTAGGTTTGGCAATAACCGTATTCTGGCGGAGCTGCAAAGCCATGGCCTGGATGCGCAGGATATAGAGAACGTGAAGGAAGAGTTAAAAGAATCTGAGGTCGAGAGGGCGGTTCAGGTCTTGCACAGGAAATTCCGGCACGCGCCGCAGGATCATCAGGAAAAAATGAAGCAGGCGGCGTTTTTGCAGCAAAGGGGGTTTTCCAGCAGGGCGACGCAGGCGGCGATGCGGGTGTCGCGTGATGAAAATGATGAAGATAATGAAGATGATGAATAGTATTCGCCATTTCAACATGCTCACAGTTGCCATCATGTCGCCTCAGCGCAGGCTGGGGTTCAGCGGCGTTGCTTGATTTTGTTTATTCTTGATTTATTTGCATGAATTCAGAAATCCTGAGCAAGATCGCGGCAGATTTGGCTCTACAGGTGTTAATACGATGGATTCCTGTCTGCGCAGGAATGACGAAGGGGAGGATATTCACATCATTGAAGCTCAGGTTTAGAACTGATAAGTCCTAAATTGACGAGTCCAGTCCTTCCTTTTGAAGCAGAAACTTTGGACTGGACTTTGAAATAGACAACAATTTACGACATGCTTAAGTGCTTCTTTCAATTGCTTGTCGGTATTGCAAGAGCAGACTTTTATCTCATCATCGCCATGTTTTCGCTTGCCAAACCACAAAAAACTTAATTTTCTGCTTAGATTTCTGCATTAGCATACTCAGAAAACTGCTTAAATTGTAGTCATATGATGAGTTCGCGGCTGGTCTGTGCTAAACTCTGCTGGTTTTTTTGCAGGGCCGCAGGAGCGGCTGTTATCGTAGAAGCTGCGGTAACGACACGCAATTGTGGCTATTTATTGAGTATTCCGGTTTAGCCGCCAGCAGGCATGATGCCCTTATCTTCGTCAACCAACAGACGCGCCTTAAAGCACACGCGTACTATCCAGATCGAAGCGTTCGCGCGCGATGACGGATTGTGGGATCTTGACGCCCGTATCACTGACTATAAGCCCCGCGATATTACCCTCGCATCCGGCGTGCGCCCCAATGGCAGCGCGCTGCATGATCTCAGCCTGCGCATTACCATAGACTTGCAATTGACCATCGTTGATGTGGAAGCGTTTTCGGATGCTGTACCTTATCCTGGCTATTGCGAAGTCATTACTCCAGATTATAAAAAACTCATCGGTTTGAATTTGTTACGGCAGTTCCGCCAGGGCGTGAAAGAGCGCATGGCTGGTGTGCATGGTTGCACCCATCTGACGGAAATGGCACAAATTCTACCGACTGCTGCTGTCCAGGCTTTTGCCGGGGATGTGATCGATACCCGCGACGGGGCCACCGATCGTGGCCAGCAGGCGCAGCAACCTTTTCAACTTGATCGCTGTCACGCCCTTCGTACTGACGGGCCGGCGGTTGTTCAATATTACCCGCGTTGGGCAAAAGCACCGCCTGACGCGAAATCACCCAGCTAGTTTGTTTGTTTAATTATTTATACCTCAGTGTCTGAAGGGAAGTCGTATGAAAATTCATGAGTATCAGGGTAAAGAAATCCTCCGCAAATTCGGAGTGACAGTACCACGCGGTATTCCATGCCTGTCTGTTGACGAAGCTGTCAAAGCGGCTGAAACGCTGGGCGGACCAGTCTGGGTTGTTAAAGCACAGATACACGCTGGTGGCCGTGGCAAGGGTGGTGGCGTGAAAGTCGCTAAATCCCTGGAACAAGTGCGTGAATACGCTGACGCGATTCTGGGCATGCAACTGATCACGCATCAGACTAGTGCTGAAGGTCAAAAGGTTCGTCGCCTGTTGATCGAAGAAGGCGCGGACATCAAAAAAGAACTGTATGTCAGTATGGTCACTGACCGTATTAGTCAGCGCGTGGTCTTGATGGCCTCCAGCGAAGGCGGTATGGATATTGAAGAAGTGGCAGAAAAACATCCAGAACTGATCCACAACCTGGCAATCGACCCGACTGCTGGCTTGCAAGATGCTGAAGCTGACGACATCTCCCGCAAAATCGGTGTGCCTGAAGAGTCCATCGCTGATGCACGCGTACAGTTGCAAGGTTTGTACAAAGCCTTCATGGAAACTGACTGTTCCCTGGCTGAGATCAATCCTTTGATTTTGACAGGCTCCGGCAAGGTTATCGCACTGGATGCGAAATTCAATTTCGACGCGAACGCATTGTTCCGTCAACCAGAAATCGTGGCTTACCGCGATCTGGATGAAGAAGATCCAGCGGAAATCGAAGCCTCCAAATTTGACCTGGCTTACATCTCCCTCGACGGCAATATCGGTTGCCTGGTGAATGGTGCTGGTCTGGCGATGGCAACGATGGATACCATCAAACTGTTCGGCGGCGAACCAGCCAACTTCCTCGACGTAGGTGGTGGCGCGACAGCAGAAAAAGTGACTGAAGCCTTCAAGATCATGTTGAAAAACCCAGGTCTGAAAGCCATCCTGGTCAACATTTTCGGCGGCATCATGCGTTGTGACGTGATCGCTGAAGGCGTGATCACTGCATCCAAGGCAGTTTCCCTGCAAGTACCACTGGTTGTGCGTATGAAGGGTACTAACGAAGACATCGGCAAGAAGATGCTGGCTGACTCTGGCCTGCCTATCATCGCGGCTGACACGATGGAAGAAGCAGCACAGAAGGTTGTTGCAGCTGCTGCAGCTCAAGCTTAATAATCGCAAGGAACAGATATGTCCATCCTGATCAATAAAGACACTAAAGTCATCACCCAAGGTATCACTGGCAAAACTGGCCAGTTCCATACTCGCATGTGCCGCGATTACGCAAACGGTAAAAACTGTTTCGTCGCTGGCGTGAATCCGAAAAAAGCTGGCGAAGATTTCGAAGGCATCCCGATTTTTGCTAACGTATCTGAAGCGAAAGCAGCTACTGGCGCGACAGTTTCCGTGATCTACGTTCCACCAGCAGGCGCAGCTGCTGCCATCTGGGAAGCTGTTGAAGCTGACCTGGACCTGGCAATTTGCATTACTGAAGGCATCCCTGTCCGTGACATGATGATGTTGAAAGACCGCATGGCAAAGTCCGGCAGCAAGACAAAATTGCTCGGCCCTAACTGCCCAGGTCTGATCACTCCAGACGAAATCAAGATCGGTATCATGCCAGGCCATATCCACCGTAAAGGTCGTATCGGCGTGGTTTCCCGTTCCGGCACGTTGACTTATGAAGCAGTGGGTCAATTGACTGCGCTGGGTCTGGGTCAGTCTTCTGCTGTTGGTATTGGTGGTGACCCTATCAATGGTCTGAAGCACATCGACATCATGCAGATGTTCAATGATGATCCAGACACTGATGCCGTCATCATGATCGGTGAAATCGGTGGTCCGGATGAAGCCAACGCTTCTTACTGGGTACGCGACAACATGAAGAAGCCGGTCGTTGGCTTCATCGCCGGTGTGACTGCGCCTCCGGGCAAGCGCATGGGCCATGCTGGCGCGTTGATCTCTGGTGGTGCTGATACTGCACAAGCCAAGCTCGACATCATGGAAGAATGCGGCATCAAGGCCACTAAAAACCCGTCAGAAATGGCGCGTTTGTTGAAAGCTATGCTGTAAGCTCAATGCTGTAGACAAGCTTGAGATGAAAAAGAGTCGCAGATTTTGCGACTCTTTTTTACTTATGCCGGAGTTTCTTGTGGATATCCGTGCAAATAGATTTCCTTAATGTTAAGCTTAAGTGTCATTGACAGTTCACAATTGAATTGACCGTGGACAGGTCGCTTTGCTGATGAAAAGCAGAACAAGAAACTTCCAAGAGACGTCTGAAGAAGAGACAGTAAGCACCAGCAGTACGATTTGAAAATTATTATAAATTTATATACTCCAGGATTATTCCCAGCGTTTATTGATGCCATACCAGCGTGTTCTACAATTTGCCGCCCTCTCTGATACGGGCTTGGTCAGGTCGCACAACGAAGATGCCATCATCGTTTGTGCCGATTATGGCTGCGCGATCCTGGCTGATGGCATGGGGGGATATAACGCGGGCGAAATCGCCAGCGCCATGACTGCGCAAATCATTGCAGAATATTTGTGCAGCAAGATGGATGCCATCTGGTTTCCATCCATGGGGCCAAGGCCACTGGCGATGGCCCGCTGGATGACGGAGGCTGTTGAACTGGCCAACCGCAATGTGTTGTATGCGGCGCAAACCAATCCAGAATGTTCAGGCATGGGCACCACGGTCGTGGTGGCATGCTGTCTGCAAGACAAAATTTTGCTCGCCCATGTTGGCGATTCGCGCGCCTATCGCTTCCGTGACGGTAACTTGAGCCGTCTGACCCAGGATCATTCCGTGTTGCAGGAGCAAATCAACGCAGGTCTGATCTCGGAAGAAGATGCGCGTTATTCTTCGATTAAGAATTTGATCACCAGAGCAGTCGGTACGCTCGAAGAGGTATATACCGAGTTGCATACTCACCATACAGATGAAGAAGATTTGTATCTGATGTGCTCAGATGGATTGACCGATATGCTGGAGCATGATGAAATCCAGAGCTTGATCAGGATGCATGAAACTGATCTTGATCGCTGCGCCGAAGCTTTGATAGAAAGAGCCAAGGACAGGGGAGGGCTGGATAATATTTCCGTGGTCTTGTTCCGCCTGGTTGGCGAGAAACACAAGTCGTGGCTGCAAAGAACATTTACCCGGTAGTTCGGGGATTATGAATTGATGAGAGATTTATGGCGAAAATTATCGTCACCTTTAATGGTCTGGTTCAGCAAGAAATCACTATCAGTAAATCACGCCTGACAATAGGACGGCGCCCCAGCAATGACATCGTCATTGATCACCTGACAGTCAGCGGCCAGCATGCCGCGATTGATACCTCTTCCAATGGCTCTTTCGTGCTTGACCTTGGTAGTACCAATGGCACTATGGTCAATGGTCAGCCCATAAAAAAGCACTTGCTGCAAGACGATGATGTCATCGATATTGGTAAATACAAATTAAGATTCCAGGTCGAGCAATCTGGCAAGCAGACTTTTGTGCCAGAGCCAGGTCAGGTGCAAGCGGTGGCTGTCGACAAGCCCAGAGTGAAGATTAAGGTAATGAATGGTAATAATGCTGGCAAAGAGCTCAATCTTGTCAAAGCAGTCACCACCATAGGCAGCCCCGGCACCCAGGTCATCGCCATCACCCAGCAGGGTAAGAATTATGTGATTGCTCAGGTGGAAGGCGATGCTGCAGCGACAGTCAACACGGTGTCCATCAAAGACAAGCCACATACCCTGAAACATGCCGACATGATAGAGTTGTCAGGGACAAAGATGGCTGTGATTTTTTATTGAATGTACTGCCGCGACCCGTTGTCGGGAAATGAATGATTGCCATGCCACTACAGGTCTGGCCAGTTGTGAATAGACTGGCCGTATTGAACAAAATCCAGGCTGATGGCCAGTTGCTAAATCGATTTTCACCTCGCGCGTGATGCACCGTATCTCGGTGTTGCATGAATGCAATGAAAATGACGAATTTATTTTCAAACAGATATCAAGTATTGAAACAAGTACTTACAAGACTGACATACTTGTCAGTCTTGTTTCTGAATCGGCATGCAACTGACAATTTTAGGGTGTAGAGAATATGTTAATTCTGACAGAATTTGTCATTTGAATCGCTTTACCAGTGCATATGTATATGAGGGCGGGTAATTGGCAGAATTATTTACACGTGGCACAGCTATTGCTTCATGCATAGCGTAGTCCCCGAACTTAATCTTACTGGAGCATTTTTATGAAAACCATGTCCAAACAGCTGCAACGCGGCTTTACTTTGATCGAATTGATGATTGTTGTGGCAATTATCGGTATCTTGGCAGCGATCGCTATTCCACAATATTCTGATTACACATCCCGTACTCGCGCAGCTGGCAGCCGTACAGAA
>NZ_JAUXQE010000043.1:0-191571 GCF_030683615.1 Undibacterium sp.
TGGCCAACAGACTATCGGCCAGTTTGAGCAATTCCGGGTCGGGCTTGGCCCGCTTGTTACGCTTTGCAACGGTCATCATTTCTCCTTGAGGGTAGCAGTCTCCTGCTAAATGACCGTTTACACAAAATTATTTACACCCTCTATGGCAAGCCTAACTTGCATCAATTGTGTTCTTTTCAGAGTCCTTAATTAATTATCAACCTGAAAGGTAACATCATGTACTTCGAAATCTATAGTTCTACCGGGTTACTTAATCACCCTTCTACTCAATGGCGCTGGAGATTGAAAGCAGCTAACCATGAGACGATTGCCAGTGGCGAAAGCTACTACTACAAAGCAGATTGCCTGCACGCAATCGACTTGGTCAAATCGACCAACGCAAATACACCTGTAAAAGACTTAGGCTAATCACTAGGACTGCCTTGCCGTATATCGCAGGGCAGTTACTTCCTAATTTTTTTGGCAATTAACTACAAGGTGTAATTATGTTGAATACTAATATTTATCAAATCAGCTATGACTTGAAGAAATTCAAGGACTATCCACAGCTATATCAAGCAATTTTAAAACTTGGCCCAAATGTAAGGGTGCTGGAATCACTTTGGCTCGTAGCAAACCAAGGTACAGCCCTTGCAATCAGAAATCACCTTCAGACTGCTGTGGACGGTGATGACAGGTTATTTGTTTGCAAGATAGTACCTGTGGATGCTGCTAGCTTAAACCTGCCTCAAAATGTCTTGAATTGGCTGAAGACTCACGCTGGTTGGGTATAAAACTCTGAATCCCCCTGTCGAACACTTACTTGCTCTTCAGGGGGGCTTTAATCAACGCCACAACTTATCAAAATCATCTGGGATATCAGTCATTTTGTCCTTGTGTTTCTTATACATCTGCCTGAACCAGTCCGCATTGAAATCCCCATCTATTGCGGCCTTCCACAACATATCTTGAGTAAGTGGCAATACAGTTATCTCGCCTCCCTGAGCAGACACAGCCAGATTCTCAGTTTTAGCAAGTCCACAATCTGTGTCATCCTCTCGACTTCTGCCCCATTCTATTTTGACCCCTTTTCTTCGAAGGAGTGTATTCAGCTTAGTTTTGCTTGCATCATCAGCATTATTTAATAAATCAATCCTTTCCTGCTTAGAACCTCCACCGAGACTTTGTTGCACCATCGCATTGTCATGCTCCTGCTTTAGCTTATTAACAATTCTTTCTTGCGTGCTGACCATCTTAGCTAATGCGGTGCTGTAATTCTCTTGCATGTCAGCTTCCCAATTCTTCAGCTTATTTTGTGCGTCTCTCAACTCTGAATCATTGAGTATTGGTCTAGCTGCATCTTCATCCTCGATCTTGATTACTATCTCTCTAAATAGTCTCAGAGCAAGATCACCCTTAATATCTGCACCGCCTCTACCTACGCATGAACCATTGCTTTTATTCTTGCAGACCAGCCACATACCAGAGGCTCTATTTCTTTGCTGAAAGTACATATTTCCACCACAATGCATGCAAACACTTACCCCCTTCATCACATTGAAATTGCCTGTATTCCTCCCCGTCTTATTTAATTTCCTGTCGGCAATATAAACCTGCGCAAGATCAAACATCTCTTTTGTCACAACAGCAGGTAAAAAACCTTCCCGTCCTTTGTACTCACCAATACAAGCCCTATTTTTGAGGACAGACAGTATTCCTGCTTGAGTCCAAGTCTTCCCACTTCTAAGCGTCTTAATACCACCCTGATTTAGCGCTGTAGCTATCTGCTTGGTTCCTTTGCCTTCATTGCACATAGCAAACATCCTCTCGACCACAGATGCCCCCTCATTCAGCTTATATGTCCCTTCAGAGCTGCTTTTCTCAATCCAGTAAGGCGTATGCACCTGCACGAATTGCCCTTCTTGTAGCTTCTCTAGACGGTTCTTATGTGCAGCCTTAGCTCTTTGACTTCTCTTAACATTCTCTTTATGAGCAGCGCTGTTTTCAAACACTGACCGAATAATGTCAATGTCTATACTCTCGCTGTCCTTATGTAGAACAAGCCCTGACTTTATAACGTGTATAGCAATTCCAACGTCAAGCACGTCGTTAATAGCTCTTTGAGCAGACCTTACGTCTTCCCTACTAAACCTATCAAGATTTTCAAGCAAGATATGGTCGCCCGCTCTTGCAACCCCCATAAGATCAGCCCAAGCTGTTCCTTCTAGGCGATTGGCTCCAGCCTTAGCACTAATCCCCTTGTCGCTAAATATGTCCTCTAGGTGGAAATTGTTCTGTCCAGCGTAGTGCTTGATATAATCCTCCTGGCGGTCAATTGAGTACTTACTCTGACCAACACTACTAAAACGACAATATCCATAGTATTTAGATGACATAATGAAAACAGAATTTACGATGAGATGCGTATAATACCGCATGCAAAATTTAAGTAACGAAGCTGAGGTTCAGAACGAAGACGATCTCGCTCTGCAGACCTATTTCAAGCCTGGTATTACTCCCGAAGACGTTTCCGCTGTATTCCCCCTGAAGCGTGGCCAGCCTGTATTGCAGGCTTTCACGGCTTTGTTCCATGGCGGTTTCAACGGCGTATTGCTGCGCCTGCTGGTTTTGCGGGAATTGACAGCGGATGTGGAAACACCGTCGCTGAGCCGGGCGGATATCAATGCCAAACTGGGATATCTCGAAGCAGATGCTTTGGAGACGGTATTGTCGCGCCTGCGCTCAACCGGCTTGCTGATCTGGGATGCCAGCCAGTCGGTCTACCGCATCGCACCGACAGCCCGTAACGTACTGGCAGCGATAGAGTCTTTGCTGCACGTCGAAGAAAACAATGACCAGGCTGAGATGAGTTATATGCTCACCCAGGTCGCTGGTGCCCAGGCAGTTGGTGGCGTCTCGGTGGAGCAATTGCATCACTTGCTGGGTCGCCTGATTGAACTGACGGAAGAATTCTCGGATGCGATTGCCTCAGGTTCGGAGTTCCAGCTGCGCACTGCACAGCAAAAATGGCATACCGCCTGCGACTGGGTAGAAAAAGGCTCAGAGATCATTCATGCCATCACCAATGACAGCCGTGCCGATGCGGCAACCCACAGGGCTGCACAGGCGATAGGCCGTGCACAGAGTGCCTTGTTGAATATGCAGGGCATGTTCTCGCGGGCACTGAACCAAATTGAACGCCAACGTGTGCACCTGGGTCAGTCTGGCTTGTCGACTACCGATATCAAAACCTGGTTGCTGCAAAAAGATGATCTGGCTGCATTAGCAGATGATGCGCTGGCCAAACCGGTGACGCCTATGTTTATTACGCCATCGGAAATGATCGATGTAGCCGAGAGCGAATTACTGAGCCACCGCGTCTCTGCACTTGTCGGTGCTTTGCCTGCCGGTGAAAATGCACCGTCAATTGCCAATGATGATAGCGATGCCCTGCATGAGCTTGATCACTGGCTGGCCTTGCTGACTGAGGCTGATGCATCGGAAAAACCTATCTCGTTGCAGGATATTTTATTACCGTCGAATTTTTCGATTGCCTCATACCGCGCCTCCATGCTGCCTTTGCTGGGAGATGCCAATGAATCCGCCTTGCAGGGTGCGACCGGGATACTGGCACGCCTGCCACTGGTCTTCAATTCCAAAGACAAAATGCACAAGGTGCATGATGAACATGTTGCGGCAATGTCGATCGCCAGTCTGAGTGCCCCTACTGAAGCCACTACCGCCGGTAAAGCAAAGCCATCTGCACCCGTCGACCCATCCGCACCACCAGCACCGCCTGTACAGACTAGAGAAACACCATGATCGAAGATGCTCAAATCCTGATCGCCCGCTTGCTGGCGCACCAGACCCTGCGCCGTGAAGACAAGCTGGTTAAACGCGCCTTGTCGGATGAGTTATTTCGTACCGAGATCGACACACGCCTGAAAGCCTGCGGCATGAAGTTTGTCGATAATGTGTATGCAGACTATGTCACTCTGGCCTTGACACGCGATAGCGAATCCAAGGTATTTGGCACCAAAGAAACCTGGCAGAATAATAATTTTGGCCTGGCCCGCGATGGCGTGGCCTTACTGGTGGTCTTGTGGTCCTTGATTATTTTGCCCAAACGCGAACGGCAGGAAGCCCATCAACTGGCAGAAGAAGACCAGAATGATATGTTCGGCAAAGACAAACCCATGCCGCGTGCAGAGGACACTTCGATAGGCATCTCTTACCGCGCCCTGCTGGCAGACTTCGGTGAAAAGCTGGGCAAGAAAACCCGTATGGACATGAACTTGGGTCAGTTGGCACGCGTAGGATTTATCGAACGCAAGGCCGACCTGATCCTGGAAGGCCCGCTGCTGGATCTGCTAATGGATACCGACACCCTGAAAGACCGCATCATCAATGGTGCGTTGTCAGATATCTTCCACATCCCGGCACCACGCACACCAGCCGTCATCGCACCTGTGGTTGAAACTCCAGCTGAAGTTGAAGCTGCTACAGAAACAAATGTAGCAAGCGTGGAAACACCTGTTGCCAACAACGATGCAAGTGCAAACACTGGCGCTGACTTCACCCCCAATACCGAAAAAGAATAAGCACCATGTTTCATATCAAATCGCTGGAACTTGTCCATTGGGATTATTGGCAACGTATCAAGAACATCCCGCTGGATGCCAAGATCATCACCATCGCCGGGCAAAATGGCTCGGGTAAAACCACGCTGCTGGATGCCTTGCGCACCCTGTTCGGCCTGGAATGTTCCATGGGGCGTTCCTACAAACATTATGCCCGCCACTCTGGCCAGCAAACGGCATGGATACGTGCGGTCGTCGATAACAGTGCAGTTGGGCCGCAGATTTCCAACCGCCCTTTCCGCATGTCGGGTTTGTATGAAGATGAAGTCACGCTGTTTTGCAAGATAGAGAAAAATGGTGGTGACTGGAAGCGTCAATACCTCATGCGCAGTGGCAAGACCGAAATAGAAGAGATACAGGAAGCCAACGACTGGCTGGGCGTGGAAAGCTATCGCAAACGTCTGTCACATGCAGGGCTGTCGAATGCCATGGGCAAGGTACTGGCGCTGGAACAGGGTGAGACTGACAAGCTGTGTGAATACGCGCCGCGCCAGTTGCTGGACTTGGTGTTTCAAGTCTTTGGCGACAAAGAAGTACTGGATGCCTATGATGATGCCAAGCGCCATCAACGTGATACCGAAACTGAATTGCAGCGCTTTGAAACCGAGCTTGAAGGTGCCAAGACCAATCTGGAAGGCTTGCGCCTGCGCGTTGCCAATTACCACCAGTATGAAAGCCTGAACAAGGAAAAGCGCGATCTGCAGGAAGAAATACTGCCTACCCTGCAATACCATGAAGCACTGGAAAAAGCGGGTACTACCAGTCAGACCCTGCGGGCCAGCAAACGTTTTTTAAAGACGCAAGACCTGGCCCTGTCTGATCGCCGCCAGCACCTGGCGCAACAGGCGCAGCAAGTCACGGATGCCAAGCAGGCAGAAGCTGCACTGGAAGCAGAAGAGTCATCTCTGCGCGAAAAACTGGGACAGATCAACAGCAAACTGAAACCGCAGGAAAGCTTGCTGGAACAAAAAGCCCGCTTGCAAAAACTGGCTGCAGAAGCAGATGCCGATGTCGCCAATATCGCTGACGATCTGGAGAAAAAAGAAGCCGAACTGTCGCGCCAGAAGCTGGAACGTGATGCCCTGACCCAGCGTATCGCTGGCGAGATGGAAACCATCGCCGCGCTGCAAGGCAAGTCTGCCCTGCCTGATCCTGAGAATGTGCGCCAGATGCGCCGTGCACTGGCGGAGGCAAATATTCCGCATTGCATGTTGCCAGAGATCGTAGAAGTTACTGATCCCAAATGGCAGGCTGCAGTAGAAGGTGTATTGCGCGGTTATACCTCAGTGATTTTGCTGGACAAGGCAACTGACGCCTCTGCAGCTTACCGCATAGGTGAAAAACAGCGCTACAGCCATTTCATCGTGCCGGACCGTATCAGCGCACCTGTGGTCAAGGACCAGAGTCTGCTGTCGGTCGTTAACTTCACCGGCCAGGCACCAGGCTGGTTGATAGAGCAGCTACAACGCATAGACACGGTAGGCTCAATTGAGTTGGGCATGAAGCTGCCCAAGAATCAGGAATGGATTACGCCTGACGCTTATCATTTCGAGCGCCGTGGTGGCCGTTCGCTGTTCGTCGAAGTATCGCGCTATCGCTTTGGTAATGCAGGCCGCACCCAGCGCCTGGAAGCCTTGCTAAAGTCATTGCCACGCCTGCAATCACAAGAAGATGTGCTGACCATGCAGATCAGCAAGCTGGCTGGTGAAATCAGTGCCTACAAGGCGCGCCTGGCAGGTGTTGATGCAGCAAAAGAACTCAGTGCCCGCCATGCCGAATTTGAAGAAGCCAGTCGCAACACCCAGCCGCTGAAACAGCAGCGCATGGAAGTGGGTGGCCGCCTCGGTGAAATAGCCCCTCTGCTGAAGGCCGCCACTGAACAGCGCTCGGTCGCTCATTTGAAATGGGAACAGGCCAAGGCCGCGATTGCCGATGCCGAAGCCCAATTGCGCAGCTCAGAAAAACGCCACGCCGATGAACGCAAGGAACAATTCGAAACCCTGCGCGCGATGCGCGACACCTGGCATACCCTGCCGCACAACTGGAAGCGCGCTTCGCATCGCAAGGAACTGGTCGCCGAACATGAAAACGTCCACCAGATAGAATTGCGCATACGCAGCCTGACGAATAACCTGGCGCGTGATGACTGGGAAACTGATTCCACCGTAGTCGATCAGTACACCCGTCTGAATGCACTGCTGCAAGGCCGCCAGGCAGAAACTGATGAACGCCGCTACCAGAATAACCGGGCGATAGAAGCCACCGTGAATGCCCGCGCCGCCTATATGGACAGGCTGCGCTTCACGATCAAGTCTTACAGCAAGAACATCAAGCAACTCGGTGAGTTGGCAGGTATAGAAGTGCATACCGACCCGGTCAAGCTGGAAAATGACGATATACAACTGGCACAAGCTGGCTTGCATGTTCGCTTCAAATTTGACGGCAAGGGCCCGATAGGTATGAACGATGGTGAAGCATCCGGTGGCCAGCAAGTCATGAAGTCTCTGATACTGCTGATAGGCCTGCTGAAATCTGACGATGGTTCTGGCGGCTTTGTCTTCATCGATGAACCTTTCGCCCATCTGGACATACGCAACATCCAGCTGGTTGGTGAGTTCCTCAAAAACACGGATGCCCAGTATCTGATGACCACGCCGCTGACGCACAATACTGATGTCTACGATCCATCTGAACTGACACTGATCACCAGCAAGAAGAAAAAAGATACCGAGTGGGCGCAGCCTATTTTTGTCTTGCAAAGAAAAACCGAGAAGAACAAGACTGCCAAAGCATCATGAATATTCGCGAATTACTCTTACTGGCAACCACAATTCTTTCCTTGTCAGTCGCTAACGCCGGAGAAATCCATAAGTGGCGCGATAAAGATGGCCGTCTGCATTTTGGCGATCAGCAAAATGCGCCCAAGGGCAGTCAGGTTATTCTCAATTCGACAAACGCGAACAATAGCCAGGCAACGCCTGCAGAAACTGGGAGCCAGGACAAAAGTTCTGGCCCCCAGTCCGGACCAGCTTCAATTTCGCCAGCAGCTCCCTATACCGGCAATGCTCCGTATGAAAAAGGAGCGCCAGCTGGCATCGCGCCAGAGAAATTGACACAATGCATTGCCATGGTGCGTGAGCATTTCAAGCAAGAAAATTCAGCGAGTGAAATTCGTGCCTTCTTTGTCAAACTTGAATCTGTATGTCCGAAAACCGGATTCATTTGCAGATCTTATAAGTGGAGTCCACAAAAAGACCACTGCGAACCTGTGCGATACAAGGATGGTCAAAATCAGGTCAACCACCAAGTATACAATTCATAGCCGGGGCCAGCTTGCACCTGTCTGCTCAATGAGAAAGACCTGATCTTTGCATGAGCGTCACTTGCCAGGGGTAGCTACTGGCTTGACTGCATTGATTTGAATATTAAATAGTAAAGTGTCACAATCAGAATCGACACCACGATAAAAATAATCGGATACAGGCATGCGCAGCAAGAAAAAAAACAAGGCGACACAGCAAGTCCATAAAAAACTGCCGGAAAGTCAAACGCGCTTTCCCATAGCAAAAGAAGCGGCTTCACCACGCCATACTCAACTTTGCCAAAACTGTGGTGCGCCGCTGGCCGGCAATTATTGCCAGTCTTGCGGCCAGCCAGCCCATGTGCATCGATCGATGGCGCATATCTTTGAAGAAGTTCTGCATGGCATCCTGCATTTCGATCACAAGCTCTGGCGCACCCTGCCTGCGCTAATACTCAGGCCAGGCAAACTTACCCGTGAATATATTGCTGGCAAGCGCCATAGCTACGTGTCACCACTGGCGCTGTTGTTATTCCTGATCGTTGCCATGTTTTTTGTCTTTTCATTGACGATGAAAGACCCGGTAACAGGACTAAAGGGTAGTTACAAATCCAGGGATGAACTGGTATTGGAAATCTACGAGACCAAAGAGACTCTGAACAAACTCACATTGCCGCAAGAAAAACAGGCGGCATCACTGCCAGACGAAGATCTGGGCAGCACCCAGAAAAAACTGAGCAAGCTTGAAATTGCACTGGAAGAAGAAAACCAGCGTCTCGCAAAAGAAGAAAAAGAGCAATTGAAAACAGGAGCGGAAAACAAAAACCCCAGTAGTGAATATGACATCACCCAAGTGAGATGGATAAAAAAAATCCTGGACCGTGCCGAAAAAAATCAGGACCTCACTTTCTACAAATTGAAAGCCAATGCGGCCAAACTGGCTTTCCTGCTGATGCCAATTTCCTTGCCTTTTCTTTGGCTATTATTTGTATTCAAACGGCGTTATAACCTGTTTGATCATGCAGTGTTCTCGCTGTACTCGTTGTCTTTCATGAGTATTTTACTGATGTGTATGGCGCTACTGGCAAAACTCAATCTTACTGCCATCGCCGGTTTATTATTTGCCTTTGTCCCGCCTGTGCATATGTTTGTGCAACTGCGCGATGCTTATGAACTGGGTTTTTTTGCCAGCCTGTGGCGCACGGCAGCCTTGCTATGCATTGCGGCCCTGTCGCTGCTGATTTATACGGTGATTGTCGCCGGGATGAGCTTTTAGCAAAAACACTACATATCTGGTGCACGCAGCATATATTTGAGCACAGTGCTGCGACTTCTTCGTGCTCAAACAAAATCCGCTTTTTTTTAAACGTAAAACCATGTAAGCTACTTTGACATTACAGCTGATACAAGCCTGTGGTAGACAAAAACAAGCTACTTCCAAGGCCATATGAAAAAACCAACCAAAGCTGTCTGGTCTGAAAACCCAAAACAGAACAGTATATTAGCTGCGCTACCCAAGGCAGATTACGAGCGTATCTTGCCTGATCTGGAACTGGTATCCCTTCCTTTAAAGTGGACCATGCTGGAGTCTGGTGATCATGTACGTTTCCTGTATTTTCCTATTTCTGGCGTCGTCTCGCTCATCTATGCACTGGAAGATGGTTCTTCCAGTGAAGTTGCACTGGTAGGTAACGAAGGCATGGTCGGTATTTCCATTTTCATGGGTGGCGATAGTATGCCATCCAGCACAGAAGTCCAAAGCACTGGCAAGGCATACAAACTCAGCCGAAAGATCATGAAAAGGGAGTTTGCCCTGGGAGGCAAGTTGCAGCAATACGCTTTGCTGTATACACAAGCGCTGATTTGCCAGACTTCACAAACTGCAGTTTGCAATCAACATCATCTATTGGATCAGCAACTATGCCGCTGGCTCTTGATGAGTATGGACAGATTGCATTCTGAAGATATCGTGATCACCCAGGAAATGATTTCCAATTTATTGGGGGTACGTCGCGAGAGCGTTACGCAAACAATAGGCCAACTGCAAAAAGATGGATTGATTGCGGTCAGGCGTGGTCACATCAAAGTGCTGGACAGGCACGCCATGGAAGCGCGCGCCTGCGAATGCTATGAGGTCGTCCGTAAAGAATACCTGCGTCTGTTGCCGCCGGTTCCCGATGCGGACCCTGCGGCGTAACAGTAACAATTGCCCGGATTACACAATTTGTGTCAATCAACTGTGCTCCTTATCAAGGCACTTTTGACCTGTCAGATAGTCGCTGGTATCATTTTTTCCCTCACTGCTGGACTGAAGAAATAAATCTTGCAACTTCAATCTCAAGGAACGTGATTGTGCAGGCTTGCCATAGCCGATTCTTCCCATGAAGCTGGTATTTTTCAATATGGCAGGATGGCAAAATGCTGCCAGGCTTTGCTGTAATTCCAGCATCTGTTCTTGTATGCCAGCGGTATCACTACAGGAGCGCCCTGCCTTGACATACCAGCTAAAGATCAGCGGCGTCATTTCTGGCTGCAATTGTATGCCCAACTGTGTGGCCGTTAGCCAGAAGCCTTGCAGGCTACGGCCGGCAGCGACAAAGTCTTCTACCGTTTGTGGTTCTTGCTTTGCCACGATCATGAAATGCGTGGCGCAAAATAATGCCGGAATCAGATCGAGCTGCAAACGTGGCAGCCAGGTTCCTGCCATGTAGCGATTCATCCAGTTGACCCGTTGCCAGCTATGCATGGCCCAGCGCATCAGCAACAGTCCCAGCTTATCCATACCTATGGCCTGATCGGGAATACGGTCTTCACTGAACTGTTTACCCCAGTCTATGACTTTCTTATGGGTAGGGAAAGCCTCAGGCATGGTCAGGCGTATTTTTGCATTACGCCATAATAACTTCGCCATCTTCCAGCGCTGTTGCCAGCCGCCAAACCAGCATATGCTGAAGTTCTCACCTACTGCCTGTTCCAGCGCACGTTGATGTTCTTCACTCAAGCTTGAGGTGGATAGGGCACGTCTTTGCACGCTTCTTTTTTCTATCATGTCCACCAATGGGTGTGGAACACAAATATCAACAGGCAAGAGCCTGACCTGATACGCAAGCGTCCTGCTATCGTTTCTATTTTCCTGGCTGTCCATGCGCAAAAATTCTGCACGTCGCTGCTGATGACTGGCGGCCAGACTAATGTTTTCCAGTAGCGCACCCAGGGCGATCTGGCTGGGGCGACCATCGAAATCATAGACGACGGTGTCGCGGGTATCAAAGGCGCGGATGATGAAAGCATCTTCTGAAATTATTTCAAAACGCCAGTTTTGCACATTGTCGCCACTGGGTGCCCAGCGTGCTTTATCCAGTATGTATTCAAGCGGGCTCATGTTGCCTTCCTGCCGTCGCGAATTTCTGGCCCAGCATGCGTCTGGCGATGGCCAGCTTGATTTTTTGCAGGGGATTGCGGTTACCACCAGGTAACCAGGTTTTCTTCAACTCTTGCCGGTAGGCGTCATAATGCATGCCACGTGGCGCACAAACCACTTTGCCGCGACCCAACAGGATTTTTACAGCTTCAGTTGCTGCAACACCTGCACATAGCTGGCAAGCCATCACCGTCGATGGTCCTTTCTTTAAATCCAGCCTGACGCGGCTGGGGTCAACCAGGTAAGGCATATGCAAACGGCCTGGTGCCAGGCCAAGTAAAAAACGCAAGCCTTGCTCAAATTCAGATTGTCCCTGCATTTGAAAATATGCATCAAAACTCATCTTGCCGGGCATGAAAGCCAGCACGGCAGTCCCCATACCCAGGGGAGCGGCGGTGACTGCCGGTATGCCCTTGCGATAGCAAGCAGCGAAGACTGCCCGACGGGCATCAAAGGCAAAAAAATCCAGGCTATCGATATAAATATCCACGCCATCGAGAAAACTATCCATATTGCCAGTCCCCACACCTTGTGGAAATACTTCTATCCGCAATTCAGGATTGATATCTTTTGCCATGGCCTGCATGACTTGTGTCTTGTCCTGTCCCAGTGTGGATAGCATGGCACCTGCCTGCCGGTTCATGTTTGGCAAATCAAATTGATCGAAATCAGCAATATGAAAAGCACCAATACCCAATCTGGCCAGCGTCAGCAAATGCGCGCCACCGACGCCTCCCATGCCCGCAATCGCCGCCTTCTTGCCGCGCAGTTGCGCCTGCTCTGCTTCCGTGAACCAGCCCAGGTTGCGTGAAAATGCCTGGTCATAATCGAAAGCAGGAGTGCAGCCAACTTGCTTGTCTAGCGATTGTTTCATATTAATTCTCACTCATGCTACGCAGGCGCCCTGCCAAACTGAACTCTTCTTCGGGAGAAAAGAAATAAGGGTAGAAAGAGCGCTCCTTGTCTGCCAACTCTGGTTTTCCACCAAACTGTTTCACCAGTGTGTCGAGATAATTCAAGTCTATACCCAGCAAGACTGATGGTGCCTGAATTTGCTGATTTTCACGAACCTCGCTCAAAATTGTGAAACTCAACATGCGCTGATAAAACGTCACATGCCTGGGATTTACTTCTATGCAGATATAGTTGTAGTGACGGACCTGGTAAGCCCAAATCTCTGCAATATGGAACAGGGATGCCAGCACACTCTTGGATTTGACTTCCTTCTCCACTGCCAGTTTGGTGAACTGGCATAGTTTTGCACCCTTACGCCGCAAGCTGTCGAGTTCAAACTGATACAGGCTATCAAGTGGCAAACCCTCCTCAGAGTCGAATTGCACACTGAGAGTACCAACTGTACGGTTTTCTATCGTGGCTTGCAGGCTCAAGACATTCATGGTCTTGCGCAACTCATGGTTCGTGTAACCACGTGAAGAATAACGCTGATTCACCAGCATGCTGATGGATTCATGATCGTTGCTGGAATTCACCAGTTTGACCTTGAAGCTGGAGTTTTGTTTATCTGGCCATGGATACACCGGGGTTTGCTGGGTAAAGGCAGCGTCATTATTTTTGCGCGGGACATCGAGCGGCATACCGATGATGGTATTTGTCTGAGCGAGCGAGTGCATGATCTTATCCAAAGTAGTAAGCGGTTTTAAGAACCTGTTTAGGATCTGTAGCGAGCGTCAGCGGGGTGAAGCGCAGCGCAAAAAGCGGAATGTACTCTCGTACATGAGCATTTTGAGCAGCACATGATCCCCGATCACGCACGCGCAGTCAGATTGCAAACCGGTTCCAAGGGAAAAAAGACCTTTCCTGTGGCGTGTGCACCCACTTTCTGGAAGCAGAAATATCGTTTCTGCGCAGTAAGTATATTCATGCCCTGACTAAAGTTATAAGCTAAAATAGACAAGAGCTATGCCAATCCAACCATGACTTGTAAGCAAATTTATGTAATCAAATGTTACCAATTCGTTTTGACCTGCTTTATCTGGAGGGTTGTATGCCGGGTGCCATGCTGACCAGCCTGGATGCCATTACGGCAGCGAACACCTTTTGGAGTTTGCGACATCCAGAAAAACTAAGCAGCATAGGTAGCCGTGCCCTGCCATTTCGCTGGCGCATCATTGATGTACATGGAAAGACCCTGCACCTGCCCTGGCTGGAAAGTGTGATGGCACCAGGTTTCGATAGCGCCGATGAATATCTGCCCGCCAGGCAAACCGCGCTGGTTGTGCCTGGCCTGCAAATAGTCACTATTTATGATCTGGACAGGCGCGTTAAAACCGGGGCCGCAGAAAAAGCCTTGCTACATTCCCGCCATCAATCTGGGGCCATCATCGCTGCCAGCTATAACGCCACAGGTTATTTGGCAGAAGCAGGCTTGCTTGAGCACAAGCAAGCTGCCATGAGCTGGATGATGAGTGGATGGCTGGCAGATAATTATCCAAATGTTTTATTGAATCTGCGTCATGAGGTTGTGGTCGATGGGAACATCTTTACCACTGGTGCCCCAGCCAGCAATTACCGTTTAATCTATGAAATTATACGTTTGCACTCTGGAGATGCCCTGGCCAATAGCGCCATTGATGCCACCTATTACAGGGAAGAGCGCAATAAGATCAGTGCCGACATGAATCTGGTGTTGTCTGCCAAAGCGCGTGATGGCATCGTCTTCAAGGCGCGCGCATGGCTGGAGACCGATCTCAGTCGTCCCTATAATTTGCAGGAAGTTGCACATGCCGCCGCCGTCAGCCCGCGCACGATCAATCGCTATTTCAGTGAAGTGCTGGGCATGTCTCCGCTTTCGTATTTGCAAAAACTACGCATACAAAGAGCCAAGCACCTGCTGGAAATTAGTATGCTGGATATCAGCGCTATCGTTGAGCAATGCGGCTACCGCGACAACAGCTCATTTTGCCGTCTGTTCAAAAGAGAAACCCAAATTAGCCCCTTGCAATTCCGGCGTCGCTTCAATTTCCGGGTAGACAAACGCTGGTGGCGCGCCAGCGACACTACCTCTTACGACACAAAATGAACCATGCCAAACCAGGGTTTACATCGTGCTTATACTGGATCAGACTAGAACAACTGGTATCTTCTCCAAACAAAAAAATGGAAAACTGAAACATGTTAATCAACTGCGTTACTTATCAGGAAGGTCGCAAACTGTCCGACATCTCAGTGGCAGCAATCAGCGACTATGTACAACATAAGGACCAGTTTGTCTGGGTAGCCTTGCGCGATGCTTCGGATGAAGAATTACAGGAAATGCAGGTGGAATTTGAGTTACATGAACTGGCTGTCGAAGATGCGCGTCATGGTTATCAAAGGCCAAAGATAGA
Source organism: Undibacterium sp. (assembly GCF_030683615.1). Taxonomy (NCBI): domain Bacteria; kingdom Pseudomonadati; phylum Pseudomonadota; class Betaproteobacteria; order Burkholderiales; family Oxalobacteraceae; genus Undibacterium; species Undibacterium sp. The sequence goes on from NZ_JAUXQE010000043.1 coordinate 14,689, forward strand.
GGAGTATGGCGACTCCTTGTTTGCCGTCATCCACACGGTAGAAATGATAGACGGTGAACTGAATATAGGAGAACTTAATATCTTCGTCGGTGATAACTATGTCCTGTCGGTACGCAACCGTTGCCAGCAAAATTTTCTCGGCGTACGCCAGCGCTGTGAGCGGGAGCCGCATTTACTCAAGCATGGCTCATCATTTGTTTTTTATGCCTTGATTGATGCCGTCGTTGACCGCTACTTCCCTGTTGTGGAAGCACTGGAAGAAGAACTGGAACTCATCGAAGAACAGATTTTCACCAAGGGCAGTGAAAGGGCGAATATACAGCGCCTGTACCAGCTTAAACGCAAGATCATGGTGATCAAACATGCAGTCACGCCTTTGATGGAAGCCAGCGGTAAATTATTCGGCGGCCGCGTACCTGCCTTGTGTGTCAATACCCAGGAATATTTTCGCGATGTATATGATCATCTATATCGTGTGAACACGTCAATCGACACCATACGCGACACCATCAGCACCGCAATACAGGTGAACTTGTCCATGGTTGCCATAGACGAGAGTGAAGTCAACAAGCGCCTGGCAGCGGGTGCTGCAATTTTTGCGGTGCCAACCGCTTTTGCTGGTATATGGGGCATGAACTTCAAGACCATGCCCGAGCTGGAATGGCAATATGGCTACCCGCTGGCTGTAGGCATCATATTTTCAACCTGCGCTTATTTATACTACCGTTTTCGTAAGAGTGGGTGGCTGTAAGCTGCGCTGGATACTGTTTCAAACGCATCGCAATTCAGCATGGCGATGCGTTTATTCACCTTGTAGCACTTACGCAAAATTGTCCCAGCCAGGCGTCAGCGACGACATTTGCACCTTTGTAATCAAGAACTAAACGATTTCAATTGCAACAGAAAAAGCATGACACTGATCAACGCAGATATTGAACTGGCAGATCAAATAAGCAGCACAGCACCAGGCATGCAAACGACGTGCGTAAATAAGTAAACAAAGTTCAATTACAGCCTGATTTAGCGATTCGTCACTTCCTTCACGCTTCGCAGGTGAGCGATGCGTTGTTCGTTCATTTCCAGTATGCATAAGTAGCGTCTGTGAGATGTGCCAGTACCACCTGCTGCCAGGTTTGCTTGTAGCTCACATTGCTCTGTCCGGTAAAGCAGGTATTGCCTGCCTGACGATAGCAATTTGCTCTTAACGCGCGCGCGGTTTGCGGCGGTATCATCCCATTCGCTCACAGATGCCAGAGTATCGGCTTCCACTTGCCTGAGTGTGAAGTCACTTTGCGTGACACGTTTTCCCAGACACTCCCGCGCATCGGCCTGCCCGCCAAGTGAGAAACAGTCTTCACCAGACGCTGCACGCTGGGCCTGTGTACCTGCACTCAACATAAGTGGGGGTAAAAATAAAAGGTATTTTAATACGCGCATTCCATCATCGCTCTGCTCAGATAATTCGAAAACAGGCTTAAGTAGTCAAATAGCCCGGCCCACATTCAGCTTTATATTATAAAATCTACGCCTTGCCCAAACTATTTTTCTTTGCACAGGAGTCAGTGCAACGACCAGACACCTTCATCAAAAAGAGAGCGCATTTATGAGCCCGGACATAGGGACTGCCGCAGAAGTGGCGACAGAAATAATACTGGTGAATGAAGCAGAGAAAACCAGTCATCATGCGACAGGGCCAGAAGCTCATGGTCATACCTGCGCTAATTGCAACACAGCGTTGCAAGGCAGCTATTGCCATGCTTGCGGCCAGGCTGCACACATCCATCGCTCGCTATTGCATTTAATCGAAGAACTCTTGCATGGCCTGCTTCATTTTGAAACCAAGGCATGGAGAACGATCCCGGCATTGATATTCTCACCAGGAAAATTAACCCGCAATTACATTGCTGGTCAGCGTACCCGCTATGTCTCGCCGCTGGCTTTATTTTTGTTTTTGATTTTTCTGATGTTTTTTGTATTTTCTCTCACAAGCAACAACCCGCTTAACAGCATCTCGGATCAGCCACATACCAAAGAAGGCATAAGCAAGGTCTTGCAAGAAAACAAGCTTAAACTGGCATCAATGCAAGATCAGCGTGCAAAACTCCCTGCCGGAGATCCCAAGCTGGAAGACCTGAAAGAAAACATCACTGACCTTGAACTGGAAATCACTGCTTTGCAGAGTTCGCTGAGTTTATTGACAGCTCCTGACACAAAAAAAGAAAGTGAGAAATCAGAGCCTGAGAGCAATCGCCTGGCCGACATCGCACGAACAATAGAAAAGAAACTGGATGGAAAAAATGTGAGCTTCTCATCCCCCCAGGTAGAGAAGAAAGTCAGGCATGCACTCAAGACACCAGAGCTAACCTTGTACAAGATAAAAAGCAATGCCTCAAAACTATCATTCCTGCTGATGCCGATTTCATTGCCGTTCTTATGGCTGATGTTTATCTTCAAACGTCGTTATGGCATGTTCGATCATGCCGTATTTTCACTTTACTCCCTGTCTTTCATGGCTTTGCTCTTGATAGTGGCAGCAATATTGAACACCTTCAGCTTTTCGATGACGGCATTGCTGCTATTTATTTTTGTACCGCCTATCCATATATTCCGGCAATTGCGCGGCGCTTATGAACTTGGTACTTTCGCCAGTTTGTGGCGCACATTTGCCTTGCTACTGATAGCAACCTGCTCATTAATCATTTATTTGTTGCTGATCATCGTTCTCAGCGCCTGATCTTCAATAACCGGGAAGTGCCTGCTGCATCAGCAGGCTTCCCAAATTACCTGATTGCGGCCATGGCTCTTGGCTTGATATAGTGCCTTGTCTGAGCGTTCCAACAGGCGACCCAGGCGGTCATCTTCTGGCCTGTAGGTGGCGATGCCTATACTCACCGTCAGGGAAAAGGTTTCGCCACTTGCTGCGCTCAAAGGCAGGGATTGGATGTGGGCACGGATGCGCTCAGCCACCAACATGGCTTCTGGCTGACTTGCCTGTTGCAGTAATACACAAAACTCTTCACCACCCAGACGGCCAAACAAATCAGATTCACGCAATTCCAGTTTGACAGTTTCGGCAAAATGGATAAGTGCCTGGTCGCCACATTGATGACCGTACTTATCGTTAATGGATTTAAAAAAATCCAGATCCAGCATCATCAAAGTCATTTGGGTTTGATAGCGCTGGCAACTTTTGAATATATGCTCGGCATGCTCAAGAAAAGCCCGGCGGTTGGCAATGCCGGTCAAGGAATCCGTTGTTGCCAATCTTTGCAACTCCCTTTCCAGCATCTTGCGCTGGGTCACATCACGACATATTCCTTCTACGCCAGCAAAATTGCCGTCATCGTCAAACAAGGCCTGGCTGTTCACCGAGATATCGATGACACGCCCATCCTTGCTGACCATCTGCCCAGGAAAATCATTCACCATGCCATTCAGCATGATTTCTTTTTTGAAGGCATCCCTGTCAGAAGCCTTGGGATATAGTGCTTCGGCGGGCCTTCCTTCTATCTCTTCCGGTGAATAACCTAAAATCTTGCTGACAGCCGGGCTGACTTTTTGCACTATACCGTTGACATCGGTACGGTAATACACGTCTTGCATGTTCTCAAACAACCGCCGGAAATTGAACTCACTGAGACGTAACTGCTCTTCCATTTCATTATGCTCAGTCATGTCCATGCCGCTGATCATGACGGCATCCCGGTCTTCAAAGCGGATAGCGCGGCTAATCACCAGCAACATGCGAAAATTGCCTTGACTGGTGCGCACACGGAATTTGCTATTCGCATTCGCCCAGTTATCGCCCTGCTTTTTCAACCGCCCCTGCGAGCGTGGCTGATCCAGAGGATGAACAAATTCATCAACAGGCCTGCCTAGCACTAGCTGCTCATCGCTGACTTCCAGTAACTGAAGCGCAGCTGGATTGAGCTTTGCCAATTTGCCATCGACCAGAATCGCAATTGCAACTGGCAAGATATCAAACAGGTAAGCGTAATAATTTTCTTTGCTCAAGAGTATTCCTATCGCTTGGACCGGGCCTGACTAAATAGGCCCATCACTATATTTTACTGCTGAGCATAGGGGAGTAAAGTAATAAAATGCAATACCTTGCAGAATGTTTTTGACTGAAGGCAGTGATTTCAACAAATTCATTTGTTTGTAGATAAAAACATATGCCAGCAAATACACGCTTTTTACCCTATCATTTCAAGCTGCGCTTCAAATACACCTTGTAGTGCTTGTTATTGCCGAGCAAGGCTTTGATCTGCTTATTTTTGAAATCCATTCAGGACAAACCATGAAGAAACGAATGCCCAACACCCTCGTCCCAATGCGCCGACTTTTTGTACTGACTTGCCTCACTGTGGCTACTGCCCTGCCAGTGTTACCGACCCTGGCCGCTGAAAAACCAGTGCAAGCCAAGCTGGTCGTGGTGTTGGTGGTCGATGGTTTGCCACAAGAGCAAGTAGTGCGTTATCGCGATCAATTTGGCCAGGGAGGCTTTCGTCGTCTGCTGGACCAGGGAGCCTGGTTTTCTGACGGACATCAGGCGCATGGCATTACCGTGACTGCAGTCGGCCATTCGGCTGTACTGACCGGCGCTTACCCCTACCAGCATGGCGTCGTCGGCAATAACTGGATAGACCCGGTCACGCTGGCATCGGTCTATTGTACGGAAGATAAAGAACACACTTATATAGGCGAAGATACCAAGTCCAGTGATGGCACTTCACCTGCCAATCTGCGCGTCAGCACTCTGGGGGATGAGTTGCGTTATTCGAATGGCGAGCGCAGCAAGGTCGTCACTGTCTCCGGCAAGGACAGAGGGGCGATCCTGCTGGCAGGCAAGACTGGTACCGCCTATATGTATATGAGCAAGACGGGCAATTTTGCCAGTTCCACTTATTACATGAAATCCCACCCGCAATGGGTACAGCAATTTCAGGCAGCAAAACCGCAAGACCGTTTTTATGGCAAGGAATGGCGACCATTGTTACCTGACGCAGCCTATGCAGCCGATGCTGATGATGAACTGGTGATCAATCAAAAGGAAAAAGACAAGCGTTTCCCCTTTGTCTACACCAGTAAGTCCGGCAAACCCGATGCCGATTACTATAAGCAACTGTACACTGGCCCCTATCTGGATGAAATGACGCTGGACTTTGCCCGCGCCGCCATCGAAGGAGAAAAGCTGGGACAAAACCCGTCGGGCGTGCCGGATGTGCTGGGGGTCAGTCTGTCCAGTCACGACTATGTCAATCACAGTTTTGGGCCAGAAAGCCGCATGTCGCATGACCATCTGCAAAGACTGGACAGAATGCTGGCAAACTTCTTCACCTATCTCGACAAGCGTGTTGGACTGGACAATACCATCGTTGTACTGACAGCTGACCATGGTTTTCCTAACGTGCCGGAATTTTCACAATCCATCAAACGCGATGCGCAGCGGCTGGACAGCAAGAAAATGATGGCCGACCTGAATCAGCATCTGACTGAAAAGTTTGGACAAAAGGACTTGGTCCGCAAATGGTCTGCGCCCAACTTTTTGCTCGACTACAAGCTGATAGAACAAAAAGCCCTGAAACGCGACGAAGTCGAAACTGCTGCAGCGAGATATCTGCTGGGCTTGCCAGGTGTGGCTGATAGTTTTACCCGCACTCAGTTTGAAAACGGCAGCCTGCCACGCACCCGCATGGGAACCCTGATGCAACGCGCATGGCATAAACAGCGCTCAGGCGATGTCCTGGTGGTTGCCAATCCTTACTGGTATTTTGGCAGTGAAGCACACGGCACTTCCCATGGTTCTCCCTATATCTACGACACTAATGTACCGCTGATACTCATGGGCAAACCCTTCAAAGCGGGTGCTTATGGACAGTATGCTGAAGTCATGGATATAGCGCCAACGCTGGCCCACCTGTTACGCTTACGCCCGCCTTCTGGTTCTGAAGGGCGAGTGTTGACTGAGATACTGCGCTGATCAGTATCTGAATGAAAAAAAACCGCATGAATACAAATCATGCGGTTTTTTTTTGGTTTTCTTTTACCAACGCGGTCAGTCTATTTCGCCTGACGATAATTGTTTTGCATCGTATAGCCTCGCGCATAGAGCGCAAACAGGAAGGCAGCAAACAGGGCAAAACCGGCAAAGAAGAACATCTGGAAAGCAGTGACGCTCATACCAGTTGCCTTGATTTGCTCTGTTACAGCTGCGCTCTTGACGCTGGAGTTTGCCAGCAAGACCCACAGATTGCCTATCGTGACGGACAAATTCCAGAAACTCATGATCACGCCCTTCATCGCCAAAGGTGCCTGGCTGTAGGCGAATTCCAGGCCTGTGGTGGACACCAGCACTTCACCAAATGTCAGCAAGGCATACGGCAAGATTTGCCAGGTGATTTCCAAGGCATTGCCACCATCAATTGCCAACTGCATGAAGCCAACCACGATCCAGGCAAGGCCAGAGAAGGCAATGCCAGCCCCCATGCGGCGCAAGGCTGTCAATTCAACGCCATTGCGTTTCAACAAAGGATACAAGACAATATTATTGAAAGGGATCAGCAACATCACCAGCAAAGGGTTCAACGCCTGCATTTGGGCGGACTGGAACCACGAAGGTTTAGTCATCTGATCAGCCTGCAATACCCAGGTCGAAGCCTTTTGATCGAACAAAGACCAGAAAGGTGTCACTAGCGCAAACACCACCAGGATGCGCAAGACTGAGCGTACGCCATCAACCGCGGCGTCAGGATGGATACCACGGGCACGTTCCAACTGCATCCAGGCACCCATGCCGCCAAAGCCCAGGACCAGTACCAGCGCCAGACACAGGGCAGCGACGATACCGACTTTAGGGATCAGGAACATGGAACCTATCGCCAGCAAGACACCTGCCACTGCCATGAAATAACCGCTCCTGGCCTGACCAGGCACATTGGTCGTCAAGGCTGTACGCACCACATTCAAGAAGGAATGCGGGTCACGCGGGGCTGGTGGTACATGGATGTATTTGGTACGACCAGACCAGAAAATGATGGTCGCAATCAACATCAGCACACCCGGGATACCAAAAGCGATGCTGGCACCGAATTCCTTGAGGAAGAAAGGCATCAGCAAAGAGGCGAAGAAAGAACCGAAGTTGATGATCCAGTAAAAGCCATCAAATACCTTCTGTGCGAGAGAGCGATTCGACTGGTCAAACTGGTCGCCGACAAAAGAAGTCACCAGCGGTTTGATACCCCCAGACCCCAAGGCAATCAGGAAAAGCCCGGTATAAAATCCGTTGCGGTTATTCTCAAAAATAGCCAGGCAGGCATGGCCGCAGCAATATACCAGGCTGAGCCACAACACAGTATTGTACTTACCAAAAAAGCGGTCAGCCAGCCAACCACCGAGCAAAGGGAAGAAATACACACCGATGACGAAAGTATGAAACACTTCTTTCGCCATGCCCTTGCGCAGTTCTTCCGGCATGGACAAAAGCAGGCTGGTAATCAGGAAAGGCGTGAGGATATTACGCATCCCATAAAAGCTGAAGCGCTCACAGCCCTCATTGGCGATGATATAGGGTATTTGCTTTGGCATCTGCGCTTTTTCAGCGCCATCCATAGCCGCGGATTGAGTCATTCATCTCTCCTGTTCAATTGTTTTTATCACTGCATCAGCAAAAATCTCTTTTGAAGACGGGATTGCTATTTGGGATTATGGATTTGTTTTGTCCGGTATATAAATTGGATATATCTGGAAAAACAGTGGGCGAAGTATCCAGATTTGTGAAGGGGTAGTCAAGCCTGAAAACGTACCTGATGACCAGAGAAAAGCGGCACATGCGAGCTCATCTGGAACAGGGTTTGAAAATGATGTCAGACAGCTATCAGAATATCGCCTTTAACAAATTGCCAGCCGGGCTGCAAGCCTCGTAAATGCTAGCTTTGTGCAGTGCAGAAAGAAAAAACTTATGGATGCATGACTATACGGTTATGAATACAATTTCAGCATAATATTTTTATCCATTTCAAAGAATATCTCACCCGCAAAATGAAAATGCCCACTGGTCAGGTGGGCATTTCTTGCATCAACTTACAGCAGGTTTGCCGCTGATTTTGCGCCACACCTTAAATGGCAGGCGGTAGATAAAGCGCAACATGATCAGTGTCAGCAAGGCTTCAACAAATGTCGCAATGAAGGCAAAGAAAGTATTCCAGCGCGATTCACGGCTACGGAACTTGGCCAGCATGCGGTCACGGCTGATTTCTATGCTGTCATAGAAAGTCGGCACCACGAGTAAAGTCAGGAAGGTAGAAGTGATGGTGCCACCAATAATTGCAATCGCCAATGGGCGATAGAACTCACCACCCTCACCCAGACCGATAGCCACGGGCAGCATACCGGCGATCAATGCAAAGGTCGTCATCAGAATAGGACGCAGACGCTTGCGGCCAGCATACATGAGTGACTCTTCGCGGTCATAGCCTTCTTCTTCGCGCTTCCTGGCACAGTCAAGCAAGAGAATCGCGTTCTTTGCGACAAGCCCCATGAGCATGATGATACCGATGAAACTCATCAGGTTCAGTGTACCCTTGGTCATCAACAAGGCAACGACTACGCCGATCAAACTCAAAGGCAAGGACAGCATGACGGCGATGGGGGCAGTGAAAGAACCAAACTGCATGACCAGGATCAGGTACATCAGGCCTATGCCGGATACCAGAGCGATGGTCATTTCAGTAAACAATTCTTTTTGCGAACGTGCCGCACCACCCAGCTCTATGCCAAAGCCAGCTGGGAAGTTCATGGCCTTGGCGAGCTTCAGCGCCTCTGTCGTGACTTCTCCAGAAGACTTCCCTTGTGCATTGGCAGATACTTCTATCATGCGTTTGCCATCGGTATGCTGGATCTTGGCTGGTCCCTTGCCCATGGTGATTTTGGCAATTTGTTCCAGCGGCACCATTTTGTCACTACCCGCCACAGCGATCGGCAGACGCTCTATGTTTTCTGCACTGATCCTGTCATCAGGATGCAGGCGCACTGCCACATCACGCGCTTCACCGGTAGGATCAACCCAGTCACCAATCTCGACCCCGGCAAACGCCACGCGCAAAGCCTGGGCTGCATCATTGACCGAAATGCCAAGAGAGTTGGCCAGACCACGATCCAGTTCTATCTGCAATTCATCTTTGGGATCTTGCTCGGATAAGCCAACATCTACTGCGCCCGGCACTTTACTTAACTGCCCCATGAAATCAGTTGCAATCTCAGTCAGCTTTCTGGAGTCTGGGCCAGAGAATCTGATTTGCACAGGCTTTCTGGCACCATTACTGAGGTCGTCCTGCACCACATATTCAGCACCGATAATGGTGGCTACCAGTTTGCGCAACTCGACGCCAACCTCAGTCGCCGAGCGTTTGCGTTCGGTACTCTTGCCGATGTCGACATACACACGCCCACCGCCGCTGTTGATGACGCTGTTGGTCGCCTTGGTCTCTTTCAGGGTACGTGCCAACTCAGCAGCTTTCTCTACTTTCATGCGACCATAATCGAGACTGGAACTGGATGGTGTGCGCACATCAATCACCAAAGTACCATTGTCTGAGACTGGCATAAAACTGGTGCCACCCTTGGCAGCCTGCAAGGCGATGGCACCGCCAAAACTGAGTGCTGCGATCAGCGCCATCCAGATACGGTGATGCAAGGCCCAGGCAATCACGTTGCCATAACGGTCTGCCTGATGATCAAACCAGGTATTGAATTTAGCCAGCACCAGACTGATGCCACGTTTTTTCTCCAGGTGATGGCCTATCGGGTCACCCCAGTAAGCAGACAACATGGGATCAAGTGTGAACGAGATAAACAGACTGACGAGGACAGAACTGGCAACCGTTAGCGCAAACGGTCTGAACCATTCACCTGAAACACCGGGCATGAAGGCCACTGGAATAAACACGGCAATAATAGAAAAAGTAGTCGCAGCAACTGCCAGACCAATTTCCTTGGTGCCGTTGCTGGCAGCTGTACGGCGGTCTGATCCCATCTCCATATGGCGCACGATATTTTCGCGCACCACAATCGCATCATCAATCAGCACGCCTATCGCCAGCGACAAGCCCAGCAGGGTCATGAAGTTGAGGGTAAAACCACATAACCAGACGGCGATAAAGGCGGCAATCACCGAGGTCGGCAAACTCAAGGCAGTGATCAGCGTGGAGCGCCAGGAATTGAGGAATACATACACCACGAAAATCGTCAGTACTGCACCAAACATCAGGGACTCAATGACATTATTCAGGCTGGATTGCGCATCCTTGCCACCATCCTGCGTGACTTCCAGCTTGCTGCCTTTTGGTAGAGTTTTGTTGATTTCTTCGATCAGTACACGAACTTTATTGGCTACCGTCACGGTACTGGCATCACGTGAACGGGTAACAGAAATACCGACATTGGGGTTACCATTACGTATGCTGAAACCACCGATTTCAGCAAAGCTGTCAGCAATTTCGGCCACTTGCGCCAGCCTGACCAGATCAGTACCACGGCGCTTGATGACGATGTTCTGGAATTCTGCCGGGGACTCTATGCGACCTATAAGCCTTATGCTTTGCTCATCGAGCTTGCCGCGTACTTTGCCCACCGGTGCCGTGGTATTTTGATTGCGCAACGCAGTGACCACTTCACCAACTGAGACATTGTATTCACGCAATTTCTGCGCATGCAGCAAGACTGTCAGTTCGCGTCGCAACGCCCCGTTCACACTGACCGTGGCAACACCATCAATGCCACGAAACTTATCGGACAGTTCGTCTTCGGCGAGGCGTGAAATCTCGGCATGACTGAGGGTGCTGGAAGACAATGCCATCTGCATGATGGGCTGCGCCGAGGGGTCGCTACGCTCCAGTATGGGCTCGCGCATTTCTGTCGGCAATTTATAACGTACTGATGCTATCGCATTGCGCACTTCATCCGAGGCTTCGATGAGGTTCTTATTGAAATTAAAAACAATTACGACTTGCGCCCGGCCTTCAAATGCCGTTGAACGCACCTGGTAAACGCCAGTAATACTTTGCAGCGATTTTTCCAGACGATTGATGATCTCGCGCTCCACCGTTTCTGGAGATGCGCCTGGATAAGGAATACTGACCACCAGCACCGGTTCTTCCACATCAGGAAACTGGTTAACCTTGAGTTTCTTCAGCGCCAGCAAGCCCATGCACATGAGGGCGATTATAATCACGATCATCGCGACCGGACGCTTAATACTGAAATCGGAAAGGAACATGATTTATTTCCCTTGTGGATTGGCAGGTGCAGTGCTCGAAGCTGCAATTGCTGCACTTGCCGAAGCCGCTGGCAACACGGCACCGGCCGTAGCCACCATCTTCACTTTTTGCCCATCCACCAAAGTGGAAACCGGGTTGCGTATCACCTTGTCACCATCGACCAGTCCGCTACGAATTTCAAAATCACCACGACGCGGGTCACGCTCACCAACCACAATACTGATTTTGTTGACGACACCATCCTTGATGCGCCAGACATAAGCCTTGTCGCCGTCACGCACCAATGCCGTACTCTTGATCATCAGGGTCTGGGTCGAACCTGTCTCTATGCGCCCCTCTGCATACAGGCCAGATACTCTTGGTGGGCTTGCATCGGCAAAGGCCACCAGCACTTCCACCTGCCGGGTGGTGGCATTTGCTGCCATATCTACACGCTTCACCTTGCCCGCAAAAACCTGGTCACCGTAACCATTGACACGGAAACTAACTGCCTGGCCTATTTTAACCTTGTTGACCTTGTCAGCAGCCAGCAAGCCTTCAAAACGCATGCTGGTCGGGTCGATGACCTTGACCAGTTCTTTGCCTATCTGCGCGGTATCGCCGGCGGACACCTTGCGTTCGCTGACTACGCCATCGAAGGGGGCGCGCACTTCCGTACGTTGCATTTGCTGGCGTGCCTGCGCTGCCCGTGCCTTGGCAGCCACCAAATCACTCTGGGCATTATTGCGGCGGATTTCCGCATCTTCCAGTTGCTGGGTTGAAGTCATTCCCGATGCACGCAAAGTCTTCAGGCGCTGGAACTGGCGCTCAGCCTGCTCCAGCGACTGGGCAGATGCCCTCGCAGCTTCTTCTGCCGAATTGCGGCTGTCGCGTATCGAGGTATCATCCAGGCGCACCAGCAAATCACCACGTTTCACTGTCTCGCCGTTTTCTTTCAATACTTGCAAAACCACCGTGGACAGTTCAGAACGCAGGTCAGCCTTGCGTTCAGGCTGTATTGAGCCGGTAATCACGGGGCCTGACGAGAGTGCGCTATTCTGGATAAGCTGCAAATCTTCTTGCGTCACCAGCAAAGGGCTGTCCGGTATCTTGCCACTGGCCGACTTTGAACTCGCTGAACCTGCACTGGACTTGGCCTGGTCCGATTCCTTACCCTCTTTCCCTCCCTTGCTGCATGCCGTCAATACCAGGGCAAGGGAAAGGAAAATCAGACTGGGTCGCAACATGGTGAATCTCCGTATATTTATAATAAATGTTTGTCTAAGAAGCTGATTTGTAACAAAAAGTTCTAATTCTTGCCAAGTATCCATGAGCATGTATGCAAGTGTCAATCATGCATTACCTGCTTGCAACACTGACCCCGAGCGCCTTGTTTATGGGCGATTTTCTTGCATTCCCTGCACAAGTCCGGTAGGCTCCCGCCTCCTGCGTGTTTACCAAGTCCCTTATTGTGTCTGTTACTGTGTCGCCACCTGTCTTACTGATCGTTACTGATGTTTTCGGCAATACTCCTGCGATTGCCAGCTTTGCCCGACAGTTTCCTGTGCCTTGCCTGATTGCATCGCCTTTTAGCGGTGAGAAAACACAATATCCGGCAGAAACTCTGGCTTATCATGCCTTTATTGCTGAGGGTGGAGTCGGAGCCTATGCCGAACATGTTGCCCAATTAATAGAGGCAAATCAGTCCAGCCTGCGTTATGCATTCGGTTTTAGCGCGGGTGCCAGCGCCCTGTGGCTTAATAGTGCCAATCCAGCAATGGCAAAGCTTCAGCAAGCCGTATTGTTTTACGGCTCGCGCATTCGTGACTATCGCGACGTGCAACCTGTGTGTCCCACGCGCCTGATATTTGCAGAGCAAGAAGCAGCATTTGAACCAGCAAAACTGGTGGCCGATTTGAGGCAGCGCAACCAGGATGCAGAGCTGGTCAAGGGCAGTAAACATGGTTTCATGAACCCCTATTCTTCCGGTTTTTGCCTGAAAACCCAGGAGCTATTTATGAAAGAGTTGCTCAATCTGACGCAAATCAGCGCGGCAGCCTGAGCCGACTTAATGCCTATAGCTAGCAGGCAAGATTGAGTTTCGCCCTCTATTCCCCTATACTTCGCACGCGTGACACAATCACCGCCTTGTGTTTTTGATTACCAACCAGTGATCAGGGACCGTTTTACTTGCATGACAACGCCACCAATTATTTAATAACTTTTTTGCGGCACCAGTGCATCTGCCTGATCTGGCAGCTCGTCTGGTTGATCCGCGCGGAGCCATAAGCATGACCGCCTTTGTATTTAATGAAATCAATTTCGACGACCACGAACAAGTCGTGTTCGCATCCGAAGCCAAATCCGGCTTGAAAGCCATCATCGCAGTCCATAACACCAATCTTGGCCCGGCTATGGGTGGTTGCCGCATGTGGAATTATGCAGATGAAGCCGAAGCTGTACGTGATGTATTGCGCCTGTCGCGCGGCATGACGTACAAGAATGCAGTTGCTGGCCTGCCCATCGGCGGCGGAAAAAGCGTCATCATCGGCAACCCAAAGACTGACAAGACCCCTGCCCTGTTCGAAGCCCTGGGTGAAGCACTGGAGCGCCTGGGTGGCCGTTATGTCACAGCTGAAGATGTAGGCACCAGCCCGGCTGACATGGCCAATGTCGCCAGCAAGACCAAATATGTTGCCGGTCTGGGCGACCGTGGTGACCCATCCCCGTATACTGCACTGGGCTGCTTCGTGGGTGCCCAGGCAGCAGTCAAGCACCATTTCAAACGCGACAGCTTTGACGGCCTGACCGTGGCACTTCAAGGTCTGGGTCATGTAGGCTATGACTATGCGCGCCAGTTGAAAGAAGCCGGTGCCAAACTCATCGTCACCGACATCGACCAGGCCGCACTGAAGCGTGCACAAGAAGAGCTGGGTGCAGAAGTCGTCGCCATTGACGCCATCTATGACGTACAAGCCGATATCTATGCACCATGCGCCCTGGGTGCTACCCTGAACCCGGATACACTGTCACGCCTGAAAGCAAAAATCGTTGCCGGTGGCGCCAACAACCAGCTGGCGACACCAGAGATGGGCGAAATCTGCCGTCAAAAAGGCATCCTGTATGCACCTGACTTTGTCATCAATGCCGGTGGCATCATCAAGGTTTGCTACGAATACCTGAACACCCCAGAAGACGGCATGGTTGCCCATGTGCGTCGTATCGGTGAAACACTGGCAGAAGTATTTGCACGCGCTGATGCAGAAAGCTTGCCGACCAGTGTCATCGCTGACCGCATTGCTGAAGCCAAGTTCAAGAAGTAAAATTCCTTGCTGATGCAAGTTCAAAAGCCACCAGATTGATACTCTGGTGGCTTTTTTTATTTCGTACTTTTGCATCTGCCGCCATCACAAACATCTGCATTTACTGGCCCAATCTCGGCAAGCATATTCTATTTGAAGGCTGGTCTTCTTATCCAACCGGAGAATATGAATGACAATGATTTCTAATTTTCCCATGCTGACCCACTAAAAATCGGGCGGACGACAAGATGTATTCCATGCTGAGTGCATTGCCAGAAGAAGAGCTATTGCGCCCCGCCTGACACGTTTTGGCAATATGCTGTACACCCTGAATCATGTGTATGTCATCAACGATATTTTTCGTGCCCATTTGCTGGCTCAGTCGCATGACTTTCAAGACCGCAATACTGCCACTACACCGTCAGGGATGTGTTGAGAGCATGAGTTACGCAGCGCCTTGAATCAACTCGATTTCAGGCTTACACTCACATGTTCATTCATTAACGACCCGACTGATCATGACCACACTCACTACTGCACGCCTGCGCCTGGAACCAATGAACGACAGCCATTTTGATGGCCTGTTCCACATGAACAGCCAGGTCGAAGTCATGCAATACATCACCGGCAAGCCAGACACTCCAGAAGACACGCAGGCGATGATAGAACGTGTCAAGTCGCGCTGGATAGAATATGGTTTTTCCTGGTGGAGTTTCATAGAAACCGAGAGTAACGAAGTCATCGGTGCCGGCTGTATACAGCACCTGGGCCGCGACCCGGCCAATCCACTCGAGACAGGCTGGCGTCTGCGCAAGGAGAGCTGGAACAAGGGTTATGCCTCAGAAGCCGCGCAAGCCATGGCTGCATTTGCCTTTGAAAATCTCAAGGCTGAATCCCTGTGCGCCGTCTGTCACCAGGATAACCATGGGTCAGCCCATGTCATGAAAAAACTGGGCATGCGATATCGCGGCATAGAAAGCTGGTATGACATGGATACCGCTGTCTATAGCATGGACCGGGCAGACTGGCTAGCCAATCAAGCGTAGCGTTTACTCGGTCGCCACGACGATGCGGTTGCGGCCACCCTCCTTGGCACGATACAAGGCCATGTCGCTGGATGATAGTGAGACATCGGCATTCAGATCACTGGCCTGCATCACGGCTATCCCTATGCTGACCGTCACCGGGATGATATGGGTGTGCGCATTGACTGGTGTATCCAGCAATTGCTTTTGTACCCGCTGCGCAAAAATGGTGGCATCAGTAATGCTGGTGCCTGCCAATACCACGGCAAATTCTTCGCCACCCACCCGGCCGGCATAATCACTCTTGCGCAATTCATCGTGCAAGATATGAGCAAAATGTCTGAGCACCAGATCGCCTACCGCATGCCCGTAGGTGTCATTGATGAGCTTGAAATTATCCAGGTCACACATGAGTACCGCAGCAGCTTTGCTGGCACCACGCTGTATGCGTGCCAGCTCTTCTTCAATGCGACCCATGAAGCTGCGCCGGTTGGGGATTTGCGTTAAAAAATCTATGGTCGCCAGTTCCTGCAACTCTTGCTCTATACGCTTATGTTCCGTGACATCGGTAATAAAGCCATGCCACAGAGTAGATCCATCCGGCAAACGACGCGGCCTGGCATCCTTTTGACGCCAGCGTATGCCCTGCTGTGGAAGGTTGACTCGGTACTCAAGATGCAAGTGCTCCAGCCTGCTGGCTGACTTCAACACAGCATTGCGGTAGGCGGGGAAATCATCGTGATGTATACGTGCATGCACCAAATCCACGGCTTCCTGGATTTGCGCCGGGCTTAACTCATAGATATCGCGTATTCCTTCACTAAGGTAGGTAAAGCCTTCTTCACCATTGGCATGCAAGCAGTATTGATAAGCCAGCCCTGGTACTTCATTGGTCAGGCAGGTCACCAGGTCGGCACTTTCTTGCAGGCGTTGCGACAAGGTGCGCATGGCTGTAATGTCGGTGGTAGTACCTATCATGCGCAAGGGGCTGCCATCTTCCGCGCGGCTGACTACCTTGCCGCGGCTGGATATCCATTTATAGCTGCCATCCTTGCAGCGCACCCTGTGCTCAACGACATATTGTTCGGTCTGGCCTTCGAAGTGCGCTTTGATCGTGGCTTGCACATAAGGCAAGTCTTCAGGATGAAGCCTGGTAAAACTGTCTTCTATACTATTCGAGATTTCTTCATCGGCATAACCGAGTATGGCTTTCCATCCGGGCGAGTAGTGTATCTGGCCAGACTGTATATCTCTGTCCCAAATGCCAGTGGCACTCCCCTCTATCGCCAGTGCCATGCGCAGCATGCTGGCCTGACTTTGCAGAGCAAGGGCTTGTGCTTGCTGGATTTGCAACTGTTCTTGCTTATGCTGCAGCAGATTGGCAACCAGGCTGGCAAGCTCTTGCAGCATGTGCGCACTGGGCTTATCAAATGGAAGTTCAGCTTTGTTTAAGCAGCAGATGCGACCGAGAGGAACCTGACTGGCATTGAAGACTGGTGCACTTTCTATGATGGTCAAACCATGTCCTTGCACGACTTTCTGCCAGGCTGCATGCAAATCAGTATCACTTCCACCGAGTCGCAAACATTCATGCATGCTTTTCATGCAAGACTCAAGCAAACCCGCAGGCAAGCTAGAAGCGATCAACAAAATGTCCTCGCTTGCGACTGTATTGTTCACCGCGATAACCGTCAATAAAGCGGGATAGTGCGCATCCATACTACGAACTATTTGCCGCAGGCTTTCATCGAGCGCCGAATTTTCAGCAATAGCACTCATGCATAGCTTGTACAAGCTCAATAGATGTTGAACTTCATCATTACTTTTAGGCAAAGTATCCGAACTCATCTCTGCTCGATATCCCTGCCGGGAAATTGCTTGCACATGCCTGGACTCATTTCTCGCGATAGATCATCATATACTAAAGCGCCTACGCCTGAAGATGAGCGAGATTTTTTTCATGTTGGCGCTTTTTACAACAAGCCGGCATGTATTACTGATCACAAACCTTCCAGATAAAAGGCTTCAGGCTGTCCTTTATTATGCATGAATGCCGACACTTCATCTTGCCAAAATTGTGGCTGCAAACTGGCCGTGCTGCGTGTGATGAAGCGACGCATTGGCCTATGATCAAAAGCCTGAGCCAATAGTTTCTGCATGCCAGCAAAGCTGTCCGGATTGATATGTATGCCCTGGTCAATGCGCTCTGCAACCAGATTCACTTGATGCAGTATCGCTTGTTCACGCCTGGTATCGCCCTGCACTGCCACTTCATAAAAAGAGGTAAGTACGGCAAAGCCTGGTCGCACGCCTTCCAGTAAGCTGGCTTGCAATCTGTCATGTCCATCCAGTATCAGATACGCATTCAGGCTATGTATATACCAGACCAGTAATGGCGGCAATTGGCCAGCACGAGCCAGCTTGCGCCACCATTTGACGCGCCCGCTATCCTTGTGCTGCGGAGCAAACAGATTCAAGACTTGCCCGTTACCAGACATACACCAATCAAGATAGACAACAGGTGCCTGCAATAGCTGAAAATCTTCCTCTCCACCACCGAGATGCCATGCACGCAAGCCGCGCTTACTACGCCAGTGTGGGTGATAGATCTGGCTGCCATCGCAATACTCCAGCGCCCATAATCCGTCAGACAAACAACTGATGTCGACATCGCACAATGCCTGAGCGAAGTGTTTCAGCCATAATCTTTTTTGCTGCTCGCTGGAGGCCGCAGCAATATGCTGAACCTCAGTTGAGCTAATGGCGGGCAGGCAATGCCGTCGCTGCGGCAAATTGCGGTAGATGGTCACACCGTTATAGCCTTCTTCGATTTCTGCCCACAGCAGAGGTAAATCACCAGCATCCAGACGCATACGTTTGCCAGCAGCTGTACGCAAACGCATAGCGGGCTTTGGTGCATTGCTAACAGTGAGCAATAGTCCTCTCCATTGCTCATATTCGCGTTCATGGTCGCCGGTATCGTCCTGATAATGGATGGTGATCGCCATAATGATGTTCTTTTATCAGTAATTTCAAAGTTCCTGCTTCTTCAGCGCCTCAATCTCAAAGTCACCATCATCAACCAAACGCTCCCATCCTGCAAATTTGTCCAGCCCCAGTGATCTGGCCATGGACAGCAATAAACTTTGACCTGGCGCTGTACGTTCAGGCACCAACTGATAAACAGGATCGCTGAAAGCTGCCGCTGGCGTCGTGAACTTCCAGCCCATCTCCTTGAACTGGGCCAGCACATCATCGAGCCACAAGGCATTGATCAAATTGTGATGCATGAGCAAGACTTGCGGAATATCGCGTCCCTGCAATTGCAAGGACAAGGCTCGATAAGCTTCTGCACGCTGGCGTACATGGGCCAGGTAAGCCAGCTTGATGGGCGTCACATCTGCCTCTGGATTTTTCTTGAGTACCTCTATCAATTTTTCATTCAAACGCCAGTCGCTGGTATCCAGGCTGACATAGGCGTTGCGATAGTTTTGCTGTTTCAAAAAATTGCGCATGCCATCGCGTTTTTCTGGCGTATTACCTTCACGCAGATAAGTATAGCGATACCATTTCTGATAACCCGGCAAAGTGCTGATGATCTGGTCGCAATCCAGGATTTCTTGCTGGTATTGCGCCAGGCTGACTTTGTCACTGTGCAAATTTGGGTGGCTCATGGTATGGTTGCCGACAGCATGACCAGCATCACCCCAAGCCTTGGCGAGTACATAACCAGCGGGTTGTTTTGCCGCATAGTCTGCGGTGACAAACAAGGCGGCAGATACACCATGTTTAGCCAGGGCATTTAACATAGTTTGATTGCGCTGCTCTGGGCTCAGCCTTGGCGTCTGCTCCAGATTAGGGCCATCGTCTATGGTGATGGCGACTGTTTGTGCACCTGCATTTGCAGCAAGCGCCATGCATGCCATCAAGATGAAAGAGCGAGTCACGCCAGTTAAATTAAGGAAGAGTTTCAATTCAATTTCATTTTCTGAGTAAGTTTAATCAATCACATAGTCAGCAGATTCTTTAGCTGGTTCAGCAGCATCAGCCGCTTGAATGAGCATGAACCGCTGACCATTCCACTGATAAAATTCGGCTTGTTCCCCATGGCTTGCCGGTATGGCTAACAGAGATTTCTTATTCCCTGCCTTGTCGTATGTCCATTCAAATGCTCGAGCAACCAGTGTTTGTAGAAGTTTGTATTCACTTTGCACCATGCCATATACCTGTAGCTCTTCATAAGCAACGCGCTGCTGGATTTTCAGGATAACGACAGGTTTTCCTGCCAACGTAAATTCTGTATGCAGTTGCAAGCGTGGATTATAGCCATGCGCAAACTGTTCTTGAGAAACCACTCGCCAATTCTGTTTTTCTTTTTTCAGTATGCTGACTATGCTTGAAGTTCCAGCTTTGTTTGCATTTCCAGACTGGCTTGACGCTCTGCTGGACCAAGTGACAATCTTCCAGTCATCCTGCATGCTAAGCATGCTGTAATTGTCAAAGTCACTCAGATTTGCCTTATTCCATACAGGAATTGCCTTTTCCTGCTCACGCGCACTGGCTATAGATTGATCGTCTTGCTGACAAGCTGTGAGCATCATCAGGGCAAGAAGGTAAAACAGTGCTTTTTTATATGGCATGAGCTGTGTCAGAAAGATTTTCTTTTGATGTCAGTAAAAATTACCGACAAGCAATAAAACAATCGCCCGTAGCATATCATTAAGTTTTATCAGGCGCATGGAGTGCATTTAACATTACAGGTGTTCATTTCATTTCATCCCCTGCGACTTATAATTCTGTTGCTAAGGCCTTGTTTCTGCACTCGTACCTGCATTTGTCACACCACTTTCAAACCTGGATAAAATTGAAGGAGATATCAGCATGAGTATCGTTAGCTCGCACGAACCTGGCGCATTTTGCTGGGTAGAACTTGCCACCAATGATCAACAGGCAGCCAAAGCATTTTATGCTGAGCTGTTTGACTGGACTGCCAATGACAATGAAATGGGGCCTGGGAGTTTCTACACCATATTCCAGCTCCATGGAAATGATGCTGCAGCGGCATACACCCTGGATGCAGAACGGCAGGCGGGCATACCACCACATTGGGCGATTTATGTGTGCAGCAATGATGCTGAAGCAACAGCAAAACGCTGTGCAGAACTGGGGGGTGAAATTGTCCTCCCGGCATTTGATGTCTATGACCTCGGGCGCATGGCGGTATTAAAAGATCCTACCGGTGCTTTCCATAACATCTGGCAACCGGGGAAAAATACCGGTATAGGCGTACAAAATGAGCCTGGTTCCTTTTGCTGGGGCCAACTCAATAGCAGCGATACGATCAAGGCTGAAGCCTATTACACTGCCTTGTTTGACTGGAAAGCCAACACAGGTAGCGATGGTGGCATGACATATACTGAATGGCAGCTAAACGGCACTGCCATCGGTGGCATGATGGCCTTGCCTGATGGTGCCATGGCTCCCTCACACTGGCTGGCATATTTCAGTGTTGTAGATTGCAATGCAAGCGCGGCCAAAGCACAGTCCCTCGGAGCAGCCACTTATGTGCCACCGACCGACATTCCCAATACTGGCCGCTTCGCCGTCATGGCTGATCCACAAGGCGCAGTGTTTGCCATTTTCCAACAAGCCTGAAGGCATCAAGCACAACATTAAGCACAGCCTCACGCTCAGACTCAGGCCGCAGGCGTTGCCGCTATTTTCTGCAAATGATCAAGCGCATACACTACGCCTGGTCTGGGGCTGGACAACACTTCCTTGTCCAGATCCCTCAGTTCCAGCACTGCTGTTGCCATGGATGCCTGCGCCAGCACGACGACGTCAATGGCAGCATCATTTTGCAAAGCTTGCCTGATCGCATTGGCTATCGCAAGCCGGTAGGCACCACTGTCTCCTTGCAGGAAAAATTCCCAAGCACCATCGATCAGTAAATTGCTGATTGAAACTGGTGTACTCAATGCAGTGGCAGATTCCTGCAATAGTTCTGTCGTCGGGATCAGCGTGCTTTCCAGCGCAGCCGCCAGCAAGATACGCGGCCCCAGGGCCACAGCACGATCAGCCATCGCACGATCAATTCTGGCAGTTTGCAAGCTTGCCTTTCCACTCATGCGTTCAGCCACACCCCCTATACTGGAGCAGGTGCAGACCACCAGGCGCGCACCACTTGCCGCAGCATCTTGCATGGCAGCGTGTACGCTATTGATCACTGTCGCATCCGCTACGCCCAGTTGTTGTGCCGCACTGAGCAGGGATGCGTCAACATGGTGATGTACCTTGACGCCAGGAGCCAGTTCTTGCATCAAGGTCTCAAAAGTGGCTATATGGACTGCTGATGTATGCAAAAAAGCGAGTTCGTGCTGCATAAAGCCTTCTATTCAATTGAGTTTCTTCATATGTGCTACCAACTGATCCAGAGCGGCACCCCACCCCTGGTGGAATCCCATATCCATATGTTTTTGCATGTCTTCTGCATTTTTATGCATGACCACTGCCTTGTATCTGGTGCCCGCTTCATGTGCTTCAAATGTAATGGTGGCAGTCATGAAGGAGTTGTCTGTAGGACGGAAACCTGGCCCCAGTGCATCGGTAAACACCAGTTTCTTGCCTGGTATAACTTCGAGATAACAGCCTGCGTTATCGTGATCAACACCTTCTGGTGAACGCATAACCGTCCGAAAGATACCTCCAGGACGCAAGTCAATTTCACAATCAACGGTTTTCCAGGGGGCGGGCGTGAACCATTCCAGCAAATGCGCTGGCGTCGTCCATGCAGCCCACACCAGCGAGGGTGGGATATCGACGATACGTTCAAGCTCCAGATCGAGTTTGCTTGTTTCTATTGTCACTTCAGACATCACAGGTCTCCTTGATTTTTTAATCTGCCGGAATAAGAAAACGACAGCAAAGATGGTTTGAATGCCAGCTCCATTTGCAGACGGCTACCAACAACTGAAAATACATGCCAATACCGCACTCCACGAATTGGCAAACACGCAAACAAATATAGCGCAAGCGTATGCTTAGATAAACACTTTTATTATGAAATTTGCTCTACTGCGCGATTTTCTCTTCTGGCCGCAGTTGCTTGAGGCTTTGATCGAAAAGTTCGAGCAAAAACTTGTGCCTCGGTGACAGATAGAGGTAGACGGGCTTAAAAAACAAGTCTTGCAAAAGATAGCTATCCGCTGCTTGCTGGCTATTTTCCATGATCTTCAGCGCCAGGGATTTGGTCATGATGCAGGCATCACCATGTTTTCTCAAGACCATATAAGCACAATCATGTTCCGAAGCCACCGGTATCAGATGCTCCATTTCCTTGTGTGCAGCGATAGCGGCATTACCGCGTACATAAAATACTTTATGCTTGATCAAGTCATTCAGGGATTTGACGATGAGCTTATTTTCACTGATCAGCACACTAAAACTCAGCTGCCCCAGGGGCGTGGGCACACGTATCGCCGCCGGAGCCATTTGCTGAAATTCTTCAAAACGCGGCATTTCACCCGCACTTTCATTGTCCTGCAACATCCTCAATGAACGTCCGGGTGGGTAAGCTGTCAGCTTGCATATCAAGCCATTTCTTTGACATAGTTTGTCGAGCAAATTCTTGCTGTCGGCAAAAGCTTCACTTGACTCACTGAGGGAGGACGTAAAACGCAACACTTCCCGTTGCAAGACCTGATCACGAGCATTCACATTGGCGCAACTGAAAAATAAAAGCAGTAAAAGACATGCGCGCACAAACACAGCTTTCTCGTCAGGATTGACACTTCATTCAGAAAATAAACAGTGAAAGCAAATGCAAGTCACTGGAAATACACAAGCAGCACCATCTTAGTATTCAACAATAATCAACGACTTACAAGCGAGAATTAGGGGACTGTTGCGGCGCAGATGCAGCTTGTTATTTTCTGTCAACAATCTTATGGCTCTGACATATCAAATCCATCATAAGCAGCAACTGCACGTTATTTCGCTTTAATCTCGACTCCAATAACATCAGTCCCGTGTCACCTGATGCGACAACATCAATCTGCGACCACTTCTGCCTCCAGCGCCTTAGCTGTACGTTTTGCGTTGTACAGCTCCATATTCAGCAAGCCCAGCCGCTTGGCAACGATGGTGGGCACCAGTGCCTGTCCTGCGACATTGACTGCAGTACGCCCCATGTCGATGATGGGTTCAACAGCGAGCAACAGACCCACGCCTTCCAGCGGCAACCCCACAGTAGACAAGGTCAGCGTCAGCATGACCGTAGCACCGGTAGTACCCGCGGTTGCAGTAGAGCCAAGCACAGAAACCAGGGCTATCAAACCAAGTTGGGTTACATCCAGATGCAATCCATAAAACTGCGCAATAAAAATTGCGGCGATTGCCGGATAAATGGAAGCACAGCCATCCATCTTGGTAGTCGCACCCAGCGGCACAGCAAAGGCAGCATATTCACGTGGCACGCCCAGATAACGCTCGGTAACACGCTCCGTCAAAGGCATCGTACCCATCGACGAACGCGAAACGAAACCCAGTTGCACAGCAGGCCAGACACCAGTGAAATACTGGCGCACTGACAGGCCGTGCAACTTGATCAGCAAGGGATAGACCACGAACAAGACCAGCAGCAAACCCACATAAACTGAGGCACTGAAACTGGCGAGCGAACCCAATGCATCCCAGCCATAACTGGCAACAGCATCACCCAGCAGGGCCAGTGTACCTATTGGTGCCAGGCGTATGATCCACCACAATATTTTTTGTACCACCGCACCGACCGCATCGGTAAAGCGCAGCAGTGGTTCCGCGCGCTCACCAACCTTGAGTGCTGCAATACCTACAGCGATCGAAATAACCAACAATTGCAGAACATTGAAACCCAACTGAGTAGAGGCGACAGCTTTCTCCCCCACCAGCTTGACTGAACTGCTGGCTGTCATGCCCAGGATATTGCCCGGTAACAGTTGATTCAGGAAAGCCCACCAGGAACCTGTCCTAGATGGTGCACTCGCCTTGGCTGCATCGACGACCGCACCTGCACTTGGATTGGCCAGCAGACCTATCGTCAAGCCTATGGCAACGGCGACAAAGGCCGTAATCGCAAACCAGATCAAGGTCTGCGTCGCCAGTTGTGCTGCATTTTGCAAACGACGCAGGTTGGCAATGCTGCTGACCACCGCTGTCAATATCAGGGGCGGTATCATGAGTTTCAACAAGCCCACATAGGCATTGCCGATTGCACCAAGTGCAACCTGCAACCAGTTGGCCTCGCTACCTTGCGTGCCCATGTTGCGAGCTATCAGCCCCACCACTACCCCGGCCAATAGACCTATGACTATCTGCGGCCCGAAAGACTTCCACCAGCGTGCGCCATGCCCGCTGGGCAATGCTGATACAGCCACTTTGTTATTTGAAGTTTGCATATCCAGATTCCCTGTGCTTCTGACATGATGATTAATGCCTGCCATCATGCACCAAAGACCGAGCTATTTGCAAATACAGAAATTCATTCCAGCAATGAGCTCTGCGCATAAGGCAAAGTGCACCCACGATTTAGTAAGAAATCTGTTGCCTGACCGAGCCTTAGTCAGCTGGCTTTTTTCTCACACCACCATTCAGGAAACGCTCTATTAGTCCGCGGCGCACCAGCAAATGGTAGCTCAGCACGCAAAACATGCTAGTCAACAGGATATTGCACATCATTCTTCCTGCAGCGCCAAAAGGGCTGTGATATAGCAAGATACCAAATCCCATCGTCCCAAGCATGTGCACCAGATAAACCCAGTAAGAGCTGTCTGCAAGATAAGACAGCAAAAAGTTTTGGCCCGGCAGGTAACGCAGGAACAAGCCTATGAGGGCAAAACTCCATAGCCAGCTCACACTATTGTACAAATACGCCATGACTGCCTGCATGCCATAGCTGGCTGGCTCTGCACTACCCCCACTTTTGACCAGCGCCAGGAACACGATGAAGACGGGCAAGCCAGCGCAAAGGTATAACCAGCACTTGCATTCAAAACGGGACAACAAATCTGTCTGAAAGCGATATAGAAAAATTCCGCAGGTAAAAAACATGCCGCTATGGATGAATTCTGCCAGATGCGGCATAAAAGAACCAAGGGGTGTCACCATGCCACTGCGGTAAAAACTCCCGGCCACAGCCAAAGGAAGGGTCAACAAGAATATCCCCCACCAGCTATTGCACAGTATTCTCCAAGTGCTGGCAAAACCATCCTGTAGTATCGATGGAATAAATGCGGACCAGCGTAACAACAGCGCATACACGAGGCAATACATAAACAGGTAATAGATGAACCACAGATGCAGCAACGATATCTGTGGCCTGCCCGGTACTTTTGGAATCAGCTCAAATTCCAGGCCTATCGTCCCAAAAGCATTCAGATGTGCATACACTGCCACCAGCAAACTCATGCAAACCAGCAGCAAAGGCCAGAACACCATGAAAGGCCAGACCAGTTTGCGCAAGCGCTGACGCAGCATGGCATTTACTCCCCGTCTGTTGGCCAGCAGGGCAACAAAAAATCCAGCCAGGATGAAAAACACAGGCATGCGAAAAGCATGGATGAAGACAATCAGTAAATCCGCCAGCATACTGGTCTGGCTATCGCGCCAGGGGGTAGGTGCAGGATTGACCATGTAGTTGACCGAAACATGCACAACTATACCCAGCCACATCATGATGGCCCTGAGATTATCAAGAGAATGAAGGCGTTGATCAGTATTCATCGTGCATGCTCAAAGTTAGCGTGGGACAGATCTTGCTGGCATCTTGCTTACAGACGGTAAATCCAGTCGCTTTCATTTTTTTTCGCATCGTTGAGCAATTGCTGAGGACTGCGCCCGGATACTTCCTTGCAGTCGCGGATCAGATGAGATTGATCTGCATAACCCATTGCGCTGGCGTGCTCAGTCCAATTCGGTATGTGTCCCTGCTCCAGATCAAGCAGCACCTGGCTATGACTGCGCTTGGCGCGCCATAATCTTGATAAGCCCAGCAAAGGCAGGCCAGCTTCCTTCCTGACCCGCCTTTGTACCTGACGGGCACCTACACCAAGCAAACTGCAACTCAGCCGCAGGCTCAGGTTCTGGCCCATCTTGCGCAAACGTGACCAGGGACTGTTAAGCAGGTCGCTGCTGTTTTGTGCAACATAGCTTTCAATCATCAAGCATCTGTCTGCATGCGAGTCAGCCTGGGCAACAGCTTGCAACAATCCAAGTCCTGAGGAATTCAGTACACCCATTGCATCGACAAATCTGTCCTGCACTGTCGTCAGGTCCAGCTCAAACAAGGCATGAAAGGCATCCGAGTAAAACACCGCCATGAAACTATGTCGGTCACCGAGGTTCATGGACACCCCATACTGGCTCTGGCAACCAGCCACAAAGATCTGCGGCAAGCGCTGCTCACGCTTGGTTTTTCCCTGTTGCAGCAGACTCACCTCACCTTCCAGCATCCAGGTGATGCAACAGAATGGCGTAGCAGGGTAACGATTCAGTTGGTCCAGCCCATCCAGATGACATCCACGGGTATCGCGCACGAGATACATCAACACATGCTCAGCCGCCTGACCACTGGCTGGGCAGATATGCGTTTGCGCTTTGGGGGTAATGTCAGTCCTGTGCATGTAGTGGATGCTACCTGCTTACATGGTGTATGTATTGGACGTTTACGACATTTTTGAAGTTTTATGAGGGCCAGTGTTTGGTTTGTTTGGCCATTGTTACTAATTTGCTCAGATCATCTGGATTGCTGCCGAATGGGTACTGTTGCTGTTGCTGTTGCTGTTGCTGTTGCTGTTGCTGTTGCTGTTGCTGTTGCTGTTGCTGTTGCTGTTGCTGTTGCTGTTGCCGTTGCCGTTGCCGTTGCTTTTGACTTTCCGCAGTTCCCATGTGTCGACGCCGTTTGTGCATTACAGAAAATGGATTAAGAAGGACCGTTGTCTGAGCGAAGCGAGTTTCGGGCCTTCCCATTTTTTGTACTGCACAAACGGGAACCCCCTTCAGGGGGCGGCGACGCCCGGGTCTCCTTTCTTTGAATTCTTTCTTTGGCGACGCAAAGAAAGAATTTCGGCTGCCGGGCCGAGACCCGGCTTGTATCCACGAAGGGCAATCGCTTTAATAACGACTCAAGTGCACGACGAACGCCACTGGAGCGCCAGCCCGGTAGCCTCCAGCCCTCGCTAGAGCGACGATAATTTGAATACGGTTTATCGAATGAACCCCATCCTCACCCTTACATCTCCCGCTGCGGTGCTTGCAAATGGCTTGGAGATGAAGCTAAAACATTCCAGCACGGGCCAATCTGTCAACCAGCAAAGAGCCACGAATGGACTCTGTTGCCTTAATCAGCCTTCGCCCCCACAGGCTTGAACTGCCCCATCACATCGCGCTTGCCCCGTTCCAGATAGGGCACGGGCTTGTCCATCCACTCCGGACGTGGGCTGCCCAGCAGGTAATGATCAAAGAACTCAGCCATGTGTACCGTGAAATACTTCATATTGTCACGCTCTTTCAAGCCATGTTTTTCACCGTTGAAATTGAACCAGTAAGCCTCCTTGCCCAACTGGCGCAAGGCGGTGAAAAATTCTATGGCCTGATACCATGGCACGGCATCGTCATCATCATTATGGATAGTCAGGTAAGGCGTCTGAACTTTATCGACATGGAATATCGGTGAATTTTCTATGTATTCTGCCGTCTTGTTCCAGGGTGCGCCACCTATACGGCTTTGCTGCTTTTCATACTGGAAGGCGCGACTCATGCCGGTGCCCCAGCGTATACCGCCATAACCGCTGATCATGTTTGCCATCGACGCACCGGCTTCGACAGCACGGAACATATTGGTTTGCGTGATCAGGTAATTGATCTGGTAAGCGCCCCAGCTATGGCCTTGTATGCCCACGCGCTTGGGATCAACATAGCCTTGCGCCAGTACTTTTTGTACTGCTGGCACAACAGCGTTGTACGCGCTCTTACCCGGATGCCCGGTTTTATAGACGATGTCCGGGCGCAATACGATATAGCCATTACTCAGGTAACGGGTGACATTGATGTTCTGGGCAGGTGCAGGTGCGACATAGCGGTGCAGATTGTCTGACATGTTTTCATAGATGTACACCATCATCGGATATTTTTTTGCCGGATCAAAATTCTCAGGCTTGGCAAGCAAGGCTTTGAGCTTCTTGCCATCCAGGCTGGTGTATTCAATCATTTCCTGCTTGCCCCAGTTGAATTGGGCTTGCTGGGGATTGGCGTTACTGATTTTTTGCGGGCTTTGCAAAGCCAGGTTACTGCTCCACAAGTCCGGAAATTCCGTGAAGCTTTGTTGAGTGAACAAGACCGTATCTGCCTTCTTGGCCTTGATCAGCCCAGCAAACATTTTATCGCCATGTATCAATTTTACGGGTTCACCAGATTTTGGATTTTGCTGGTAATAACCAGTGGAGCGATTACCTTCATTGGTAGCTGCCAATATCCAGGATTCCTTCGGCAAAGCCTTGGCTTCGGCCACTGCGGAAGGTTCGTCAGCAGGCGGTTTTTTCTCCATATCCAAAGGAACATAACGCAATTCCAGATTGTGCTTGCGGCCATAGCCTGCAGTCAGGTTACGGCTGCTTTGATTCTGCAGATTTACTTCCCACAAATCAAACTGATCATACAAGACTACGCTTGCATCATCTTCGGTCCAGCCTGCGAAGCCATAGGCGTCCTTGACCTCTGGCGTATCGCGCTTGGTATCTTCAAAACGTGCCTTAATTTTGCCAGTCAGGTTGATTTTGCTGCCATCGACGGTTGACCAGCAATACCAGATACTGCTGTTGGCATCAAAGGCCATGACGTATTTTCCACCTGGCGACAGGCTGGGCACATAGCGCAGTTTTTGCGCCAGCAAACGAGCCTGGCCAGTTTGCAAATCTACTGCATATGCATCGTGATACAGCGCATCCCATGACTGCAACATCTTGTAAGGCACATCACTGGCCCCCATGGCAAAACGTGGATTATCATTGATCAACACATTCGGGATATTCTTGTTGGCAAGCTGGACGAAGCGTTGCTCAGCAATATGAAATACGGCCTTGTAACTGCGCTGTTTCTCTTTCTCGGCCCTGACCTTTTGCATGGATTGCAGCTCAAGATCCTTCCAGTGCCAAAGATCAACCTTGAAGGGTTCTGGTGCATCTTTGGGATCAGCCTTGGCCAGTTCTGCCGTACCAAAGAACAGGCGCTGACCATCCTTGCTGAAACTCAGACTGGCATGTTCACTTGGCAGCCAACCCGTAGGCAGACCTGCAGTGTCGGCAGCGACGATGGCTTTGGCTTCACTATCACCAGCGCGCCAGTAATACAGGTTGAAAGCAGTAATTTCTTTTTCGGCTTTGTCAGTCTTGTCAGCATCAGCGCTTTTCTTGCCAGATTTTTCTGCTTCAGCATGCTTCTTTGTCAGATCATCACGATTGCTGACGAAAGCCAGTTGGCGTCCTGCCTCATCAAAATTCATATGCTTGTAACTGCCAGCCCCAGCCATGACTGCACGTGGCGTCAGTTCTTGCGGACTGATCAGGTAGACACCTTCCCGCGCGCCCTCTTTTTGCGTGTCTTTGGTGATGACATTAAAAGCCAGTAGCTCACCATTTTTAGACCAGGTAAAATCAGCGACGTCTTTGAAGCTATCGCGCTTGGCATTTGCCACATCGATCAATAAAAACTCTGTGCCGGTATCTTTTTTCTTTGCTGAAGCATTGGCTGTAGCTGCTTGTTGATCGTCTTCATCCTTCGCGGCAGTTTCAGCGTCTTTCTTCGCTTCTTTTTTTGCTTCCTTGGGTGCATCGAGCAAGACTGCAAGGAAATTGCCCCCTTCTTCTGGCCATGCAAAACGTTTTACCCGTTCCAGGCTCTCGACTTTACCAGTAGCCAGATTCATGATGCCCAGGCCAGATTTGGGCAAGTCATCCCCCTTCTTTTTTTCTTTCTTGGCCTTGTCCAGCTCTACCCTGGTTGGTGCAATCGCGAAAGCCAGATAACGTCCATCCGCACTGAATGCCGGTGTAGTGCCACGCGGCGCACGTAATTCGCGACCATCCTTCAAATTCCTGACGACGACTTCGCCATCAGACTCTTGCCCTACCAGAGCATAGGCGGCCCAGTTACCGTCACGGCTCAGGACATTGCCCTGTATGCTGCGCCAGTTTGCATAGACATCATGGCTGATGACTTTCTTTGTATTCACTGCAACTGCTGCAGAGCCTTCTGCCAGCACCGGGGCGGCATGGGTAGCAGGAACATAGGCCCCATAAGCCAGACATACCAGCAAAGCAGTAGCGGTTAAGTTGCGCAGTTTGTGTTTACTAGGGGCAGAAACTGAAGAAGGGGAGGAAGAATGCGTGCTAAACACTGGAAATACCTTTCTTGGAGACTAGCTTTACATCACTACATTGTAATGTCAAACCAAAATAAATCGACAAAACAATTATGCATTATCGTTATTGCATTGCAGCAATGCTCAAACATATCAGGATTGCACTTGCAAAGATTTGATGACGCGCATCTCACCTTTCTCACCCGCGCCTGAGCCACTGTTCTTGCTTTCTTTTTTTATAATGATCAGTCGGTCGCCGCTCACGCCATATACCAGCTCTTCTTCGTATTTGGTGTCAAAGCTGATGACCACGAAAGCACGCCCGGAAATAGCCTGATGCAAGCGGCTGCCCATAGGCGTACCATCAGCGGCGATCCAGATTTCCAGATTGCCATCGAATTTTTTGACGTATTTGCGTTCTTTTTCCGAGAGCTTTTCAACAGGTATCTCAAAGCTCAGCAAGCGAGCCGCTTTGCCGTTATAGCTGGCATCGGTTTTTTCGGTTTTAAATATGGCTTTCTCCAGTGCCCGCGACAGATTACCAACTGCAGAAATCATGGGACGCAGTTCTGATGAATTTACTTCCTTAATGGCGGCAATGGTGGGTGTTTTGGCTTTGGGATCTTTCTCCCTGGCAAGCTCTTCTGTTTCCAGACGCGTCAATAAGTCTTTGTTGTAAAGCAGCTGCAAGCCACGCGAGCTATCATCAAGCATGATGCTAACTTGGCCGTTTTGCTCTTCAAGCTCTTTACCTTCTCCCTGACGGCTCCAGGTTTTTGCTTCGACTATGGCCTTTAAAGGAGTTTGACCTGGCAAACGCGCCAGTGCAGCCTTTAAATCTGCCAGGCCATCTGCCTGTGCTGCCTGGTTAAACAAACTAAAACAAGCGCCAGCAAGCAGCAACAGCACTTTCTTTCTGGTCAGCATACATTTCCTATCAGCGCAGCTATCGTGAGCCATCTGACCCCGGAGGCAGCTTTAAGTTCATCCCTGCTGCATCACTGCTTAAGTGCCAACCACTTTCTATAGACCAGCAATGCCACTTGCGCATCATTGGCGGCATACATGATTTGTCTGTCATTCAGAGCTGGGGTAGCCCAGTTGGAGGTCGAGGTTTTCTTGGATTTTTGCAATTGCATGCCAAAATACTTGGCCACCGCTGCTTTCGCCCCCATGTCACGCTGCTTGCTCTCACGCATGGCACGTGCGAGGTCAAGCACATGCTGCGGCGAGATAGCGAGTTTGATTTTCAGGCGTTTCATGTCATCGCTGAGTCCAAAGCCAACCTTGAGTATCTCTTTGGATTCCAGCAAGGCTTTCACGGCATCGGTATTTTGCACCTTGACTGTGGGAAAGAGGTAAGCCTTAGTGTCGGTAGCGAGTTGTATCAGATGCGGACCATCGGATTGCTGGCCCTTGAAGAATACCGGCTTGGATTCAGTATCAAAACCCAAAATATCGGCTGCCTGCATCTCTGCATAGGCTTGCTCTGCGTCTGCTGGCGTTTGTACCAGTAGTATGTCTTTTTCCTGGACACCAGGATAAGGGGGGAGGAGAACTTCCTGATCTTCTGTCATGACAGCATGATAAGGGAAATAGGGTGGATATGTCAGGTACTCGCCTGCAACCAGGGCTCATGTAGGGACAAAAACAGTGAAAATAAGCCACAAACGACATCTCATCTCTATAAAAATATATTTTTAACATCATTTCAAGTCGGGAATTTCTTTACGCGCATTTGCATCTGCAACATAAACAAGTACTTTGCAAATATCCTGAGTTTGGGTAATGACTGCCAGTGGCGAGATAAATACAAAAAACATGGTCGTTGCAGCAGTTGCAACTCCCGGCGGGGTAGTGATAGGCACGCTACCATGATCTCTCAATGGCTTTGTTACATAGCAAATACGCATGGCACCATAAGAAGCATGACTCAGCTCTCGTCATCCGCATTCGCAGGCTTGTCCACCTGCCCTGTTTTGAGAGGATCAACACGCCGTCTGCGTGGCCTGCTACTGGGCAATGGTTCTATGATCAGGGCTTGACCATCGGGCAGGGAAATCGCCAGTTTTTCCTGCCCATCATGTTTGAAATGATACACAGTCGCCGCGCCGACAGCGGCTGATTTTTCCAATGTTGCTGCCATCAGCAATTCAGGGATTTCACTTACCTTGCCGGTGCGCCAGATCAGCTTATTCATTGATGTGCTCGCGATAGCGGGTGGCAAAGCCTGCCGCATCCATGGGGCGTCCAAAATAATAACCCTGCACCTGGCTGCAACCCATTTTGCGCAAGAGTTCGGCCTGCTCTTTCTTTTCTACACCTTCGGCCACGACACTCAAACTCAGGCTTAAGGCCATGGCAATGATGGCGCTGGCAATCGCCGCGTCGTCAGGATTTTCATGGATGTCATTGATGAAGGACTTATCTATTTTTAGTTCATCGATGGGGAAACGCCGTAAATACGAGAGACTGGAATAACCGGTGCCAAAATCATCCAGGGATATCGACACCCCCAATTTTTTCAATGCGCGCAGCGCCACCAAAGTACTGTTGACATCCTGCATGACCATGCTCTCGGTCAGCTCCAGCGTGACATGGGATGGGTCGGCACCGGTTTCGGCAAAAATGGCAGCAACTCGATCGGATAAATCCTCTTGCCGGAACTGGCGCGGTGACATATTGATGGCAATCTTCAAATCAGCCATGCCGGATTTTTTCCAGCTGACTTGCTGGCGGCATGCCTCTGCCAGCACCCATTCGCCCAGAGGCAGGATGAGCCCAGTTTCTTCTGCCAGCGGGATGAATTCTATGGGGTGTATCAAACCTATCTGTGGGTGATGCCAGCGTACCAGTGCTTCTGCGCCGACTATAGTGCCTGTAGCAAGTTCTATCTTGGGCTGGTAGTGCAGAGTGAGTTCATGCCGTTCCAGGGCACGACGCAATGCGCCCTCCATATTCAGGCGACTGATGGCGGTGACACCCATCTCGGGAATAAACTGGCGCACGCTATTACGACCATGTTCCTTGACGCGGTACATGGCAATGTCGGCATAACGCAATAATATCTCGCCATGATCACCATCTCTGGGGTAAAGCGAAATACCTATGCTGGCGGTGACAAACACATCATGCCCGTTGATTTCGAAAGGGCGCGCCAGGGCCGCCAGGATTTTTTCAGCGACGATATCAACATCACCAGTCTCTGGCAAATCGGTGAGGATGATGACGAATTCATCACCGCCCAGACGAGCGACCGTATCAGTCTCGCGCACGCAATGGCTGAGCCGGTTAGCGACCTGTTTTAGCATTTCATCTCCGGCACCGTGGCCGGAGGCATCATTGATGAGTTTGAAATGATCAAGGTCGAGCAGCATCAAACCCACCGACAAATCCTGGCGCTTGGCCCAGGCGATGGCCTGAGTGATACGATCGTTGAGTAAATTACGGTTCGCCAGGCCAGTCAGGCTATCATGGGTGGCCTGGTATTCCAGCTCTTTCTGGTAATTGACACGCTCACTAACATCATTGATGACACTGACAAAATGCGTAGTAGCGGCGCCCGTCGCATCCTTGACGGGAGAGATATGCAATTCATTCCAGAACTGGGTTCCGTCCTTGCGGTAATTGCGAAGCAAGGCGCAGCCTGATCTTTTCTCGCGTAGAGCTGAGCGTATCTCTTGCAAATCTGGTTGCGCCAGGTCCTCCCTGACCAGGAAGCGCCCTTCCCTGCCTATGACTTCCTGCGCTGTATAGCCAGTGATACGCTCAAAAGCAGGATTCACATAGACGATGGAGTGGTCGCTGTCATCACTGCGGGTAATCATGATGCCATTGCTGCTCGATACCAGGGCTTGCTCACGCAAGAGCAAGGCTTGCTCGACTTCCTTCAACTGGAATTTGCTATCGGTAATATCTTGTTTGACCGCGACCAGATGGGTAATATGCCCTTTCATATTGCATAAGGGGCTGATAATCTGCCGCTCCCAATAAGTAGTACCATCCTTGCGGTGACTGAGTACATCGCCTTGCCAATGCTCACCGACCTTGAGCGCCTTGATGTTGCGCATGACTTTTTCATCGGCAGGGTCACCAGAATTCCAGAACACGTGCGTGCCCAGCACTTCGCTCAACGCATAGCCAGAAATACGACAATAACTGTCATTGCCATATTCGAGTTCACCATCTGCATTGGTAATGACAACCGCAAACGGGCTTTGCTGTACTGAGAGCGCCAGCATTTCCATATTGTCTTGCAGGTCATGGTGTTCGTGGGTGCTGCTGAGGGAATGGATGGCTTGCGCCAGTTCATTGGCGAAGCGGCTCAGTATGTTGTATGCATCACTCCTTGCACTAAGATCAAAGTCAGCAGCAACCCGCAATTGCGCCAGTACATCACCATAATGGTGCAGGGGCAAAACCAGGTATTTTGTCTCTTTCCCAGCCTCTCTATCGGCACGAAAACGATAAACTTCCGACTTATCCCCTAAGTCCAGCTCCACCTCAGCACAAATATAAGCAGCACGCTGCACCAATATGCGACAGAAGCCACGCAACATCTCTGGCAATTCTGTCGTGTACCACAAACAATGGGAAAGCTCCCCCAACAAGAGATACCACTCTTCCAGCCGATGTGACTCGGCATCCAAAGTAAGGGGCTGGTCAGCTATAGCCATGTCGTTGAGGTCTCCCATTCAGCACGCTGTTTTTATTGGCAAGTGGATTTTTATACCGCGTAGCCAAGCGAATTGCAACAAAAACCACCGGAGGCAAGCTGCCTATTTATGCTGCAATTGCGTTACACAATACAAAACAAATATTTGCAAAACAATAAATAATCTATTGCTTCCCTTCTGATTTTCTCTGTAATTTCTCTGTATGTCATTGTCTCTGTGGTTAAAGGTCTTAAGATTTTCCTCATTTATGCCCTAAAAATTAACAAAACAACATCAAGCAAATTCGCCTATCCAGCGCAAAAGCCGTTAAAATCTAAGGTTTGGCAAACTTTATTCATCGCTTCTTCAAGAAGTGACAAAGGCAGATAGCACGATGCTCACATTTCAACAAATTATCCTGACATTACAAGATTACTGGGACAAGCAAGGCTGCGCCCTGTTGCAACCCTACGATATGGAAGTGGGCGCGGGTACTTCGCATACCGGCACTTTCTTGCGTGCCATCGGGCCTGAACCTTGGCGTGCGGCGTATGTACAACCTTCACGCCGCCCCAAAGATGGCCGCTATGGCGAAAACCCTAACCGCCTGCAACACTATTATCAATATCAGGTCGTATTGAAGCCAGCACCGGAAAATATCCTCGACCTATACCTGGGTTCCCTGAAAGCCCTGGGCCTGGATTTGCAGCAAAACGACATACGCTTTGTTGAAGATGACTGGGAAAACCCTACCCTGGGTGCCTGGGGCCTGGGCTGGGAAGTCTGGCTGAATGGTATGGAAGTCACGCAATTCACTTATTTCCAGCAAGTAGGTGGTATTGATTGCAAGCCTATCCTGGGTGAAATTACCTATGGCCTGGAGCGTCTGGCCATGTATCTTCAAGGCGTAGATAATATCTATGACCTGGTCTGGACCGAGCGTGAAGAAAACGGCAAGACCGTGCGCCTGTCTTATGGCGACGTATTCCATCAAAATGAAGTTGAGCAATCGACTTTCAGCTTTGAGTATTCGAATACCGATTTCCTGTTCTCCCTGTTCACCAACTACGAAGCAGAAGCCAAGCGCTTGCTGGAAGTGACAGAAAAGTCTCTGGCCTTGCCTGCATATGAAATGATCTTGAAGGCTGCGCACACTTTCAACTTACTGGATGCACGTGGTGCCATCTCGGTGACTGAACGTGCTGCCTACATAGGCCGCATACGCAATCTGTCGCGTGCAGTGGCTGCGGCTTACTATGCATCGCGTGAGGCACTGGGTTTCCCTATGTGCGCTGCGGACGACAAGCATAAGCCTGCCCCTGCTGCTGTTACTGCTGCATAAGCTTTACGCCTAGCCCACAAGAACATCATTAAATAGATTCTGGCAACGCGCCAGAACGTAGGATAAGAAACATGAGCCAAACACTGTTAGTAGAATTATTTACCGAAGAGCTGCCACCCAAGGCACTGGCCAAACTGGGTGAAGCATTTAGCGCCGGCATCATCGCTGGTTTGAAGTCACGCGATTTTCTGGAAGCTGAATCCGTAGCAACCAGCTATGCATCACCACGCCGCCTGGCTGTCAGTATCACAGGTGTACGCGCCACGTCCCCGGACAAGCTGATGCGCGAAAAAGTCTTGCCAGTATCCGTGGCGCTGGATGCTGCTGGCAATGCCACCGCACCCCTAGGCAAGAAACTGGCTGCGCTGGGCTTCCCTAACCTGCAGGTCAGTGACCTGGAACGTGCGGTGGATGGGAAGGCCGAGAGCTTCTTTTATAGCTATACAGCCGCAGGTACTGCGTTGGCACCGGCAGTTCAAACTGCGCTGGAAGAAACCATAGGTAAACTGCCTATCCCTAAAGTCATGAGTTACCAGCGTCCTGACGGCGAGACTGTACATTTTGTGCGCCCAGTACACAAAATCATCGCCCTGCACGGTGAAGATATCGTACCTCTTCACTTGCTGGGTCTGGATAGCAACCGCACCACTATTGGCCACCGCTTCCTGTCCGCTGGTGAAGTCAGCATTGCCAAGGCAGAAGACTATGCCACCAGCCTGAAGACCGAAGGCAAGGTCATTGCCAGCTTCAATGAGCGCAAAGAACAGATACGTGCCGCCTTGTTAGGCAAAGCAGGTGCAGACCAGGTGTTGATGCCTGAATCCCTGCTCGATGAAGTTACTGCCCTGGTGGAATGGCCAGTGGTCTACGAATGCAATTTCGAGCAAGAGTTTTTGGCCGTGCCGCAAGAATGTCTGATCCTGACCATGCAGACCAATCAGAAATATTTTGCCCTGACAGATGCCACAGGCAAATTGCGTTCACGCTTTTTAATCGTCTCCAACCTGGAAACCAGCGACCCGCAATACATCATCCTGGGTAATGAGCGCGTCGTACGCCCTCGCTTGTCAGACGCCAAGTTCTTCTTTGAGCAAGACAAGAAAAAAACCCTGGAATCCCGCCTGCCTTTGTTGGCGAACGTGGTCTATCACAATAAACTGGGCAGCCAGGCAGAACGTACGCAACGCGTTAAAACTTTGGCTGGCCAGATTGGTGCCAGCCTGAATGGTGATGTCGCCCTGACCCAACGCGCCGCCCTGCTGGCCAAGACTGACTTGCTGACCGACATGGTGGGTGAATTCCCTGAGCTGCAAGGCATCATGGGGACTTACTATGCACGGCATGATGGTGAGCACCCTGATGTTGCCGCTGCTGCATCTGAACATTATCAGCCACGTTTCGCTGGCGATGCACTGCCAGCGACACTGACTGGCACTGCCGTGGCACTGGCAGACAAACTGGAAACCTTGGTTGGTATCTGGGGCATAGGCTTGCAGCCTACCGGTGACCGTGATCCGTTTGCGCTGCGCCGCCATGCTCTGGGTATCTTGCGCATGCTGGTAGAAAAACGCTTGCCGCTGTCGCTGAATACCCTGCTAGCACATGCGGTAGCACTGTTCGCTGGCAATCCCAATTTCAAAGACCCAACAGCCGATGTGCTGAACTTCTTGTTCGACCGTCTGCGTGGCCAGTTGCGCGACAAGGGCTTTTCTCAAAATGAAGTCGAAGCTGTGGTTGCTCAACAACCTGACACGCTGGATAACATCGTTGAACGTCTGCAAGCTGTACAAGCCTTTGCTGCCCTGCCAGAATCAGAAGCACTGGCTGCTGCCAACAAGCGTATTACCAATATCCTCAAAAAAGCCGAAAGTACTCCTGGTGCAGTCCAGCCAGCCTTGCTGCAGGAAGCTGCCGAGCAGGCATTGGCCAAGGCCATGGCCGATGTCAAGCCGGAAGTCGATGCCGCATTCGCCAAAGGTGATTTCGCCAGCGCCTTGAAAACCCTGGCAGCCCTGCGTGCAGCGGTGGACAGCTTCTTCAATGATGTCATGGTGAATGCAGAAGACCTGGCGCTGCGTAACAACCGCCTGGCTTTGCTGGCAAGCCTGCATGGCATGATGAACCAGGTTGCCGACATTTCCAAGCTGGCGGCCTGAGGTGGCATTGAAACACCAGAAACACAATGGAACATGTGAGCAACACTAACCAGGATTGCAGATGAAACTCATCATCCTTGACCGCGATGGCGTCATCAATCAGGACTCGGACGACTTTATTAAGTCACCCGAAGAATGGAAGCCGATACCGGGTTCACTGCAAGCCATAGCCCGCCTTAACCAGGCGGGCTACACGGTAGTGGTTGCCACCAATCAGTCTGGTATAGGTCGCAGGCTATTTGATATGGCGACGCTGAATGCCATCCATCAAAAAATGCATACCAGCGCCCAGCAGGTCGGTGCCACTATTGATGCGATTTTCTTTTGTCCGCATATGGCGGATGATAATTGCGATTGCCGCAAACCCAAGCCAGGCATGCTGCAAGAGATCGCCAGTCGCTATGACACCAGTCTCAAGGGTGTGCATTGCGTGGGGGATTCCCTGCGCGACTTGCAAGCTGGCTTTGTGCTGGGTTGCAAACCACATCTGGTGCTGACGGGCAAAGGTAGCAAAACCCAGGAAAAAGGCGGCTTGCCGCCAGGCACGCAGGTCTTTGCTGACCTGGCCGCCATGGTCGACAAACTGGTGGAAAACTCGCCATCCGAATTTAATATCGCGATCTGAACGAATTCAGCATCGCTACAATGGAGACTACATGCTTAGCTTTACCCGTTTTATTCGTTCGCTGATTTTCTTGCTGGTGATGGCGGTAGTCACCATCGTCTGGGCCCCCATCAGCATGCTGTTTGCCTTCTTGCCGTATAACCAGCGCTATTACATTACTGCCCGCTGGAATGTCACGATCATCTGGGCAGCAAAAGTCATTTGCGGCATACGTTACCAGACCAAGGGATTTGAAAACTTTCCCGATGGCCCGGCCATACTTCTGTGCAAACATCAGTCCGCATGGGAAACCATCTTCCTGCTGATGGCAACACCGCGCCCACTGGTTTTCGTCTTCAAAAAAGAAATCACCTATATCCCGTTCTTTGGCTGGGCCATCTCCATGCTGCGCATGATCCCTATCGACCGCAGCAAGGGCAAGGATGCGTTCGCCCACGTCGTGACCCAAGGCCGCAAACGTCTGGCTGATGGACAATGGATCATCATGTTCCCTGAAGGCACCCGTATCGCTGTTGGCAAAAAAGGCCAGTACAAAGGCGGCGGAGCCCGCCTGGCGGTAGAAACCAACACACCTGTAGTACCTATCGCCGTCAATTCTGGTGAATGCTGGCCCAAAAATTCTTTCACTAAATTGCCAGGCACAGTCACCGTGTCGGTTGGCAAACCGATACCGCCCAACGGCATGAATGCGGTTGAACTGATGCAGGAAGTGGAAAAATGGATAGAAGCAGAAATGCGTGTGATTTCGCCGCAGGTTTATCAGTCTGAATCCAAGTAAGCTGGAATTAAGACATGGAGCGATTTTCCAGTATTTGTTCGCACTTGTCTGGATGCTTAAGATAGTCACTAAGCCAGTCGAAAACCCG
Source organism: Undibacterium sp. (assembly GCF_030683615.1). Taxonomy (NCBI): domain Bacteria; kingdom Pseudomonadati; phylum Pseudomonadota; class Betaproteobacteria; order Burkholderiales; family Oxalobacteraceae; genus Undibacterium; species Undibacterium sp. The sequence goes on from NZ_JAUXQE010000043.1 coordinate 55,306, forward strand.
ACTGGCTTTGTTTTTTATGTCATCACCAAAACCGTATGAACCCAGCAAGCGTATGCCGTTAGGGTCAGCCAAAACACCCGCAGTCAATTGCAATCTGGATTTATCACCTAGTTCTGCAGTAACGCATAACGGTGCCAGATATGCTGCCAAGATGGGGGCCAGTACCAGGTTATGTGATGAGACGACCACCATGTTTGAAGCGGCAAGGCTTTGCAAAACTGCGGCAGCAGCCGAGATGGATTCCTGATGATTCGTGCCGCGAAAAATCTCATCAATGACGAATACAGCCTGCGTATCGCTTTCTGCGATATCCAATAATTCTTTGGCTCGCCTGAGTTCTGCCTGATACAGGCTTTCATTTGCAATTAAAGAGTCTTCACTCTGCATGCTCGAAAACACCGCGCCCACGGGGACGCTGGCAGTAGCTGCATAACAAAAACCAAAGGCGCGGGCGACGATAAGATTCAAACCAAGGGTGCGCAACAAAGTACTCTTGCCTATACCATTTTGCCCTGAAATAAAAGCTCCCTTGCCTTCCAGTGTTATATCCAGGCCAGTAGCCTGCGGCAACAAGGGGTGCACGACTTGTTGCAAACACAGTTGCTTCTTGTCTGCCACAGTGGCCCAGCAATATTGAAGAAGCGATTGACAGTGCCTGACCAGTGCCAGATCAGCCTCCAGATTTGCCACGTGCGAGTATGCCCTGCACAAAAAATCCTGATTTTTACGGACAAGAATGCAGGTCTTGAAAAAATGCCTGACATTATCCAGCAAGAACCAGTCAGCATATTCCCGCATACCAGGCAGGACCACCAAATTATGTCTGCTCAATTCGGCAAGCATTTTCTTCGCAATGAGGAGATCTTCAGGAGATGAATTAGCATCCATTGGATGATGCTCCGCGAGCAGCACGAAGCTACTGAGCAAGGCTTGCAGTGCTTGCACTTTCTTTGCCCATTGCGTAACCGCATCATGAAAACGTGTCTGTACCCCCAGCAAGATCAGCCATATCGCCAGGACTGCTATCCAGGCAGAGGCCAATGTGGTCATGGCAACGATGAATAACAGACTAATGCTGACAGGCAGCAGCCACATGAATTTATACCAGGCTGCAGGACCCGGGATTGCGTTTGTGAAAAGCTGTTCACTGACTTCTGTTTCAACTTCCCGCAACGGTAAGCAGCACTGCCGCAATGTATCAAGCAATGCAGTATCAGCCATCAATCTCTGCAAGCGCTGCTTGCCTTGCTCATCCTGAGCACCCTGGCGCAGCCGTTTATGCATGATCTGCTGGGCGAAAATACTGCTTCCTGCTGTCACTTGATCTGCATAGACATCAAGCAGCATATCGCTGGCTGTATGCTCATCAATGTGCTTTACAACCTCATCTCTGGTAACGCGATAAAACATGGCGATATCGCTACGAGAAAAAGGAAAATCAAGTGCTTGTTTAGGCGCGACATCAGGGATATTCAAGAAAAAACGGACCTTGCAAATTATCCTGCTCCAGTGATTATGCAGCGAAGCTATCTTGTTCATCAGAGCCTGTGAGGTAGGTGGCGAGATAAGGTGGCGATATAAGTTATCAGTTGCTCAGTCAAATTGAGCTAGTTGCAGAAAATTCAAGTGAGCTAGGATGAATAAAGGAAATGGTGATATCGAAAAAAACAAATTTTGGAGGCGAAAACACGAACTGCAAAAAATAGGTCAAACTACCGCAATTACAGCTATTAAAACGCCCCCATCCATGCTCGGAATGCGTTCTATCAGCTGAGCACAAATCCCTTTTGCTATTGAATCAGGATCCATTAAGCTTAAATGAAGCCCCGCATTCCTTCGATTGGCAAGGCCATACAAATGGCTTTGCAACTGGATTTATTCAGTGATTTTCTAGTGCCGGACAAATTGCGTCCTGCGCCTGTAAAAGCACCAGCGCCAAACCCGCTTAAAGATGCAGGTCAAGGACATGAGCTGCGCCCGGTAGCACCGCCACCGACTACCTTTGTCAACAGCAGCAACAAACGCCGCATCCTGATACAGGATTATTTGCTTGAATATGATTTGCAACGCTCAAAACGACGCAGCATAGGCTTTTTGATCAATGAAGATGGCTTGCGTATTACCGCGCCACGCTGGGTGACGATTGCCGATATTGAAACAGCGATACAAGAGAAACAAGCCTGGATATTGCGCAAACTGACTGAGCGGCGTGAACGCACCCAGCGCAAACTGGAACCCAGCATGACCTGGCAGGATGGGGCGAAATTACCTTATCTGGGTGGCGAAATTACCTTGCGGATTGCTCCTGCGTCTGTCATTGGCACGCACTTCCAGAGCGAGCAGGCTGAGCTGATTATCAACCTGCCAGCGGATGCTGGTGAGCAGCAATTGAAAGACCGGGTACAAGCTTGGCTGCAGCAAGAAGCGAAACGGGTTTTCAATGAGCGCCTGCCGGTATTTGCTGAGAAACTCAATGTCCGCTATCAAAGCATGGCTTTGTCGGCAGCGGCAACGCGCTGGGGTTCCTGCACCTCACAAGGAAAGATACGCCTGAACTGGCGACTGATCCACTTCTCGCCCATGATTATTGATTATGTAATTGCGCATGAACTTGCGCATTTACGTGAAATGAACCACAGCCCGCGTTTTTGGGCGACGGTGCAATCGGTTTTCCCTGATTTTGAAATTGCGCGCCAAAACTTGCGTCAGCATGCAGGCGCCAATTTGCCAATATTCTGAAGCAAGATCAACACTGGATTTGCCAGCCTGGCAAATCCAGTGTTGCCATTTCAGTTACATCACCTCACCTTACTTCACAAATCAGGCTGCCTGATTTGCTTTCATTACTGGCATTGTCCTGGGTCAGATTGAACGGGAAACTACCTGGTGGCGTGAATTGCATGCCAGGGTTGTTTGGCAAAATAACAGGTGGCTTATTGAAGCTGACTGCAAAACCAAATTGCCCTGTCGTGACATCCAGACTACCAGTACTGTTACGCAAGAAGATAGTGCCATCCAGAACTTGCACATACAGCCCAGGTACACGCCCTGAATCTGAACCGGGAACTTCATTGGCAGCAAGTTGTAAGGGCAAGATGGCGGTCACAGGTGCATCAGCATCACTGCGGCTAGTCCTGCCATCTGATCCTGTTGTCTGCAATGCTGCGGTTGTCGCCATGTTGTAGGCAGCGATGCCGCTATCAGGTGGAACGTATTCAACAATGAAAGTAGTGCCGCGTATACCTATCGATGCGGTAGGTGTGTTCAGGCCAAATCTTTCCTTATTACGTTTGCCCAATAAACCTGTAACTGCACGCAAGCCACCTTTGACCAGAGTCATGGTAAAACCATCATTATTGGGTTTGTCTTCTTCAAAGGAAAACTGATCTATCTTGATCTGGGTATTCGGGCGCAAGACGATTTCACTATTGTCGGCAAACTTGATGCGCGCATAAGTATCTTTTTCGGCAATTAGCGTATCGCCCTGCTCAATGGCAGATTGCAGGGACAAGACCTTGACTGCACCGTCAGCTTTCTTGGCGATCAGGGGCCCGCTCAAATGCGTCACCGTACCAGCGACCTGCGCAGCAAAACTCAGCGCGCAGCTCAGGCACAGTGCTGCAAGAAAGAAAAACTTAATTGCAGTAGAGTTTTTTATCTGTAGCATTTTTTAATACTCCGTTGTCCCTGGTACCGGCAAAACTGCTTCTTTGCTCGAATCTGGTTTCACGGCCAGAATCACTACTACCACTGTCAAAGAAATTGGAAGAATTGGAAATCGCATTCGACATCGCCAAAGTGGAACTGATGAAACTGTTCAAGGCAAAATTAATCGTGTTATTGAGGATATTGCCTGTTCTGAGATCGCCTATAGGCAAGACCAGCGTGCAACCCAGCAAGCCAGGATTGGCCGCACACTGTGCCTGATTAGGCAAGACAACAGAGCAACCATTCAAAGCCGGATTGGCCGCACAACTCGCCAGGGCTGGCAAGACTGCACTGCAACCAGCAGTGGATGGATTGGCAACGCAAGTCGCCAGACTAGGCAAGACCACGCTGCAGCCAGATGCAAACGGCGTGGCGATGCACGTTGCCAGGGTAGGCAAGATCAGGTTACAACCTGGCAGACCAGGATTGGCGACGCAACTGGCCAAACTAGGCAACACTGCGCTGCAACCAGTAATGGACGGATTGGCCGTGCAAGTCGCGAGGCTAGGTAAAACCGCGCTGCAACCAGCCAGGGCGGGATTGGCGGTACAGGCAGCCAGGCTAGGCAAAACCGCAGAGCAGCCTGCTGTAGTTGGCGCAGCAGTACAAGTAGCCAGGCCAGGTAATACGACATTACAACCTGCCAGACCAGGGTTGGCGACGCAACTTGCCAAACTAGGCAACACCGCACTGCATCCTGGCAATGCCGGATTAGCTGTACAGCTAGCCAGACCAGGCAAGACACTGGAACAACCCGCCAGCGTAGGCGCTGCTATACAAGCTGTCAGCGTAGGCAGAACGGCGCTACAACCAGGCAAAGCAGGGTTGGCACTGCAAGCTGCCAGTGTAGGCAGAACAGCCGAGCAACCAGACAAGGCAGGATTGGCGACACAGGCGCTCAATGCTGGCAACACTGCTGAGCAACCTGCCAGGCTTGGACTGATAGTGCAGGCAGCCAGCGTAGGCAAGACGGACGAACAGCCAGACAATGCCGGATTGGCAGTACAGGCAGCGAGAGTAGGCAAGACTACACTGCAACCAGCTTGCGAGGGATTAGCCAGGCAAGCTGTCAAGGTCGGCAAGACATTATTACAGCCAGACAGCGTCGGTGTTGCGATGCACGCAGTCAAACTAGGCAAGACGGCACTGCAACCTGGCGCACTGGGGCTGGCTGTACAGGTAGCCAGCGTGGGCAAGACTGCACTGCAACCTGGCAAGCTGCTATTGCTGACGCAAGCACTCAAGCTAGGTAACACAGCACTACAACCCGGCACACTGGGGCTGACCAGGCAAGCCGCCAAAGTAGGCAGGACGGCGCTGCAACCTGCCAGACTGCTATTACTGATACAGGCGCTCAAAGTTGGCAGCACAGAGCTACATCCTGGCAAGCTGGGGCTGGCCGTACAGGCTGCGACTGATGGTAGGACGGCTGAGCAACCAGCAATATTTGGCGACACCAGGCAAGCCGCCAAAGCTGGCAAGACTACGCTACAACCCGGCGTGTTTGGGCTGGAAGTGCAGGTTGCCAAAGATGGCAGAACAGCACTACAGCCAGTCTGGCTCGGGTTACTGATGCAAGAATTCAGGCTAGGTAAAATCGAACTGCAACCACTGATGGAAGGATTCGCCAGGCAAGCAGACAAGCTGGGCAGGACCGCGCTGCAACCGGCAATGTTCGGATTAGCCAGGCAACTACTGAGACTAGGTAAAACATTCGAGCAACCAAACAACGAAGGGTTGGCGATGCAGGAGCTCAGGCTAGGCAGCACGACACTGCAACCAGCCAGTGTGGGGTTGGCCTGACAGGCGGCTACACTGGGCAAGACTGCGCTGCAACCGGCCAGACTGGGGTTGCTGATACAGGCGCTGAGAGTAGGCAAGACCGAGCTGCAACCGGGTGTGGTCGGGCTGACAATACATTGTTCCAGCGTAGGCAAAGGCGTATTCTGGAAGGCTTGCTTGGTAACCGTACCACCCGTGACCGTCCCTGAAATCAAGATGGCATCACCCGCCTTGAGCAAGATATTGCCACTGGTAGTGACGGAGCCGCTACTACCTACGGTCAACTTGTCAGCAGTGCTGCCACTGGCCCCGGCTTCCAGAGTAATGTTGCCACCATTTGAACTGGCGACCGTGCCATTCACTGTCAAGGGACTGTGTGCTACCAGGCTGATATTACCCGCCTTGGTGCGCACTGCATCTGCACTATCCAGGGTGATCGCGCCTATATTGTCGATGAAGACACTGCCAGTACTGCCAGCCGTGCTTTGCTGTACATTGCGGATATTCAGGGCACCGGTATTTTTGATGTTGATATCGGTATTTGCACCCGTATTATTTGCCAGCAGGATAGGTACGCTGGTTTTCAACCCTGTGCTGTGTCCTATACCGCCATTGGCAGTTGCATCAAGCGCTCCGCCACTGAGTAGATAGCCAGCAGCCTGGGTAATTGCACCGTTGGCTGCGGCCAGTGTGGCAGTAGCCGTGCCGGTATTGACGTTTGCACCCAGTGCGATATTGCCGGAGTTGGCGGTCAGATATAAATTGCCAAACGTATTGATGCCACCAAGGCTGTATGCACTGGAACCACTCCCCCCACTTAAGGTTGTGACATTGATGCCCTGGGTATTCACCAGGCTCAGGCTGGCATTGCTTTTTGCCGCCAGGTTGGTGATCGTATTTAAACTATTCAGTGCAATGCTATTGCCAGCAACCAGACCCAGATCCTGCACGGTAATCGAGTTGGTCTGTGAAATATCACCACCGCTCAACAAGCCTACGCGTGTCGTCGTCAGATTTTTGATATCCGTAATGGCGCTGGTATTGGTATCGGTAATGCCAACCACAGAAATAGGGCCGGAGGCATTGCCAGCATCGCCACTGCCTATCGCGATACTGGCAGCCGAGACCTTGAACAGATTGGTCACACTCAGGCATGGGGCCACGGTGCATGTGCCAGAGCCAACCGTAATGGCGCGCCCCGCTGTGTAAGGGCGAATGCCAAAATCACCCGCAGTCACACCACCAGGGCCACCCAGTGTCAGCAAATCAGCTACTAAACCCACCTTGCCCGTACCGGCATTGACATTATCGGAAACTGTGATCGACGAACCACTCCCTGTGCTTAACTGTATGGGCTTGTTATTGGTGGTGATGCCCACAATGCTGGATGCAGTGCCTATGCTCAGATTGCCAGAGTTAAACAAGTCGATGCCACCAACGCCCAAGCCACTGACATTCAGGTCTGCCCCCAGTGTTGCAAAATTATTTGAGGTATTCATCAGATTCACTGGTCCCTTGCTTTGCAAGCCAAGGGAGGTGGCGGTAATTGCATTACCTGCTGCCTGACTGATGCCAGAAGTGGAATCCGTCGTCAGTTTGGCTGCTGCATTCACATTTATACCGCTATAGCCATCGACTGTGGTGATATTGAGGTGATTGATGGAGCGATAAGTAAAACCACCCAGGTCTCCTGAACCGGATATCACGCCTATGGTATTTGCTTCTGGCAGACTGACTCCATAACCACGCACCTGCAAGGAACTGGCACCGTCAATAATGGCACCAGTTTGCTGGGAAATCGTGTTGCCGGAATGTAAAGTCAGGGATGTATTGACATTTTGCAGTGCACCGCCAGCACCTGAATTCATGGGGCCTTTGATATCTATGCTGGCACCAGAGGTATTACCTATTTTTAAACGTGCAGCTGTTATCCGGTTCAATTCATCGGTTGACAATTCCAGTGTGTTTCCAATGACATCGGTGGTGCCAGTAGCAAGGTGTATGGTGGCGACAGCATTCCTGTCCAGGCTCACCGAATTGCTACCGGCATTGATGTTGCCGAGCAAGTTCATTTTGTCGGATTTGAGCGAGATCGTGCCACCGCTGCTATTGATCTGTGTGCCAGACGCGGTACTGGTCATGATATTCAAGTCACTGGCCAGCAAACTGATGTTGCCGCCACCGCTATTGATATTGCTACCTGAGAGCAAGCTGATGCCACCCAGGCCGCTAACCGATATCAGGCCATTAGTGGCAATGAGTGGCGCGTTCATTGATATGCTATGCGTGGTCGGCGAGCTTAGATGAATCGCCGCACCTGAGGCTTGTTGCTTGACCCCGTAACCAGTTGCGCCGATATCGCCAATGACCAGGTTTGTACCTGAACTGGCGATGCGTATATCGCCACTTGCGGTATTGATGGCATTCAGTTTGCTGGCTTGCACACTCATACTGTCAGAGGAAGTCGTCCCATGCAGGCCGCTGGCAGCCGATAGTTTTAAATCATTGGCATAGATTACCGTACCATTTTGCTGGGCGATATTGGCAGCGGAAGTGATGGTGACATTTCCATCTGTAGAAGAATTACCGAGTGCATCTATGCCGCCAGAACCTATATTCACCAGGCCGCTGCTATTGATGATGACATTGCCACCTGTACCTACTGTGCCAGGCGTAGTCCGCAAGGTCTTAAAAGTTGTGCTACCGCTGCCGCTCAGGTTAATTTGCCCGCCATCGGTCGTCAATTTTGCGACGACGATATTGGCAGTTTGCGGCGATGTACCAGTACCGGTTTGCAATGTGATGCTGCCAGTACCAAAAGTCTTGATTTCAAGATTGGGATCTGCCCCTGTCAGATTAATGCCCCGTGTGCCACTGATATCAGTAGATGCGTTGCGGGTTCGCAAGGTCAGGCTGGAATTGCTCGGCAAAGATATCAGGCTACCGAAGAAAGTACCGCTGGTATTAATATAATTTGTCGCCTCCAGCACGATATTTGTGCCTGGTGTCAGCCCTTGCAGTTCCGACTGATAGACCGTTGTTGGGCTACCATCGGCGAAATTGATCGTGCCTATCGCAGAACCTTGAAATGTAGCAGTACCGTCAGAACCGCCGTCACCATTCCCACCTGCAATGGTGATGGAAGCTGGATCAAGCAACAAGGTACCATTCTTGCCTTTTGGCGAACTGACATCGACTTTGGCATGAAAGTCCAGGTTTTGTTTACCCGACGTTTCGACAAAGCCGCCATTTCCGCCTTGCGCGCCGCCGCGGGCAGAAATACTGCCATTCACTCTGGTGACTTCATCTGACCAGACGATGACTTTGCCGCCGTCACCAGTCTTGACAGCATCAGCATTGATCCTGGCATCGCTGGCAATAAAGGCACGTTTGGCATTCATGATGGCCGGATTATCGCCGTGGTAATCACCGCCAAGCAATACCTGGCCACCACCTGCGTCACCACTAGCATCAACCTGGGCATTGCCAGCCAGCGCCACACGCTGTCCCAGTATTTGTATATCACCGCCCTTGCCTTTGCCAGTGGCCGTGGTTGTGCTGCCAGTATCAAGTATCGTATCCTGGCGGGCCTTGAAATAGATTTTGCCGTTTTCACCTACCACTGCACTATTGGCACTGACCAGGCCACGTTGAGTGATCAAACCACCATAGATACCAACCTTGCCGCCCTGGGCAACAACTTGTCCAAGATTCAGTGCCTGATTATTGTCCGCGCTGACGACGACGTGCACGTCAGGATTGGCTGAATCCACCAGCTTGACTGAGCGCCCTGCCGCCAGCAAAATTTCACCCTGAGGTGATGTAATGATGCCGCTGTTTTCTACATCAGGCGCAATCAAATAGACATGGCCGCCTGTTGGTGTTGTGATCGCCCCTTGATTGCTGACCTTGCCAGCCTGCGTGCCAGCATTAAAATTGAATTTGCCAGCCTTGAAATCAGCGTCCGTCATGCCCAGGCTGGAGACTGTCAAGCCATTGACATCGACTTGTGCGCCCTTGCCAAACAGTACGCCGTTCGGGTTGATCAAAAACACCCGTCCATTTGACTGCAAAGTTCCCAGAATCTGGCTAGGGTTTTGACCTATGACGCGGTTCAATACCGTGCTGCTGGCACTCTCTTGTATAAAGCGGGTGGTTTCACCGGCATTGATGAAAAAATCCTGCCAGTTAATGATTGCACCCGGCGTATTGGTGATTGTGAAGATCTTGCCATCCTGATTGAAGATGACCTTGCCATTGACGATCTGCGGCCCGACAGGATTGGCGTGAGCCACACTGGAAACAAGTCCTGACCCAAAGCAGGCTGCCAGCAACACTGGCACAAGCTTGGGTAGCAACTTACCTGACAAGCCCAGCTTCAGGTTCGAGCTCAATGCAGATTCAGATTGAGTGAACATAACAATTTCTTTTCTCATGCTCTTCCTCATCCATCATTAATAGTTGACGCCCAGTCTGACATGCAAGCGCTTGTCATCCTTGCTCAATTCATCCGGGGCACGTAGTGTCTTGCCATAATCCATCTGCAAGGACATCATGCGTGAAATAGCCAGCCTGATACCGATACCAACACTGGCAATCGAGCCAGAGCTTTGCTCGCCCGGCAATGCCTTGTTGCGTGACACATGGGCAGCGTCATAAAAACCCAGTAACTGACATTGGGTAAAACTGGCGGTGAAGCCTGTGCATAAGTTGGGGGTATAGATCTCTGCGCTAACCAGTGCACCGTAATCATTTGCCAGCGCCCTTTCGGTAAAGCCGCGCACGCTACTGGCACCGCCTGCACCAAATTGCTCACCGGGAACCAGGCTATCTCTGGTGTACTGACCGCTGAGCATGAGTTTCAATTGCCATGCCGCAGGTAAAACACGGCTATAACCAAGGCCATAGCGCAGTATGCTATATCCCGCAGTAGCACCACTGCGCACTTTCAGAAAGTCCTCGGTCTTGCCCTTTTCACCACCGGGCAAATTATGCACAGCCGTCAGATAGGCATTTGCTTCACCTGAGGCGGAACTCATGGTAGCGGCATAACTGAGGCTCAACGGATGCACCGTGACATCATTGCCCAGTTGTATGCCTTGCAGGGCGACATTATTCTTGAAAGCCTTGTAATCCCAGCCCAGGATCAGGCGTGAATCAAAATCCTCTGTGCGTCCCAGATTGTAATTGTAGCGGCCACCAATGACAGAGCCGCGGCCACTGACATTCAGGTCAAAGATGCCTGCTGCAATTGAACCAGAATCGACATTTGAATAGCTGGCATACAAATCCACGCTATCGCCAAACTGATACAAGGGCAAATGATAGCCAACACCAAACACCGCGTACTTACTAGGCTTCTGCAACGTGGTCGTATATTGCAGGCTAAGGACATCATCACGTCCACTGATATTGGCATGCTGGAACAACAAACCCAGATGAGATTTTCCGGTATTGCTGTCTCCAGCGTTGTCGAGATTGGCGCCAACGGTCCAGGGCTTGTTGTCATTGACATTTAGTATGGCATTGACTTCACCCTCTTTGGTCGTGGTCTCAAACTGCAAATTGGTTTTCTTGGCGGGGTTTTCGTTGGCTGTCTTCAGGCTCTCGGACAGCTTTTTGATATTCGGTGTATCGCCCTCGCGCAATTGTGGCAGGCTGCGCCTGACATTGTCACTGTCAAAATGGCGGTTACCCTTGACGCTGACACTGGCGATACGGGCTTGCACGACGACGAATTTAACGATCCCCTGATTCAATTCCTGCTCAGGCAAGACGACCTGCACCAGACTATAGCCTTTCTGGTGATAGGCTTTTTCCAGGGATTCAAGTGCTTTTTGCACATCGGCAAAACTGCGGCTCTTTCCTGTATAGGGAGACAACAGGCTTTCAAGGGCTGCAGCTGTCAGTAAATCATTTCCCTTGACCTCATAACGACTGATGTCAAAGCGCCCGATGACACTTTCAGTATCCTGAGCCGCCAATGGCTGGGTGAACCCAATTGCCAGGGCAAAGGCCAAGCTAAGGCTAAAACGAGATTGGGCTTGCTTGTTCTTCAACGGTCTCATACTAAGATTTCCCAGTTCCTGAGGCGTGCTATACCAAGTTCTTCTATGTGCAGAGCCTTGCCAGCCTCCGCTGATCGTATCGATAATGCCTATCGACTTCCTTTTTTGTATCGAATTCTTTTCTGAAGATATGCGCAAAAAAAATTGCGACTGAGGTGCGTAGTAGAAGTATCCTGCAATCCAATTCCGACCACAAGCACTATGTTGTTAATTCAAACATGACAGCCAGTATTTTCATTTTAACAACAGCACACAACATTCATCGCTTGCCAGTACGACGTTTATTAACTCCGCCCTTTGTTTCAAGGATGTGATCAAACTCATCAATCCGAAATGTACGGATAATCTCTATTGAAGGGCAACACAAGGCATCTCCCGACCCCATTTCCACACCTTTTAGCGTAACTGCATGCTGTTTGATGCTCGCACTGGCGAAGTCAAAAGTGCGCCAGCCACGTTCACCGAGTTTGCTTGCTGCTACCAGGCGATAACGCCGGCTGTGTTTCCCGGCAATTTCAACTGGCTTCTGCTCCTCAAAGAAAGCAATAAATTCGGCATGGTGATTGCTACCACCAAAACCTTCCAGATTGAACAACACTACGGCATCATTTTCATTGTCTTCAAATAATTGCCCGTACTTGATGACGGAGGGATTGCCGCTAAAAGTCTCAGCAATGCCATCACCAAACTGCGTGATCAACCTGGCCAGTTCAGCCTTTATCGCAGCCTGTTGCGCTGGTGTAGCGGAGCGTGAAGATGCTGCATCAGCAGTCTTGCAGGTCGTCAAAATCAAACCATACAGCAACAAACTCAATAAAAATTTCATGCCAGTTGCCTATTTAACTTAAGGTATCCGGCTTAAAGTCTTGCCACGACGGCAGCCCGTGCTTGCGTTTTCCATAGGCATAGTAGCAAGCCAGCGTCAGCCCAAACAAGAAGCCGGCAATGATGGATGAATTCAGCATAAGAATTGGGGCGATGCTCACTTTTGACCAGACAAAGAAATACATCAGCAAGCCCCAGCCTACCGTGTAAAAGCTGCCAGAGAACAAGGCGTTTTGCCAAAACTGGGCAAAATGTGGTGGCGCCACATCAAAACCCATACGCCATATCAAGCGCAAGTAGGGTGGAGCATAGTTGCTGCGCGTAATGCCTGTCTTTTCCAGAAGCATCAAAGCTGCCTGGCGCTTCTGGTCACGCTGCTTGTTTGTATCAGTGGTATTCATCAATCCGCTTTTTAAAAATACTCTTAGGAAACTTTGGCGCAAATACAGTTGCAAATACAGTTGCAAATAGCTGAATGCAAATCTTGTATGAAGGCGCCGTGGATTATATGCAACTTAGTCCCTCATTTGGATTTTCTATCTTCAGAGATAAGACCTACCTAGCAATTTTTTTTGGAAATATTGATTTGCAGAAAGAAGACAAATCTTTAGATCAGAGAGAATAACCCAGACTTATATCTGATGAATAAAAAGTCAATCGCAGTAAACTGGTATTACTGCCTATCATATAAGTAATCCTTCAATATTTGATGGATTACTCTCAGGACTCCCCCAAGACGATAGAGATTTTCAAGGGCGCGCAAGCGCCCTTTTTTTACTCATGCCATTAATTTCATGCTGCCCCAACATTTAGGTAGCCCCCCCCCCAACACAGAGTCTGACGCCTCGTTGTTACTGATTACCTGGCAAAAGTGGAAGAAACGCTGGTTAGTCAAAGTGTAATGCAGTAGCATCTCAGGTCTTTCGCTTTTTAACAGTTTTAGCTTACGCATGTCATCGTTTCTATCATCGTCACGACTCGTTTTTACTTGGAAAACTAATCTGCACCAGTATAAGTTGCCTGCGCTGGCCGCAGCCGCTTGTGCCATGCTGCTAGCCTGTACTACGCCGCCAGAGAAGTCCAGCGCTACCAGCAAACCAGCCAAAACCAATCTGACTATCGCCCCACAAAATGCACCCGCCAATTATCCACCGCAGGTACGCGAAGCGCCGCCCCTGCCGCGTGAATTCCGGGCCGCCTGGGTTTCCACCGTAGCCAATATAGACTGGCCCTCGCGGCGTGATTTGAGTACGGAAAAACAAAAGAATGAAATCATTGCCATCCTCGACAATGCAGTGCAGTTGAAACTGAATGCCATCGTCTTGCAGGTACGCCCGGCTGCCGATGCGATTTACCCTTCTGCGATCGAACCCTGGTCAGAATTCCTGACAGGAGAGCAAGGTCGGCCGCCTTCACCGTATTATGATCCACTGCAATTCTGGATAGACCAGGCGCATGCGCGTGGCCTGGAGTTGCATGCCTGGTTCAACCCTTTCCGTGCCCGCACTGCGCAATCCAAGACTACCGTGGCAGCCAACCATGTCAGCAAGCTGGCACCACAAGTTGTAAAAACCTATGGTGACCTGCAATGGATGGACCCGGGTGAACCCATCGCCATGCAGCAAACCCTGAATGTCATCAGCGATGTGGTGCGCCGCTATGATGTCGATGGCATACACATGGATGATTATTTTTATCCCTACCCCATCAAGGCTGGCAATGGCAGCGAAGTGGATTTTCCTGATGATCCAGCCTGGATAGCCTATTTGCAGTCCGGCGGCAAACTGGCCCGCTTCGACTGGCGCCGGGACAATGTGAACCGCTTGGTGGAAGCCATCAACCAGCGCGTGCATCTGGAAAAGCCATGGATGAAATTTGGCATCAGCCCCTTTGGAATAGGCAGGCCAGACAGATTGCCACCCGGCATTGCCGGTTTCAGTCAATATGACAAGCTATATGCGGATGTGGAACTGTGGCTGAGCAAGGGCTGGATGGATTACCTGGCACCGCAACTATACTGGCCCATCAATCAGGGGCCACAAGCCTTCAAGGTCTTGCATGATTACTGGCTGGCGCAAAACACAACAGGAAAGCATATCTGGCCCGGCCTGTATACCAGCCGCATAGACAATAGTGATAAGTCCTGGCCTGCCGATGAAATCCTGAATCAGGTAGATGCCATGCGTGACAGAGGCGGGAACGGTCATCTGCATTTCAGCATGGCAGCGCTGAGCCAGAACCGCAAAGGCATACGTCAGCGCCTGGCGACTGAAAAATACACCTCACAAGCCCTGATCCCGGCCAGCCCCTGGCTGGACATCAGCCTGCCAGCCAGCCCCGTACTGGAAGCTACGGCAGACAAGAAATCTGTGCGTGTCCAACTGGCAGGCACGGTCAATACCCGCCTGCTGGCGATCTGGAAGCGTACCGACCAGCAATGGCTGTTTTCTGTCGTACCTGCACAGAACATGAGCATAGACTTGGCTGATGACGGTCAATACGGGGCTATCCGCCAGGTGACAGTATCCGCCATCAGCCGCACTGGCCAGGAAAGCGCACGGGCAAATTACAGCATCCCCTGATAATACCAGTCAGGGCACTGGACAAGCAGAGGTAAGTAATGGATAACAAGTGTGGTTTTTAGATACGTATGGAGCAACCCGCCCCTATGTATTTTCCATACGCCATACACAGCTTTTCCTCTGCATTCCACGTCCTCACTGGCTATCAGGACAGTCCTGGCAAACCCCATATCTTTTGGTTATCGCCCGCCATGATATTTTCATTTGTCACTCTTCGGCGTGTAACCCTAGTCTGGAACACACATAAAATTTATATCAATTCTGATCAACGACGGGATTGAATGCGATTGAACACGAAAAACCGCCTACATCAATGTTGTACGACACAAGGAGAGACCAGTGAAGTTAAAGACCATAGCCAGGTGTATCGCCCTGATAGGCATTTCTGCCGGCAGTAGCGGATGGGTACTGGCGCAGGAAAAACCTGCTCCGGCACCGCAAAGGGTTGAAATTACCGGCAGCAGCATCAAGCGCATCGCCAGCGAGGGTGCCTTGCCCATCGAGGTCATTACCCGCAAGCAATTGGAAGCCTCTGGCATCGTCACGGCTGAGCAATTCATTGCCAACCTGAATATCAATGGTAATGGCTCTGACAATCTGGCCAGTAATGCCGATGTCACTTCTGGTGCGCAGCGTGGCAATAATGGCGCATCCTCAGCCAACCTGCGCGGTCAGGGTGCCGACAATACCCTGGTGCTGCTGAATGGCCGCCGCGTCGCCACCCATGGCATGAAGGGCTCGGCAGTTGACTTGAACTCTATCCCCATGGCAGCTGTGGAAAGGATAGAAGTCTTGAAAGATGGCGCATCTGCCATCTATGGTACCGATGCGATTGGTGGCGTCATCAACTTCATCTTGCGCAAGAATTACAATGGTGTCGAAGCCCAGGCGTTTACCGACATTACCCAGCAGGGTGGCGGCAATATCAAGCGGGTTTCCGTGGTGGGTGGTTTTGGTGATCTGGAACAGGACAATTACAATGTCCTCATCACTGCCACGCATAGCGAAAACGATGCATTGCGCGGTGATCAGCGTGATTTCGTGAATACTTTCCAGCCCAATCGCGGTTTATCAGTCGACACGCGCGGCACCCCGCATGCCACGGTATTTGCCACTTCGCTGGCCAATACTATACTCAGCAACAAGAGCAATAATGGCCCGGTCTTTCCTGGCACCAGCCAGGTCATGAATGCCATCAATGTATTGAACCTGCCGGGCGGCGCAGGCTGCAATGCTGTCGATGGCATGTCTGCTTATGATGCCAAACTGTGGGATGTGGCTTCTTCCAAATATGCTTGCGCATGGGATACTGGCCGTGCGGCGGTATTGCAACAGCCTGTGAAGAACGATAACTTTGTTTCACGGGCCACTTTTAAAATTGGCACGCATCAATTGTTTGCCGAATTAGTAGGCTCTCAGGTTGAAGTATCCAAGCGTTTTTCGCCAAATCAGGTATCTCCTGGCACAGCCTTTCCGGCCTCCTCTTTTTATCCAAGTACAGGCTCAGCATATAACGATGTGTTCAATGCGATTGTTGCGGTATTCCCCAGCATAGAGGCAAACCGTGGTGCGCCTATCGCTTACCGCTGGCGCTGCATGGATTGCGGCAATCGCGAAATCACTACCAAGTCTGAAGCAGGACGCTTGCAACTGGGTGCTGATGGCCAGATCGGCAATTGGGATTACCGTGTAGGTCTGTCTCGCGCCTATAGTGAATCCGAATCCAGGCTGGGTAGTGGCTATAACTATACCGTCGCACTGGCGAATGCGCTGGGCACGGGTATCATCAACCCTTTCCTGAAACCAGGTGAAAAGCAAACGCAGGCAGCACTGGATCTGATCAACAGCACCTCGGCCTCTGGCGTAACGCTGTATGGTGGTAAAACCACCTTGACACAAGTCGATGCGGCCCTGTCTGGCGAAGTCTGGAAATTGCCTGCCGGCGCTGTCATGGCTGCGGTAGGCATGGATGTACGCAAGGAAGAATATGCTTTCAATGGCGACGCCAGGGCCGCCAGTGCGCGCCCCGTCATCCTGAATGCACCTTTTGATGATAGCAATGCGCTGCCTAAAGTCAGCAGGGATATACGCGCTGTGTATGCAGAAGTATTGGTGCCCGTCTTCAAATCACTGGAAGTCACAGTCGCTGGCCGCCAGGATCATTACTCAGGCTTTGGCAACACCTTTAATCCAAAAGTGAGTTTCCGTTACACGCCGACCGATGCCCTGTTGTTCCGTGGTTCCTATAACACGGGCTTCCGTGCACCATCGTTTAACCAGCTATTCAATGGCATCACCGAATCACCCTATCTCGGCAAAGATCTGGTCGATCCAGCCAGTTGCCCGACCTTGAAAGTCGATAGCAGCAAAGCGGGTTGCGCGTCCATCACACCAAACATTTTCACTGGTGGCAAAACCACGCTGGGGCCAGAAACTGCAAAACAGGGGACCGTTGGTGTCGTATGGGCACCAAGCACGCACTTCAGTGCCAATGCCGACATTTGGGAAATCCGCAAGGAAAACTCTATCACCTCGGTATCCCTGGCCACCATGTTGCAAAATTACGGATTATTCAGGGAGCAATTCTTGCGTGACAGCGCTGGCAATCTGGTTTTCATTGACCAGCGCTGGGTCAATGCCGGTTCCAGCATCACTCGTGGTGTGGAGCTTGGTGCCAAAGCGAATGGCGAAATCTTGAATGGGAAGTGGGCAGCTGGCCTGGATGGCTCTTATCTGCTGGAGAAAAAATCACGCCCCATGGCGAATGCACCTTATAGTGACAGTGAAGTCGGTAAATTCAGCTACACCGGCGACCTGGGTTTAAAGTGGAAGCATGTTGCCTATGTCAACTACACCCAGGGTGACTGGACAGGGACTTTCACCCAGATTTATCGTGCTGGCTATAAAGATCAGGTCTTGCCCGGCGTGCAAACCGGCCTGGTCATGCCATCCAACTACAACCCCAATGTCAAGGCCTATACAGTTTACAATCTCAGCGCGACATATAGCGGCATCAAAAACCTGACACTGACTGCTGGCGTCAAAAATGTCTTCAACACTGACCCGCCGTTTGCCGTCACTTATGACAGCAATACCGGTGCAGGCAGCTCCTGGGAACCTAGGGTAGCTGATCCGCGTGGACGTTCGTTCACTTTGCTGGCGAATTACAAATTCAAGTAAATGAGTAAGGTGTAAAGCAAGTAAAAAATCCCCCGGTTTAGAAACCGGGGGATTTTTTTAAGGCTAAAGCTTACTGAACAACGCTATTAACTTGCTGCCGGATTCATCAACTTGCCCATGAAGATAATCAAGCCAGTCTGCCTGTCCCTGATCATGAACAAAAAGGGGCGATCCAGCGCCAGTTTCAGCGGTTGATTGACATTGATACTGGTGACGCCAACCACCACGCCTGTCGCTGCTGCTGCCTCTGTCCCTTTTTCATCGACATTGATATATGCCTTGTGCACGACACCAGAAATCGACAGATCACGGTTGCCGGTCATGCCAGAGAAATCTGCCTTGCCAGCATCAAAAGCGGCACTCATACCCAGACTGCTGAGGCTGGAATTCATCGCAGGGTTGGCACTGAAGTTAAACTTGGGCATGCTCAATGCCAGGTATTGATCTTTCAAGCCTGCAGCAATATCACTGACGGCCGCGCTATTCAAACCTTGCACAAAACTGTCAAATTTGCCAGCATCTGGCATCACCACCAGCATCGCCAGTTTGTTATCCATATATGGCAACTCCACCGCCTGATAGCCCTTGCCTTGCAGATAGGGGAAAGTCGCTGTCTGATTCATGAATGGAAGGCTGCTCACACTACCCTTGCGGTTGGTGAAATCCTGGTTTCGCGTGCTTTCCTTGGTAAATTGTTGCGCCCAATCTGACTTGAACCAGATGGCATTCGTCAACACCACCCGGGTCGATGAAGAAACCGAGTCTGGAGGCAGCAGATCCTTGATCTTTTTTTGGGTCTGCTCTTCGACCCAGTTATTGATGCTCAGACGTGAAGGCTCCGTTGCCTTGACAAAATCCAGTAAATTCACCGCCGCGCCAAAATTGACACTTAGCGCATCCAGATAAGTACCCTGCAAGTTGTAACCCTGTTGTGCCCACAGCGCATTGGAGATATTCAAATTGGGTAACTGGGCATTTGGCTTGGCCGTAGTCGAAGTCTTACCCGCCAATACCAGATCCAGACGATTCAGCGCCGCCTGCAAACGGCTTTGCGGCAACTGGAAAGACAGGGCTTTTTCCATGCCACTCAGCGTATCTCCCTTGGCACCAGCGGCTGTCATCTCCAGCGCCAGCGTCAGGCTGAATGGTGAGTACACCAGATTATTGTCGCCTTGTGCATCCAGCAATGGCAAGACTTTCAAGGCAAATTCGGTATTCCCTGCCACTACCGCCGCCAGGTCGGCATCACTGGCCTGAGGTGATGGATTGCGCGCCAGCGAAGATTTGGCAGTGCCGATAGCCTGGGCTTTGCCAGTATCTGATGTCGTGGTAGTGGCTGTATTGCCCGCCCCACCGCAGGCAGAAACCAGGGCGAGCAGCAAACATGAGCATAGTATCGTAGGACGCATTTTTGAGCTTTCAAAATAGGAGGCATGGCGATCATACGCCAGACAAACTGCCGAATCAGCTCAAAAATGTACTCAAATTGTCATTAAATTGTAAATCCTAAAAGATATCAGGTGGCAGGCTTCAGCGTCTCCACTGCCTGGTCGACCACATCGACTACAGCGCCAACCCCTACCCGTCCAAACAACTCGGCAATATCAACGGAACGCATGCGTATGCAACCATAGCTGGCAGGCGTGCCCAGCAAGCTTTCTTGCGGCGTACCATGGATATAGATAAAACGCGGATAGGCATTGCGATTGCGAAGTTCTGTCCCGCGAAGCCAGAGTATGCGTGTCACCACCGGGTCACGCCCCGGCGCATCCGCCGCCACGATTTCACCGGTTGCCAGCCTGTCTTTGAAGACCGCCCCCAGTGGTGCACCCGCACCGATTTTCTCGGCAATCTGCATGCGGCCGCCGGGTGTCATATAACTGTCTGGCATATCCCCTATGCCACGTTTGGCCGTGGAAATCGCATAGGTCGCAACAGGTTTGCCATCTTCCAATAGCAGCATTTTTTGGTCTGGCACAGAGATGAGCAGTCGATGACGGCTGTCGCTCCCTTGCAGCCAACCCCACTGGCAAGCGGACACCAGCAGGCAGGCGGCCAGTATCAGAAGCAGCTTCATTTTCAAATGAGGGCGAAGAATTTGCATTGTTTATCTGTGCTTTAACGATAAGCCAGCATAAGCTGATCAACAGGTATCTGCAAATAATTCCTGCAGTCGCATGCATTACCTGAAGTTATGGGCCGGGTATCAGCTTTCATTTGTGCTCTGCCTGCACAGAGCTTAAGTTATGCAATAAAAGGATAGCGCCATGTTGAATACCGAAGCACCAAGCATCAGCCACACCGAGCTCGATTTATACCCAACCACGCAACTGGTCGGTGTACTCATTGATGACCAGTTGAATGCCATACGCGCAGTCAGCCTGGCTGCCGCACAAATCGCCGCTGCTGTGGATGCGGCAACACCCCGCATATTGGCCGGGGGTCGTCTGGTGTATGTGGGCGCGGGTACTTCTGGCCGCCTGGGTGTGCTGGATGGAGTGGAATTGCTACCAACATTTTCATGGCCAAATGAACGCGCCCTGTCCTTGCTGGCAGGTGGCAAACAAGCCATGTTTGTTGCCGTCGAAGGTGCTGAAGATGATGCGGAACAAGGTGCCAAAGAAATCATGCAACTTGCCCTGACATCCAATGACGTGGTGTTGCTGATTGCAGCATCCGGTGCAACACCCTATGTACTTGGGGCCTTGCAGGCGGCACGCGCAGCGGGAGCCTTGACCATAGGCTTTGCCAACAACCCCTGCGCGCCTGTGACTTTGCAGGCTGAGATTGGCATCACTCTTGATACCGGTAGTGAAGTCATCTCAGGAAGCACCCGCCTGAAGGCAGGTACTTCACAAAAAGTTGCACTGAACAGTTTTTCCAGCGCCCTCATGGTGCGCTTGCATAAGGTTTATGGCAACCTCATGGTGGATGTCAAACCAACCAACGTCAAATTGCTCAGGCGCACCGTCAGCCTGACCATGCATGCAACTGGTCGCGATGAAGTGCACTGCCGCCGCATACTGGAAGAATGCAATTTCCATGTCAAGATCGCGATACTCGCCATCCTGAATAACGTCAGTGTCAGTACGGCAAGCGAGAAACTGCTAGCTTGTGGAGATGACTTGAGGCTGGCCTTGAAGACCAACTCCTAGCTTTCAAAGCGACGAAGCCTTACAGGCGTTACAATCAAGCTCGTTATTTGCTGAAGGTATTTACACCATGCGTTTGCGTCATATAGAAGTTTTTCATGCCATCATGCAGGCGGGCACGATCAGTGGGGCAGCGCAATTGCTGAATATTTCTCAACCAGCTGCCACCAAGGTCTTGCAGCATTGTGAAATACAGCTGGGCCTGAAACTGTTTGAACGCATCAAGGGCAAGCTGCATCCCACGCCAGAAGCGCACAAATTATTTGCCGAAGTTGACAAGCTCAACCGTGACTTGCAATCAGTCCGCAGGCTGGCCAGCAACTTGAAGAACCATCCAGATGAAGCAGTCCGACTGGCATCGACGCCGACCTTATCGATTACGGTAGTTCCTACCGCGCTGGCCGCCTGGCGCAAGAAATTCCCTCATGTACATTGCACGCTGGCGACGCACCACACTAGCGAGATTGTCAATGCCCTGCTATTGGGTGACGTGGATTTTGCCCTGTCCCTGTATGATCCCTGCCACCCGAATATAGCCTCCGAGCCCCTGATACGCGGTAGCATGACTGCCATCGCCCCACTAGGCAGCTGGTCTAAAGCGCTGGACAATACTGCCCTGCCGGTTGCCGACCTTCCCAAGAATTTGATCGCGCTGGACCTGGATGACCATCTCGTCAGCCGCGTCATGGATGCCTGCGAAGAACAGGGCTTGAGTTTTACCTCTTACACTGTGGTGCAAACCTACTTGCTGGCGAGGACGCTTGTGGAACTGGGCGCAGGCGCGGCAGTCATCGACCCCTTCACTGCCGCCACCTCCGACCATGACAAAGTGCAATGCCGCCCCTTATCGCCGAATGTGCCTGTTGATTTGTATTTACTGACGGTGAAATCAACGCCCCTGTCACGCTCTGCGCGCGCTTTTGTAGAATGCATCAAGGAGGCAGGTGCAGAGTTTATTGCCCGTACCAGCTAAAACAATTTGTAAATCGCAGTGAGTATCTGCTCTTCCCAGATACTCATGCTGGAATAAGCGCCTGGATTTTTATCGGGGTCAGCGGCCACACCGCCTATGACATAGATAATGCCATTGCGCGTGGTCGGGTCAAACAGGAAGGCCGATTGCAGACCATAGGCAAAACCCAGATGACCGACAGGCTTGAAGGCAGGCTGAGCCTGTACCAACCTGTCGCCATAATGCGCGGCACTCGTGTCCGTGAAACGCTGGAAACCCAGTCCCCAGGATAAAAATAGGCCTCGGTAATCGTCGCCATTGTGAGTACTCGCGTCGTAGCGCCATTGCTCTGCAGTCAAAGCCCTGACACTGGCTGGCTTTAGCAGGCGAACGCCATCAAGCTCACCTTCGTTCATCAGCATCAGCATGATGCGGCTCAAGCCTTGCATGCTGATGCGCAAGCCACCTTGCGGGCTGAACAAAGTTGCGTTCGTACCAGGCCGATAGTTTTGCAGTTCCCGCCTGATCAAAGGCTTTCTGCGAAAATCATCTGTTTGTGCCACCCATGGGCCTTGCGAATTCCAGACTTCATTGGCCTGTTTGCGGTACAAAACAGATAGCCGCGACAAGGCATCTGTCGACAAGAGTTCCGGGTGATATGCTCCTTCTATCTGCAAGGGTTGCAACACCAGTTCGTGCATCAGTAAATCAAAACGCTGGCCGCTGACGGCTTCCATGACAGTGCCAAGCACTCCCCAATTGAGATTCACATAATGGAAAAAAGCACCAGGAGCAAAGTTTCCTCCTGGTTTGGCCTTTGCCGGATCAGCCCATTGCAAACCTTGCGAATAATTTTTCCCGCCGGGCCGCAAAAAACTCTGCATGCTGACATCTGCCGGGAAATTATAACCACCATCATCCCGCAGGGATGAAGTATGACTGAGCAGCATGCGGGTAGTGATGACTGCATCTGGATAATGCGGGTTCCTCAGCTTGAAGCCCAGGTAGCTGCTGATATCGGCATCCAGATCAAGCTTACCTTGCTCTACCAGACACATGACAGCAATGGCAGCCACCATCTTGGAAACTGAGGCAACCCGATAGAGGGTATGCGTATCAGCAGGCAGGTTATTGGCCGGGTTTTTCTGGTCGAAATAGCGCTGACCAAACTGTTGTTGGTAAACGACTTTGCCAGACTTGATTGCCAGCACAGACAGGCTGGCGAGTGTTTTATCGGGTCGTGCAGCAATAGCAGCCAGTTGCTGAGTCACCTGCCGTTCATTTGCTGCCTTGCCTTGCGCCATAGTCGGGTTTGCCATTAAGGACATAAGCATAAGCAGGTAACTGGCAGGAAAGTACTTCATCCCTAGTCAATGCGCAAATAGGTTTCCCGCACGACGACCGGGTCGCCACAATTGAAATGCCACCATTCGCTATTGATGCCACGAAAACCGCCATGTGCCATTGCTGCCCGCAAAATTCCACGCTGATCAAGCTGGTGCTGGGTCAATTGGCCTTCGGACAGCATTCTTTGTTCCAGCGCAGGATGGGATTTTTCTTCCAGGGCATCAAAGCCACTGCCCATATCCAGTTCTTTACCATCAGCGTCAATCAATGTGACATCCACCGCCATGCCAAAGGAGTGGATGGAACCGCGTGCTGGATCAGCGACATACATGCGCAAGGGTGTGCCATCCAGATGCTGCCACAGCATTTCCTGAACCCTGTGCGGGCGCAGCGCATCCAGTACCAGAATGCGTAAACCGGGGTGATGCTCATGCAACCAGTTGACGGCAGCTTGCAGCGCGTCAACAGCTTCTCTGTGCAACCAGCTACAGTCCAGCTCACCATATAATTCACGGCCGACAAAATTGTCAGCACCGACATAACGTAAATCGATAACAATGCCGCTGACGGTATCCAGCCGGCAAAAATCAGGATGATCTGCAATCAATTCACAACGCACAAAGTCTCCACGCAACAGAGTTTTTCATACAGGCAGCATAGGGGCAGTCACCAGTGCCTGCCAATGAATACTTGCCGATCACATATAACCGCAAGGAATGCTCAAAACCGTCACAGTTTCACGCTATAGGATAAAGTTTATTTTAGTACTTTATTGCGCGCCGCTACATCAACATCCAGATAACGCCAACTGGTAAAGTCTACAGGGTGGCGGTAATAATTTTGCAGCCAAGGCTGTAATAAATCTGCCGTCACAGGGTGTATACGCGGCACCCAAGGTGTGTAACCGTGCATGAGTTGGGCCATTTGCCGGTATATCGCCGTTCTTTCTGGGCTGTCACCGAGGCGCATCGCCTGTTCATACAATGTATTAAAGGCAGGCAGGTTAAAGCGGGAGTAATTGGCACGACCAGCGTTTGGTCCATACAAGAGCTGGTAAAAATTCTCGGCATCAGGGAAGTCGGCTATCCAGTTGGCTTCTGTCATCTGTACCTTGCCCAGACGGGCTGCACGCAAGACTTCAGAGTGCTTGTCGGTCTTGAAGCTGACATGTATGCCCAGGGCATCAAGATTCTTGCGCCAGACTTCATCACGCAAACGACCTGTGGTACTGGCCAGGCTATGCATTTGCAAATGCAGCGGCTGACCATCCGGCAAGTTACGATAGTGATCCGCCCCACGCTTGTAGCCAAATTTATCCAGCAGGGCATTTGCCAGTTTCAAGTCATATTGCACTGGTGTTTTGTAGTTGGGATCGTAGCCCAGTACATTCGGTGGCAAAGGTGATTGCGCCTGTATCGCCAGACCTTTTTCCATCAGGGCGATGTCTTCCTTGCTGTCATAGCTGAGAGCAATGGCACGACGCAGCGCGATTTTCTCAGGGGTATAACCACCTATCACCGGGTCCTCCATATTCATCCACATGTAATAGGTTTGCAGGGGGGTAAACAGGGACAGACGTATGCCCCGCTGCTGCAAGGCAGGTTTTAATTTACCATCATCGAGAACCATATTCGACAGTGGCGGCGGCACCTGTTCCAGATAATCGAATTCATTATTAAGGAAGCCCAGCACACGTGACTGCTGTTCTTCCATGATTTTGATCTCGACCTTACTGACACGCGGTAAAGTTTGCCCGGCCAGGCTGGCGGCGATTTTCTTTGTAGCGTCATCCGTGCCCTGGTCATTGAACAGCGTCTTGCGGTACTGTGGGTTAGCGAGCAGCTCTATACGAAAACTGCGTTGCCAAGTCCCCAAAATAAAGGGACCAGTGCCTATGGGATGATTACCTACCTGATTCCCATAGGCATCGACCACCTCTTTTGCCATCGCCCCCGTTGCAGTGGTCGCCAGAATGAACAGGAAATTGCTATCTGGTGCATTCAAACGTATGCGCAGCGTGTATTTATCAACGGCTTGCAAACCAGGAATATTGGTTTGCAGATCAAACTCCTGCTTTTTGCCATCTTTCGCGGTACTGGGCCGGAGTTTTTCATCGCCAAGCAACTTGCCTTCAAACATGAATAGCCAGGGTGATTTGACTGTCGGATCATAAATACGCTTGATGCTGTAGATATAATCTTCTGCCGTCAATTCCCTGGGCTTGCCTTTGAATGCCGGGTCAGGTGTGAACATGATGCCCGGTTGCAGGCGCAAGACATAGGTCTTGCCCTGATCCAAAATTTCTGGCATGACTTTCAGAGTGTTCGGTTTGAGTTTGACCGGACGCGCCAGATAGTCGTAGCGCAGCATGGGCTCGAAAATATTTTCATTGATACTGACCGATGGCACGTCCGATGCCACAGCCGGGTCCAGACTACTTTCGGGTGTACTCACCAATACCCGCAAGACTTTTTCTGTACTGGCTGCCGCCTTCGCAGGCAAAAGCTGTATCAAACTACACAAACCCAGCGATACTGCAAACAACACTCGCAAACTCATGCTTTCACTCCAGCCATTTCAGCCAGACGCGGATTAGCCTTGGTCAGGTAAAACCATTCCTCGCCAGCTTTGGCACCCAAATCTGGGAAAATGATGCGACCAGCCTGGTCGGCCCTGACTTCAATGCCGTCAGCACGTATGCCAATCAGTTCACCCTGTGTCAATTCATCAAAGCTGCGCCACTCGCGCACAAAACTATCGTCATCATGCAATTTATCGATGACGTCATAAATACGCAAGGCTTCCATTTCCGTAACTGGCTCTGGTGCTGCTCCAGCAATCAAACCCAGGTGACGCAGGCTGTTGATGATGGCGGCATAAGCTACTTGCGGCGCTTGCGGGTCTTGGTGCTGGCCGCATTCCAGTGTCATGGCATAGCCACCAACTGAGCGCATGTATTCTGTCGTGCCGACGCCAAACTGGGTATTGGCATTGGCAATCGTCTTGGCATCAGCATCATGGGCCAAGCGCTGCTGGCGGCGCTGTACGCCACGCGCATAAGTACTGAGCCAGCCATCAACCAGCCGGTGCACGCCCAGGCGCATAGCCATTGCCAGCTCATGTACTTCATGACTAAATGATTCTATGGGGCCACGGTTATTCTCGGGCCCGATCAAGACAAAGGGTTCCCCCTCACCGCGGAAAGAATGCAGGTCTAGCAAGACATCATGCTGCGCCAGCAAGGGGCAAAGCCAGTTTGCCACATGGTCTTCAAACTCTTGCACATCTTTCGTTGGTATCAGGCGGCGATTCAGGTTACGTTCGCCCTCCCTTTGTCCAAGCTGGTAGGCCAGCGGATTACATACCGGTACCAGTGTCAGCCGTCCGGCCAGCAATTGCAAACTGCCCGCCTCCAGTTCAGCAATGACGCGGCGTATGGCCACGGTTCCGCAAGTTTCATTGCCATGCACAGCACCCGTAACAATGACACTGGTACCAGGCTGTGGCGAACTATAGCTGCAACTTTGAAATTGATAGGGATAGATATTTTTATTCATGCTTTATTCAGCTTTTTTACCAAAGGCCGGGTCTACTTTAATCAAGGCGGTGACGACGAAAGTAGGCACGGCGGCGATGCATATCCACACAAAGAAATGAGCGTAACCCAGGTACTCTTGCAAACGGCCACTGATCATGCCGGGCAACATCATGCTTAGCGCCATGAAGCCGGTGCAAATTGCATAATGCGCAGTCTTGTGCTCGCCATCGGCGATCATGATCATGTACAGCACATAGGCGGTAAAGCCAAAGCCATACCCCATTTGCTCTATGGCGACGGCGGCACCGATCAGATAAATATTTTGTGGCTGCACAAAAGCCAGATAGACATACACCAGATGCGGCACATTGATAGCCAGCGCCATGGGCCAAAGCATGCGTTTCAAACCAAAACGCGAGATAAGTGCGCCACCAGCCAGACCACCTATGGTCAGGGCAATCATGCCCATAGTGCCATATACAATACCGACTGCCTGCGTGGACAGGCCCAGGCCGCCTTTATCCACACTATCAAGCAAGAATGGAGGAGCCATTTTGACCAGTTGCGCTTCGCCAAAGCGATACAGCAAGAGGAAGGCAATGGTCAGCAGAATGTTTTTCTTTTTGATGAACTTGCCAAAAATCGTGAAGAAAGTCGCCACTACCTGATTTGGGTCACCATGCGCCGTATCGCTGGCGGGCCGTGGCAGGGCCCATTTATGATAAACAGCCAGACTGATAAACTTCATAGCCAGCACGCCAAAAACCACGATCCAGGCAAACTTGACATCCCCCGTCAAATCACGCAGCGAACCTGCCAGATAGACCAGAGCCCCCTGCCCGTACAGCATTGCCATGCGAAAAAACATACTGCGCACACCAACAAAAGCGGCCTGCTGATGCTGTTCCAGTCCCAGCATGTAAAAACCGTCAGAACTGATGTCATGGGTAGCGGCACTGAATGCCAATAGCCAGAAAACCAGCAGCGTCGCCTGGAAAAAACCAGGCATGGGTATGGTCAGGGCCACCAGGCCAAACAGCGCACCGATCACCAGTTCCAGCGTAATGATCCAGAAACGCTTGGTCTTGAACATGTCCACAAAAGGTGACCAGAAGGGCTTGATCACAAAGGGCAGGTATAACCAGCTTGTATATAAGGCAATGTCCGAATTGGAAATATCCAGGTTTTTGTACATAATGACGGAAAGTGTCATTACCACGACGTAAGGAATCCCCTGACTGAAATACAATGAAGGTATCCAGCGCCATACACCAATAGGAGCGCTGGGTGACACTTCAGATTTTTTGACTGCAGCAGCTGTCTCGCTTGTCATCTTGATCTTTTTCTTAAGTAGTAGAGCATCTTCCCAGTAAAATACCGGGATTGCGATTGAAATTTTGCCGCTGCTTCATAGCAAAAAGTTATAAGCCGGACGCATCTTTTCATTCGCTGCCAGTAACAGAAGCGCCCTATGATAAACGAACAACTGCCAGTTATTGCAATTCAGCGCCACGATGCCGTATCAATTTTTCCAGAAACCTGCACAAAGCCTGCACAACAAACCCGTTCATGCCATCTGACCAGCACATATCCGCTCAGCAAAGCACAGCCATTGCGCTAGGGATAGATGCGGGTGGCACGCAAACCCGCTGGGCGCTGGCAAGCAAGGACGAGCAAATACTCGCCAGTGGAACTGCCGCGGGGCTGACTGCGCTGCAAACCGACACGCACGAAGGCATACAAGCCCTGGAGCAAGTGTTTGCCGGGCTGGCCGCCGCGACCAGCAGCCATGGCCAGGTTGGCAGCATACGTGCAGGTATTACCGGTTTTGGCGGTGATGCGCGCACCTTGCCAGATATGCTGGCGGATTGCTTTGGCCTGCATCAAGCTCATGTCTCTGTCAGCAATGACATAGAAATTGCCTATCTGGACATTTTCAAACCGGGAACCGGTTACCTGATCTATGCAGGCACCGGCTCGATTGCTGCCTATATCGATGGCAATAGCGAATTTCACCGTGCTGGTGGCCGTGGTTATTTGCTGGACGATGCTGGTGGCGGTTTCTGGATAGCCCGCGAAGCCATGCGCCAGCTCTGGCGTGCAGAAGATGAACATCCCGATCACTGGAAAGAATCCGAAATGGCCAAGCGCCTGTTCAAACTCATCGGCGGCAATGACTGGAATATATCTCGCGATTTTATCTATCACCGCAGCCGCGGCGACATAGGTAAGCTGGCGCTGGCCGTGGCAGCATCCGCCAATAGTGACCCGTTAGCCATGGCCATACTCAAGAACGCTGGCAAGGAACTGGCGCGCCTGGGCACGGCCATGTGCACCCGCTTTGGCAATAAACCCATCGCACTCGCCGGCAGGGTACAAGAACTGCACCCTGCCATCGTAGAATCCCTGCGTCTGCATCTGCCGCCAGAAATCAGCCTGCGCCAGAGCACTTGCGAAGCCCATTTTTCCGCAGCACGACTCGCTGCCCGACAACTCAAAAAACAATCATGAATAAAGTCAGCCTATATAGCTTATTAGCCGCAATCAGCATCTTCATCAGTGGCTGTGCCACGGTCGGCCCGATGGGCAAGCTCGATACCACTATCTCTGCCAAGAGCCAGGAAGAACGCGTGCAATTCATCATCCTGCACTACACGGCACTTGATCAAGCCACTTCATTACGGGTGCTCAGCCAGCAGGCAGTCAGCGCAAATTATCTGGTGGGCGATGAAGACCCCATCAAGGTCTGGCAGTTGGTGCCAGAAAACCGCATGGCTTATCACGCCGGGCTCAGCGAATGGAAAGGCTATAGCCGCATGAATGCCAGTTCCATCGGCATAGAAATCGTCAATCTCGGTTTCAAGGATACGCCGGAAGGCAGGATTTACTTCCCCTACCCGCAAGCCCAGATAGACCGCGTGATTGCCCTGGTCAAGGATATCTCTCTGCGCTATCAGATACGCCCGGAATACATACTCGGTCATTCTGACATTGCCCCCACGCGCAAATCAGACCCCGGTCCGCTGTTCCCATGGAAGCAACTGGCCGATGCTGGCCTTATCCCCTGGCCCAGGGCAGAAGAAGTCGCGCAACGCATGACAGCCTATGAATTGCAATTGCCAGAGATCAAATGGTTCCAGCAAAAACTCGCTCAATTTGGGTATGGCATTCCGCAAACCGGCTTGCTTGATGAGGCAACCAGAAGTGTGCTGGTGGCCTTCCAGACCAAGTACAGGCCAGCAAAATTTGACGGCATGCCAGATGCAGAAACCGCCGCCATGCTCGACACACTGGTTGCTAATCTGAAAGCGAAATGAGCATGGCAGCGGCTACGCCGCCAAACCTCATCATCCCGCCGCAATTGCTGGAACAGCGCAATTTGCTGATCCAGCAAGAAGCCAGCGAACTGGTATTGGCAGAAACAGGCGAAGATGGCTGGCAATATCTGCTGACACCAGAGGCCAATCTAGCCTGGCAGGCAATGAAGCAAGCTGCCAACCAGGATGGCATCGCACTACTGATGATCTCCGCCTACCGCAGCATCGCCAGACAATCCGAGATTATCTGTAACAAACTGGCAGAAGGTAAAACGCTGGAAGATATCTTGCTGGTCTGCGCCCCGCCCGGTTACAGCGAACACCACACCGGCCGCGCGATCGACATAGCCACGCCAGAAGACCCGGAACTGGAAATATCTTTTGACACCACGACGGCCTTTGCCTGGCTGCAAAACAATGCCGGGCGCTTTGGTTTTCACATGTCTTACCCGCCAGGAAATAGCAGCGGGTTTCAGTATGAGCCTTGGCATTGGTGTTTTCGGCCATAATAAAATAATTGGCCGATCATGAACCTTACTCTTATTGAAGATAAATTATTCGTTGTCAGCGAACGGCTAGGCCTTGCTGTCTATGATTTCGATTTTGATTTGCATTTCGAATGCACTCATCCCTATCTGATTGAAGGGCAACGCCCCTGTATCATGCGGGTAGGTGCCATCGCCAATTATGCCCAAGAGTATGAAGAGAAAATGGAGATGGGCTTACAACTCATCAATTCACCAGACCAGCATGTATTGGCAAGCGAGCTGGAAGCCTGGTATCCACTGATCACGGAATTAACACCACGCACCGTCGTTTATGAAGCTTTACCGACGGTGCTTGAAATTGAGTCCAACTTTGACTGGCCGGTTTTTCTGAAGGGCTCCAGGCAAACCAGCAAACACAATCCCTATCTCGCCGTCATACAAAACCGTGCTCACTATGAAAGAGCAGTTCAGCTTTATCAAAACGATGCAATATTGCACTGGCAAAAACCAGTCATACGCGAGTTCATTCCCCTCGCAAAAGTAGATGGCATAGTTCCTGGTAAAGTGCAGGTATCCATTGAGTACCGTTCATTCTGGTGGCATGGAGTCTGCGTTGGCTGGGGGCGCTATTGGTATCAGGTGCAGCCATATGATTGCCCCGATACAGATATTGGGCTTGCCATTGCAGCTAGTGCTGCTGCAAAACTGTCAGTTCCATTCTTGGTCATAGACTTTGCAAAAACTGCAGATGGTCGCTGGATCATCATAGAATGCAACGATGCGCAAGAGTCAGGTTATGTTGGAGTACAGTCCCTGCGGTTATGGCAGAGACTGCTGGCGGAAATAGATTCACATCCCAACACCTAGTTTTTTACAAATTAATCCAAAGTCTGCCTATACCGCTTCAAAGCCACAAACCCCGCCAACAACAAAAACACCAGCATGGGCCACAGCTCTGGCACGAGTTGGTCTGCCGTGTTTCCCTTCAATAAAATACCCCGCACGATGCGCAGGAAGTGCGTCAGGGGCAAGGCTTCTCCTATGACTTGCGCCCATTCCGGCATGGCGCGGAAGGGGAACATGAAGCCGGACAAGAGCATGGATGGCAGGAAGAAAAAGAAAGTCATCTGCATGGCTTGCAACTGGTTTTTCGCTATCGTGGAAAAAGTGAAGCCCACCGCCAGGTTGGCCAGGATGAAGACGCCTATCATGCTCATCAGCAGGCCGAAGCTACCCTCCATTGGCACGTCAAATAGCAGGAAGGCAGCACTGATGATGACGCCCAGTTGTATATAACCCATCAACACATAGGGCAGGATTTTACCGACCATGACTTCTGCCGGGCGCACTGGCGTTGCCAGCAGGTTTTCCATGGTGCCGCGCTCGCGTTCGCGTGTCATGGCCAGTGAAGTCAGCATGACCATGGTCATGGTGAGTATGGTGCCTATCAGGCCGGGGACGATGTTATAGCGTGACAGACCTTCAGGGTTATAGCGACGGTGTACACGCACTTCATAAGCGGGCGCAGCGGTTTGCAGATATTGCAAAGGGCCTTTCAAGTCATGATGCAGGGCCTGGGTGGCGATGGCATTCAATGCAGCAATCGCATTGCCCGATGCCGATGGATCGGTCGCATCTACAGATATCAGCAGGGCCGGTTTTTCACCACGCACTAGTTGCTGGGTGAATTGTGGTGGTATCACCAGCATGAATTGTATTTTGCCGTTTTCCAGCAAGTGTTCTGCCTCTTGCTCACTCTGGCCTACAGAGTCGATACGGAAGTAACCGGTGTTTTGCATGGCGACGACAAAGCTGCGCGCCATGGGGCTATTGTCGATGCTGACCACGGCAGTTGGCAAACCCTTGGGGTCGGTATTGATGGCATAGCCAAACAGGATAAGCTGCAAGATAGGGATGCCCACCGCCATGGCAAAGGTCAGGCGGTCTCGCATCATTTGCTGAAATTCCTTGATGAAGATGGCAAACATGCGTGCCACAGAAAAACGCTTCATGCTGTCACCTTTTGCCGTATTTTCTGTATTTTCTGTGCATCATCCTTGGGAAAATTATCCGGGGCACTGGCGATCAGGCTGATGAAGACATCTTCCAGGTTGGCGGCACTCGGCGTGATTTGTATATTCGCCTGATGCCTGATAGTGTCCAGCGCCTGCAAGATCAGTGCTTCATCCAGCCCGGCCACATGAACAGCATTGCCGAAAGCAGCGACACTTAATACGCCTGGTGCTGATTTCAATGGTTCCAGTAATGCCCCCAGTTGCTCACCTTGCAGCGTCCAGACCTTGAGTTTGGAGTCACGTATGATTTCGGCCTCGGTACCACGCGCCAGTATTTTTCCGTAGGCGATATAGCAGAGTTCATGGCAGCGCTCTGCTTCATCCATATAGTGGGTGGACACCAGCACGGTAATGCCCTGGCCAGCCAGCAAATGAATCTGGTCCCAAAAATCACGACGGGCTTTGGGATCTACCCCGGCAGTGGGTTCATCCAGCAAGAGCAGGCGTGGTTCATGGATGAGGCAGGCAGCCAGTGCCAGCCTCTGCTTCCAGCCGCCCGACAGAGAGCCAGCCAGTTGATGCTGGCGTGCGGCCAGGCCCAGTCTTTCCAGCGATTGATCGACCGCATTTTTTCTCGATGGCAGTTCAAACAGGCGTGCCACGAAATCCAGGTTCTGGCGTATCGACAAATCGTCGTACAGCCCGAATTTTTGCGTCATATAACCTACCTGGCGCTTGATCTGTTCTGCCTGTTTGATGATATCCAGACCCAAACATGAACCAGTGCCAGCATCGGGTGTAAGCAAACCACACAGCATGCGTATGGTGGTGGTTTTGCCGCTGCCATTCGGTCCCAAAAAACCACAAATACGGCCTTTGGCGACTTGCAGCTCGACTTTGTCGACCACGGCGCGGCCACCATAGGATTTGCTCAGACCATGCACGTCTATGGCAAGATTACCCCTATCGACGCTGGTATTCACCGTGCTTTTCCTGAGCTTGTTGCAGCAGCCAGCAGTGATACGTCCAAAGGCTGCCCGGGGTGCAGCAAGAGTTTGTCAGGCTGGTCAGGTTTGGCCTCGACCATGAATACCAGTTTGGCTCTCTGTGCATTTGAATAAATCACTGGCGGCGTGTATTCAGCCTGGCTGGCGATGCGGGAAATGTGGGCAGGGATAGCTGCCCCGCAGCCATCGCAATGCAGACTGACTGCCTGGCCAACAACGATCTTGCCCAGTTCACCTTCAGGTACAAAGAACCTGGCTTTGCGGTTTTCTGGCGGCAGCAAAGACAGCACTGGCTGGCCCGGTTGCACATATTCACCCTGACGAAAAAATACTTCGGCTACCAGGGCATTCGCGGGTGAATTTTGTGATTTCTGTCCTGAGCGCCAGGCGGTCTGGCGCAATGCTTCTTTTGCCGCATCTGCACTGGACTGGGCGGCGGCACGTTCATCTGCGCGGGCTGGCAGTTTAGCGACACTCAGCGTGGCATTCAATTCTGCCACGCGTGCTTCACTGAGTTTGACATTGGTTTGTGCATCGTCCACACGGGATTTGGAGACGAAGCCCTGCCCCACCAATTGCTGTTGGCGTGCCAGTTCCTGCCTTGCCAGCGCCGCTTGCGCCTGTGCGCTACTCAGTTGCGCCTGGGTGATGGCGATTTCTTCATTGCGCCTGCCTTTTTCGGTATTACTGGCTTGCGCCTTGGCCCCCGCGAGACGGGCGCTGGCTTCGTCATGGGCAGCATTTTCAGCTTCCGCATCAAGTGCAAACAGCAAGCTGTCCTTGGCTACTTGTTGCCCTGCCTGCACTTTGATGCTGTCCAGCTTGCCGCCCAGCGGAGCAGAAATATAGATGTATTCCCCTTCGGCGTAGCCTGACCAGTTGGCGGATGGTTTTTCGTTGCAGCCAGCCAGTATGGCAAACGTAGCGAGAGCCAAACTCATTGTGGTAGCCAATGTGAATTTTCTATGCACGGTGTAACTCCTCATTCGTTGCAGCCAGGGCATACAGGGCACGGCTGACGCGGTCGGCAATGGCGGCATCGCTTAACACCTGGCTCAAGGGTTCTTGCAATATGGCCGGGACAAAGCCCATGTCCAGTGCTCGCGGAACGATGACCATGGGGGCGGCGATACTCCCCATCAAAAACGCCAAAGCGTGGGTAGGCTGTGCCACGGCTATCTCACCGGCCTGCATGGCTTGCATCAGCAAGCCGGTGATCAGTATTACGTGGCGTGCGCCATTCTTTTCGAGAAACTGCCTGGCAACTTTTTCACCCTGGGCAGCATCTGCCCAGACCCGCCCTATCCAGCTACCATGCTCACGCAATAAACGCCCCAACAAACAGAGAGCTTCGCGCAGACGCTGCACAGGCGAGCCTTCGTGATTAACTTCCGCCTGCAGTTGTGCAAACACTTCCTCATACATGGTCTGCAGCAACTGGGTCAGGAAATTGTCTTTGTTTTTGAAGTGGTAATGGAACATGCCCACATTCACACCAGCATGCTCGGCCAGCATGCGCAGTGACAAACCACCGCAGCCATGTTGTGCAAACAAGGCACGGCCGCTTTGCAATAAAACTTCATCGAGTTGCTGGGAAGGACGTGCCATTTTTTCTATATCTAACAGTTATTATTCAGTTGACTAATAATTGAAGTGTGCGTGCGTCCCAGAGCTAAGTCAAGCGTTTCTTGAAATCTTGGCAAATGCTTGTTTTTTAAAAATGAAGCAATGCAGCGCCTGCGAAGCATAGTCTGCTGCAATAAATATCGCCCTCATTTCATCCGCTGCAAACGCATTCCGATACTAGGAAATTGCACTTCGTCGCTTGCGGCTGGCGGCCTGCATGGCTGCGGTCTACAGTGCAATCACTCCCACCCGAATTGAAAGGAAATATCATGAACATCACAGCAAACATGGACGGTGTTGTCCTCGCTACCATCGCACTGGTCATCCTGAGCAGCCTGGTGCGCGTCATCATCGCTTAAGGACACCCCATGCTAGGCTTTCTGATCTGGATTATTTTGTTTGTGCTCTGCTGGCCTTTAGCCATACTGGCCCTGGTGCTGTATCCACTGGTATGGCTATTGCTCCTGCCCTTCCGCCTACTGGGAATAGCGGTGAGTGGTGTGTTTGAATTTTTGCGGGCCATCTTGATGTTGCCTGCCAATTTGTTAAAAAGCCGTCCATGAATCTGGACGGCTCTTTAGAAGTTAGCGGCCAAACGCACAATCTGGTCAATGCGCGTGATTGAATAACTCATGCAACTCTTCAAATCTGTCGTCCACTTCATCGGCAGACAAACCCAAAAACTCACAGGCGGCTTCGCCACCCTTTTCCCATTCGCAAGAAAACTCTTGCCCATGGTATTTTTGTATTCCATATTCAGCTATTAATGCCAGGGCAATCAGGCTTTTGACTGATTCGTCGGTATTTGGGTCATTGAGCACACTGTAGTCGTGATGCAAGAGTATGGCCAGCGACACACTCTCAGGTAACCCCCAGGTGCGCGCCATCAGTGAACCTATGGCGGTATGCGAAGTGGCGTGACGATGGTCTTCTACTGCTGTAAAAGTATCCTGCGCTTCCTGGTTGGCCAACTCCAGCGTCTCTGCATAATCGGGAAAACGTTCCAGCAACAAAGGTATTCCTATATCGCAAAACAGGCCAAAAGTATGGGCTTGATCAGGCGGACAGACGCGCAAGCGTCTCGCCAGTTGCGTCATAGCCTGGGCGCGCTTGGTAGAAAAGTCCCAGAATTTGACCAGGGAGATTTTCTCAATCTGTATGCTTTGCCTGGCAATTATTCCTGTCATCAGATTACCGCACTGGGTAATCCCCAATAAATTCACTGCGTGCTCAACCGATTTGGCCTTCAGCCGCAGGCCAAAGAAAGATGAATTGGCAAGTTTCAATAAGGAAGCTGACATGGCCACATCATTAGCAATGATATTGGTCAGCCTGCGGGGATCTGGGTCATCTGCCGCCAACTCCGCCTGTACGTCAGCCAACAAGCTGGGGCGTGGCGGGATGCGTATCGTCTTGATAAGTGCATCTACGGATTGCTCAGTGGTCAGCTTGGGAGCTGCGGCGGTGCTTGTCATAATGGTACGCTAGGGGAAATTACGCTTATAAATCACATTGTAAGCGTAATTGATTGCTGTATAGAAAAACCTGCGCATAATTCCCGTCCCAGCATCGCCAGTTATTTGATGGGTATAGGGGTACTGCGATCAACTGGAACAGCGGTCACGCTATTCTTAGGTGACCCTTCTATCAATTTGTCAGAATATGTTAAATACACTAAAGCGTTGCGTTTTTGATCCACCATACGGACGATGCGCAGTTTTTTGAACAGGATGGACAGACTCTGGTTGAATACTTCGTCCTGCTGTTTCAGAGGCCCGGTGAAACTAATAGGGCCAACCTGGCGGCAGGCGATTGAGGCGTCAGACTTGTCTTCTGCCAGACCCAGGCCACCTGAGATGCCGCCCGTTTTTGCCCGTGATATGTAACAGGTTACACCATTCACTTTGGGATCATCATAGGCTTCTATCACGACCTTATGGTCGGGGCCTATGAGTTTAAATGCAGTATCTACACTACCTATATTTTCTGCTTGTGCCGTTAGACTGCATGCAGAAAATGCGCTGAAGACAGCGACGGCGGCAAATTTCAGTGATAACAGTTTCATAATTTCGCTCTTTTACTGGAGGCGCCCAAGCCGGGCGCCTCAGGAAGATCAGGCTTATTGTTGTTTATTCAAGTGTGAATGGGCTTTGCTATACAGGAAATATATTGCAATTGCAACTGCCATCCAGATAAAGAATACATGGTAAGTAGTGGCCGACAAGTCCTTCAGGATATACAAGCAAGCCAATATGCTCAAGCCCGGTATCAGGTAAGGACCAAAAGGTACACGGAAACCACCTGCACCCTCGCCCAGTTTTTGCCTGCGGATGACAGGCACGGCAACCGATACCACCATGAACGCGACCAGGGTGCCCATGCTGACCATATCCCACAGGAAGGTCGAGTCAACCAGACCAGCGACTATGCCCACCAGCACGCACACCATGATGGTATTGCTGACAGGTGTACGGGTGCGGGCATGCACACGCTGGAAAGAACTGGGGATCAAACCATCTTTGCTGATGGCAAACAAAATCCGGCTTTGGCCGTAGATGGTTACCAGGGTCACGCTGAATACCGAGATCACTGCACCGGCAGACAAGATCAATGCGGGCCAGGCTTTGCCTGTGACATTTTGCAAGATCACTGCCAGGCCAGCCTCCTGACCTTGAAACATCTTGGCTGGCTGAGCACCAACAGCCGCAACCGCTACCAGCAAATAAAACACGGTCACAACGATCAGTGCCGCCATGATACCCAGCGGCACATTACGCTTGGGGTCTTTGACTTCTGCACCCGCCGTTGCCACGGTATCAAGACCGATAAAGGAAAAGAATACCGTACCGGCAGCCGCAGTTACACCCGCCATACCAGCCAGTCCCTTGCTGTTGTCAGTATTAAAGAAGGGAGTGAAATGCTCGGCATTAAAACCGGAAAACGCGACGATGGCAAAGAAAGTCAAGATAAGCAGCTTGATGATCACCATGACTGCATTCACTGCGGCCGACTCCTTGGCGCCACGCAACAGCAGTATGCAGCATATGGCAACCAGGATCATGGGTGGCAAATTGAATTGTCCAGCATGAAATTCGACCCCATTGACACCTGCGACTATCATGGGCGAACGTAGCATCTCCGGTATTTGCCAGCCCAAGGCATTGGTCAGGAAATTATTCAGATATGCCGACCAGCCTATCGCCGTAGCACTTGCTGCAAGACCATATTCAAGCAACAGACAAGCGGCAACGATGAAGGCGCCAAACTCACCGACTGTTGCATAGGCATAGGAATAAGAAGAACCGGATGCCGGGATACGGGAAGACAACTCGGAATAACACAAGGCAGTCAAACCAGCTGTAATTGCAGCTATGATGAAAGACAAAATAACCGAAGGGCCAGCCTTGGGCACGGCTTCTACCATGGTGAAGAAAATACCGGTACCGATGGTAGAACCGACGCCTATCATGGTCAGGGAAAACAATCCCAGCGATCGATGCAGGCTATGGCCCTGATCATCTGTCACCTGTTCGCTATGGTCTATGGGCTTGGTACGGGTCATTTGTTGACCCAGGCTAACTTGTCTCAAGATCTATCCTTCTGCTTATGGCCGTCTAGGGCGTGTTGACCTACTAGCTGTTAATAGCTGTTAACTAAGGGGGCTGATGCCAGAAATCATCCTGACTCTGAAGTCTGGATTTTGCTGTCTGCCATTCTGTGGCCCAGTTCAGGCTCGCCCCGAAAATCGCCATGATAGCCCCAAATATGCCGAATTAGATGTCAGTTCGCTTATTTTTCCTGACTTCCAACAGCGAATTTGTAGCAGAACAGAAGGGTGATACAATGCCGCCCCATGTCCGCCCACCGCATTTCCCTGTCGTGTTTTCGCCACCTGGTGCGCGCAGTACTGCTCATGTATGTACTGACGCTGGGTGTCGCCATGGCATCTTCCGTGGTGAAATCCGGTGAACAGGGCATGAATTTGATTTGTACCAGCACCGGCTATAAGTTCATCAAAGCTGACGGAGATGGTGTCAAAGAGACTGGCAAGAGCATGATGCATTTGCTGGATTGCTCCATGTGCCTGGCTACCAGTTTACCTGCCGACTTCCCGCAAACGACTGTTTTTGCAGCACCACACGCCCTGTCCTACGCTACGCGTTCCATCCCAGCGGCACGCCTGGCGTCTATTGTAGCTGCCCCACTCCCCGCACGCGGGCCTCCTTCTATCTAAGAAACCGATTTTATTTAAGCTTGCCATGCCTGTGACATATCTGTGTTCAGTGCTATCAGGCATGCATCGCGCATTTGCATGCGCTCCAATTTTTTAGATTATCTTTATGTCGAATTCTTTACGCTCAGTGCGTTTGCGCGCACTGGTGGCTGCCATGGCAGCCGCCTTCCCATTTCTACCTGCTTACGTGCAGGCCAGCGAAACCATAGAAAACACCAGCACTGCCGAGCATGTCATCATCAATGGCAACCGACCGTCCTCCCTGCCCAAGGAAATACCGACCACTATCGAGGGCATCAACGCCAGGACCATGGAGCAGACCATCAATGCCATTGATGCAGAAGATGCCCTGAAATACCTGCCTAGCCTGCTGGTTCGCAA
Organism: Undibacterium sp.; assembly: GCF_030683615.1. NCBI lineage: Bacteria > Pseudomonadati > Pseudomonadota > Betaproteobacteria > Burkholderiales > Oxalobacteraceae > Undibacterium > Undibacterium sp. The sequence goes on from NZ_JAUXQE010000043.1 coordinate 95,508, forward strand.
GCGCTATGTCGGCGACTACAACCATGCAGTGCTGGCGACGCGCGCATCTGGCACAGGCAACAGCGCACGCTCCATGGTGTATGCCGATGGCATCTTGCTGTCTAACCTGTTGGGTAATGGAGCTAGCTTCACGCCGCGTTGGGGCCTGGTGACACCAGAAGAAATCGACAGGGTGGATGTATTGTATGGCCCTTTTTCAGCTGCCTATGCGGGCAATTCCGTCGGTGCTGTGGTCGATTATGTGACACGCATGCCCAGGCAGTTTGAAGCACATGCCAAGCTGGTAGGCTTTGGCGAAAACTTCCAGCAATATGGCACAGACAAAAGCTATAGCGGCAAGCAACTCAGCGCTAGCCTGGGCAACAAACAAGGTGCGTTCTCATGGTGGTTGAATGTGAACCAGCTCGATAGCGATGGCCACCCTATTGCCTTTGCCAACAAACTGGCCTCAGCAGGTGTCAGTAGCAATGCGGGCAAAGCTGTGACGGGTGCGATTGCCGACAAAAATCCACAAGGTCTGGACTGGTGGATACTGGGTGCCACTGGCCAATACCGTACCACGCAAGATCACGCGAAAATCAAGCTGGCCTATGACATCAGCCCGACCTTGCGCGCCAGTTACACCTTGGGTTATTGGCGCAACAACATGAATAGTGGAGTCGAAAGCTATCTGCGCGATGCAGCGGGCAATGCGGTCTATAGCGGCGATATCAATATCGTAGGTAAAAAATATACCCTGGCCCCGACCGATATGGCTAACAGCAAAAACCAGCTCGAACATGTCACCCACGGCCTTAACCTGAAAAGCAATACCAAGGGCGTATTTGACTGGGAAGTGGCGGCCAGTCTGTATGACTACAGCAAGGATATCGCCCGCTCCCCTACGGTTGCGATTCCGCAGGCAGATACCGGTGGCGCTGGCCGCATTACTGACGGTGCAGGCACGGGCTGGAACACTCTGGCTTTGAAAGGCATCTGGCGTCCAAATACTGAGCACACGGCAGAATTTGGTTATCAGCGCGAAGCCTATCAAATGCGCACCCAGGTATCCGATACCAATGACTGGATGAATGGCGGAGCACTCAAGCGCTTCTCAGCTTTCCAGGGTAATACCCAATTGCAAAGCCTGTATGCGCAGGATGCCTGGCGTATCAGTCCGGCATGGAAAGTCATCATCGGCGGTCGTTTCGAACAATGGCAGGCAGATCAGGGCGCTATTTCAAATGCCAGCTCCACCCTGCCCTTCGCCACACGCGAGGAAAACTATTTCTCACCAAAAGCAGCAATTGCCTACAAAGCCAGTGAAGACTGGACGTTGAAAGCATCGGCTGGGCGTGCGGTGCGTATGCCTACAGTGTCAGAACTGTATCAAGGCAGCATTTCCACTACGGCCATCGTCAACAATGATCCCAACCTGAAGCCAGAAAAATCCTGGACCGTGGAATGGACGGCTGAAAGGGTATTGAATGAAGGCAAGGGCTTTTTACGTACTACCCTGTTCCACGAGAGGACCAGAGACGCCCTGTATTCACAAGTAAATACCCTGGTCACGCCGAATGTGACCAACATCCAGAATGTGGATGAAATCCATACAACAGGGCTGGAACTTGCCTATCAGGCCAGCGATGTCTACTCCCGAGGCCTGGATCTGGCGGCTAGCCTGACCTATGCCAACTCCGAAATTACCCGAAATGACAAGTACCCGATCAGTGTAGGTAAATGGCAACCACGCGTACCCGCCTGGCGCGCCAATTTTGTCATTAGCTACCGAGCAGATGAAAAGCTGAGCACCACCCTGGGTCTGCGTTATAGCGGCAAGCAATACGGCTCACTCGACAATAGTGACAGCAATGCCTTTACTTACCAGGGTTTTTCCAGCTTTGTGGTGGCCGACGTGCGTGTGCGCTATCAACTGGCCAGGCAATGGGCAGCCTCTATAGGAATAGACAATCTGAACAACAAAAAATACTGGGCCTTCCACCCCTACACGCAACGCACCGTAGTCGGTGAATTAAAGTTTGATTTTTAAACTCGCAAGAAATTGAAGGTGCGTTTCGGCAATCGGCGTCTAATTGCCTAAATGCGCCTTCGCATAAGTTTCCTTATCGATCTCAAGTATCTCGACACAAAGCTGCACATCCAGCCCCTGCGGCCAGACATGTGCAGCTTGAATGACGGCCAGTACGCGCTCTGACAATTCGCGTTTCACCTCAGTACTGCGTCCTTTCAATATCGCCAGTTTTGCATGCAAAAAAGCGCGCTCAGCAGGCGCAGTACCGACGACTACATCATCAAAGCGGATCGCCCTGCTCTTGATATCGACCTCCTGAAAATGACGCGTTTCTACTAGGGACGTATTGATTTGCAAGAGTAATTCCTTGGCTTGCAGGGGGAGATTGCTCGAATATTCGACGGTCAGATGAGGCATGTTTTTTCTTTCTTTTTCAACTATGTTTATAACTTGACCTGCATGAGCAGATAAGAATTTCTGATTCCGGTTTGCACAAAACCGCAAGAGGAATACATTCCTGCTGCCGGATTTTGTGGATGCACGGTTAATGAAACTTGCTTAACGCCCCGTTGACGCGCCGCATCCAGCGCCGCCAGCATCATGACTTTACCAAAACCCATGTGCTGATAAGCAGGCAAGAGCGCGATACCCAATTGCGGTGTCTGCTCATCAATATAAGCCAGGCCCATGCCATCCGGCAACAGACGCATCCAGCAAGCGCCTATGGGATTTTCTTCTCGCTCAATGTGTGCAATGACACCAAGATCACTGGCACGGCCCCAGTTTTCAGCATAGATGCGGATCGGTGGCAGTTGCAAAGTTTCCAGCGGGCGCATACCTGCGGGTGGTGGATCCCACAAGGCGATATGCAAAAAATTCCAGAGCAAATCCTGATGCTGGGGAAGTAAGGGAGAAAAACGTAAACTCATTGCGCATTAAAAACATGTGATGGCTGTTGTCACATTCTAAGCAAATACTGGGACAAATGCATGGCACGGCTTTTTATGCGCGGGAAAGCAAAAAGAGAAACCTGAGCCACACCGCCGTTTCTCGGCAAGCTGGCCCAAAAACGTGTACGACCCAGGATAGAAGTGCAGGTTTTATGATCTGGTGGCAACTATCACACTGGAACTACGTGCTTTCTTAATTTCATCTTCCACATTGCAGCCACCGACATTTTCAGAGTCGAATACTTTAGGCTCCCATTTACTTTCCATGATGGAGTCTTTTTTTGCTGTAATGTAGTAGCGAGTACATGGCATCACATCCAGGACAAGGGTTTTCTGTGATGGTGCACGGGACTGGGAAGAGCTAAGCTGAACAGTGATGACATGTTTTCCTGGCGCAACTTGAACTGGTCCTGTCAGATACGATGTCTGATCCACTGAGACTATATGCACTGGATATTCATGGTTTGGTAAAGGCCGATCAGGATTGCCATTCAGGTAAGATAGAGGCGCCATTTGGCAAGCACCAAGTAAAGTCACACCGATGGTGGAAAGTGCAGCGACTCTGAACAAAGACTTCATACTTTCTCCTTTATTTTAATTAATATGTTTCCTAAAAAGCTAATCAAGTGTACACCGTCTATATAAAATTGAATATCCACGGAAAGTATCAATTTGTATGTAGAACTCATGTCAGGTAGTCGCCGCTGCTGAATTTCTGATGCATAATCATTAGCCCATATTCAAGGAGCAAGCATGAGCATCACAATGATCATTTTTTTCAAGGCCCTGATCGTAGTCCCGATCACCTTGCTACCCATTCTGAACCCCATTGCCATCGCCCCTATCTTTTTATCCATGACCGGGCCGCTAGAGCCACCTCTGGCCAACCGCCTGGCAAAACGTATAGCCTTGAATTGCTTTTTCCTGCTTATCGGTGCCATTTTCGTCGGTTCGTACGTGCTGGATTTTTTTGGCATTTCCCTGCCCATTGTCAGGGTTGCTGGCGGTGTCGTGGTTGCCATGGCGGGCTGGAAATTATTGAATGACCAAGGGCAGGACAATTTGCGCAATTCTGTTGCAGCCTCGCACGGTGGCACCTGGAGCAGGGAAGAACTGCGCAAGCGCAGCTTTTATCCATTCAGTTTCCCGCTGACTGTGGGGCCAGGCACCATTGCTGCCTCGGTCACCCTGGGCACGCAGATGCCACACAAACCCGTAGACTGGATCATTACCGGAGTTGCTTCTTTGTTAGGCGTCTTGTTGACCAGCCTGGTGATTTATCTCTGCTATCGCTTTGCCCGCAATATGGAAAGAATGCTGGGCGATGTCGGCGCCATCGTGCTGCTGCGCCTGTCCGCCTTTATTTTGTTATGCATAGGTATAGAAATTGGCTGGGCCGGTGTTTCCGATTTGCTGGGAGATTTGAAACTCCGCTAAAACCACTCATTTACCCGGCGCATGGCAGGCACAAGCTTCGCCATGTGCTGCGGCCACCAGTTCATGCAAAATGCCGCATTCCTGCCCTTGATGCTGCTCATCACAACGGGCACGCAGTTGTGTTAATTGTTTCTCCAAAGCGCGCATGCTTTTCAGCCTGGCCTTGACACGGCTGATTTGCTGGTCAATCAAGTGGTTAATATCACCGCAGTCTTCCAATGGGCTGGAAATAAAAGTGACCAGCCGTTTGATATCAGCCAAAGGAATATCCAAAGCGCGGCAATGACGTATGAAAGACAGTCGCTCCAAATGGGCCGGAGTATAGCAGCGATAGCCGTTCTCCTGACGTGCCGGCTCCGGCAGCAAGCCCTGTTTTTCATAAAACCGTATCGTTTCTATCTCAACGCCAGTTGCGTTAGCCAGTTCACTGATGCGCATGCTTACTCCGTTTAAAATGGGCGATGATACTGGTTTCATCCAGCTTACTTGCTACAACTTACTTGCTACTTATTTGCAAATTAGCTGCTGCTGAATTGCAGCTGAAATTATTCTTGACCCTGTAGTGACTCCACAGTTTACACTCATTGTAAACTATCGCTGAGAGATGCAAATGTCTGAAAAAAATACCTGTTGCAGCCATCAAGATCATGAAAAAACTCCCGTCAAAGCAAGTGCTATGGCACCAGTGTTGCCGGCAAACACCAGCAAACTAAGGCTGAAAATCGAGCAAATGGATTGCCCCACAGAAGAAGCCCTGATACGCAAGGCCCTGACTTCTCTGCCTGGTGTGCTGGAGCTGGAATTTGACTTGATCAACCGGGTATTGACTGTACACCATGAAGCAGCTGAGCTTGTCGCCATCCAGCAGCGCCTGGCAGGTACAGGCATGCAAGGCATCGTTCTCAATGGCGAACAACCCGCAATAATACAAGGTGCAGGCTCACCCGCACATACCTGGCTGGATTACTGGCCAGTTGCCCTGGGCGGTGTAGCGGCCATCGCAGCAGAAATGCTGGGCTGGTATAGCGGCGACGAAAACTCCCTCATCATTGCCTTGCTGGCCTTGTGCACCATCTTCAGTTGCGGCATCCCCACCCTGAAAAAAGGCTGGATAGCCTTGCGTCACTTTAGCCTGAATATCCATTTATTAATGACGGCAGCGGTCCTGGGTGCAACCGCCATAGGACAATGGCCAGAAGCTGCCATGGTGATCTGGTTATTCGCCATCGCCGAACTGATAGAAGCCGCCAGCCTGAGCCGCGCCCGCAATATTATCCAGGGCTTGCATTCGCAAGCGCCAGAAACCAGTTTGCTGCAACAGCAAGATGGTAGCTGGCTCAGTGTGGCAACTGATACCGTCGCGCTGGGGCAAAGCATACAAATCCGCCCTGGTGACAGAGTGCCTCTCGATGGCACCATAGAAACTGGACAGTCCAGTATCGATGAAGCTGCCATCACAGGCGAAAGCATGCCAGTTGAAAAAAAACTGGGTGATCTGGTATATGCAGGCAGCCTGAATCAGAGCGGCTTGCTGCAAATCAAGGTCACAGCCGTCCAGGCATCCACCATGCTGGCCAGGATTGCACAATCGGTGCAAGAGGCGCAGGGCCAACGCGCCCCCACCCAGCGCTTTGTCGACCGCTTTGCAGCAATTTATACGCCGGTGGTATTTGTCATTGCCTTGCTGGTAGCGGTAGTGCCGCCATTGCTGCTGCAACATGGCTGGCATGACAGCTTGTACCGCGCCCTGGTTTTACTAGTCATTGCCTGTCCTTGCGCTCTGGTGATTTCGACCCCGGTCACCGTGGTCAGTGGCCTGGCATTGGCTGCCAGACGTGGCATTGTCATCAAAGGTGGTGTGTACCTGGAGCAGGCAAGGCATTTAAAAACCATCGCTTTTGATAAAACCGGCACCCTGACTTCTGGCAAGCCGCAACTTACCGAAACGATCAGCTTGAGCGCGCAAACTGCTGAAGACATACTGACCCTGGCCGCCAGCCTGGACGCCCATTCCAGCCATCCGCTGGCAACTGCCTTGTTAAAAGCCTGCAAGAGCCCAATACTGGCAGCTTCGGATATCAAACTGTTCGAAGAGGGGCGTGGTCGTGGTGTCAGCGGACAGATCAATGGAAACGTCTACCATCTGGGCAACCAGGCCATGTGGCAAGCCCTGCAATCGAAAGAGGCGATCAGCAAACCACCCGCTGCCTTGGAGCAAGAACTAAGCAGACTGGAAGCGGCAGCAAACACTGTGCTGTTTCTTTGCCAGGGTAGTCAATTGCTGGGCTTGCTGGCGCTGGCAGATCAAATACGCGAACATAGCCGTGCCGCGCTGGCAGAGTTGCAAGCCATGGGCATAAAAACTGTGATGTTGACAGGGGACAATGCAAAAACTGCAGCCGCCATTGCCACCCAGGCGGGCATCAGCGAGTTCCAGAGCCAGATGCTGCCCACTGAAAAACTGGCCGCCATACACAAATATGGCGAAAATGGTTTGACTGCCATGTGTGGCGATGGCATCAATGATGCCCCTGCCCTGGCGCGTGCCGACATAGGCTTTGCCATGGCGGCAGGAAGCGATACGGCGCTGGAAACGGCAGATGTCGCCTTCATGCAGGACGATTTGCGCAAACTGCCAGAAATGATCCGTATCTCACAACGAACCGCAAGCATTCTGACGCAAAATATCAGCTTTGCCTTGCTAATCAAGTTTGTGTTTTTTGGATTGGCACTGACAGGGCATGCCAGCCTGTGGATGGCTGTATTTGCTGATGCCGGCACCAGTGTACTCGTGGTATTGAATGGCTTGCGCTTGCTGAATAGCAAAAAAATAGCCTAAAGACGATTTTGGGCAAAATGCGGGAATGATGAAAATCATTCCCGGCAGCTCATTTACTCTGCATTGGAGATGGGTTCATTCAGCATCAGCGCATGCTCGACGATTTCAGTCTCGTCACCGATGCGGCTATTCCAGGCACGCACGAAATAAGCCTTTTCTGTCTGGGTCGGAGCTTCATACCAAATCACCATCAATGTGCCTTTGTGGTCGTGAATCTTGGCCAACTTGGTAATGCATGCAGTATTACCATCAATATCGGCCAACCCCATTGCATATCCATAAACACGGCTCAGACGCTCTATGCGGTCTGGCTCGGTCTCGCTATTGGTGGCAGAAATTTTTGGGTGGTCCAGATACATGGTGCATCTCCGTCTTCTGATGGGTGTTTTTCATTCTAACCGATAGACCACGCTGTCGCTATCGGGATTTGGGGGCATTGCCCTGCGAGCCTGAAAAACTCAGGGTCTGTTGCGTTTTTCCCATTTACATTCTTGCCTTGCCAGCACCTTGGACTCAGGATCGACCGTTTCCAGATAAACATCAAAGCCCCATAATCTGGCTACATGCTTGAGCATTTCACCTGTTTGTGGATTCAGAGGGCGGCGCAAATACTGGGTATGGCGCAAAGTCAACGCCCTGTCCCCCTGCATATCTACCGACCACACCTGTATATTCGGTTCCCGGTTGCCGAGATTGTATTGCCCTGCCAATTGTTCACGCAAGTAACGATAGCCATGCTCATCATGGATGGCCGAAATTAGCAACTTGTCTTTGCTGTCATCATCCAGTATGGAAAAGAAATGAAAGTCACGCATCAGTTTCGGTGATAAATACTGTGCAATAAAGCTCTCATCCTTGAAATTGCGCATGGCAAATTGCAAGGTTTTTTGCCAGTCAGCACCAGCAAAGTCAGGGAACCATTCGCGGTCTTCCGGCGTCGGGTCTTCGCAGATGCGGCGGATATCCCGCATCATGGCAAAGCCCAGGGCATAGGGATTGATACCATTAAAATAACGGCTACCCACAGGTGGCTGATACACCACATTGGTATGGCTTTGCAAAAATTCCATCATAAAACCATCGCCAACCACACCTTCTTCATATAGCTGTTGCAGTATGGTGTAATGCCAGAAAGTGGCCCAGCCTTCATTCATGACCTGGGTCTGGCGTTGCGGATAAAAATACTGAGATACCTTGCGTATGATGCGCACGATCTCACGTTGCCAAGGTTCCAGCAACGGTGAATATTTTTCTATGAAGTACAGGAGGTTTTCTTGTGGTTCGGAAGGAAAGCGTTGCTTGGCCAGACTCTCAGGTGCTTCATTACGACGCGGTATGGTGCGCCACAAGTCATTGACTTGCGACTGTATATATTTTTCCCTGTCTTCCTGCCGCTCCCTTTCTTCTGCCAGGGAAATGCGGGCGGGACGTTTATATCTGTCCACGCCATAATTTTGCAGGGCATGGCAAGAATCGATGATCAGCTCTACTGCCTCCATGCCATAACGCTGTTCGCAATCGGCAACATAATTTTTGGCAAACAACATGTAATCAATGATGGCGTCGGCATCAGTCCAGGTACGGAACAGATAATTGCCCTTGAAAAAGGAATTATGTCCGTAGGCTGCATGCGCGATCACCAGTGCCTGCATGGTCAGGCTGTTTTCTTCCATGAGATAAGAAATACAGGGGTTGGAATTAATGACTATCTCATAGGCCAGCCCCATTTGCCCACGCTTGTAACTTTTTTCTGTGGACAGGAAATGCTTGCCGAAAGACCAGTGGTTATAAGACACTGGCATGCCGACCGAAGCATAGGCATCCATCATTTGTTCAGCAGTAATGATCTCCAACTGATTTGGATAAGTGTCGAGACCGAATTGTTCGGCCACCCGTCGTATTTCTTCATGCGCTTGCTCGATGAGTTCAAAAGTCCATTCTGATTGTTCGGGCAAGGCGCGTGCATGTTTTTTTCTGGTGCTGACATGGTCGTTTTCCATGGAGGACCTCATTTTGGCTGCTTCTTGAACAGTTCCCGAAAAACCGGATAAATATCTGCCGGTGTTTCTATTTTTTGCATCGCAAAGTGGGCTTGGTGCTCGGCGACTTTTTCATATTCAAGCCACAGGTTTTGCGGCTGACCATCAGTTATTTCTACATAGGCATAATATTGCACCAGCGGCATGATGCTGTTGATGAGCAATTGCTTGCAAGTGGTAGAATCATTGTCCCAGTTATCGCCGTCCGACGCCTGCGCCACATACACATTCCAGTCGGATGCTGCGTAGCGCTCACGAACAATCTGTGCAAGCAGATTCAGGGCAGAGGAAACGATGGTGCCGCCCGATTCACGCGAATGGAAAAAAGCCTCTTCATCAACTTCCAGCGCCGTCGTATGATGGCGGATGAAGACGACTTCTATCTTTTCATAGGCCCGCGTCAAAAACAGGTATAACAAGATAAAGAAACGTTTCGCAGTATCTTTCTTTTGTTCATCCATAGAACCGGACACATCGAGCAGACAGAACATCACGCACTGACTGGCAGGCTTGGGGACTTTGACACGATTGCTATAACGCAGATCAAAAGGGTCAAGAAAGGGAATCGCCAGCAAACGGGTACGCAGATGATGTATTTCCTGCTTCAGTGCGACGAAGTGCGGGTCTTTGGGATCCACGCCGACTTCCAGCAAGACTGTCATTTCTGCTTCTGCATCTTTCAATCTACGCGCAGACTTACCGCCGACCGCTATCCGCCTGCCCATGGCCCCACGCAGAGAACGCAGTACATGCAGGCTCGATGCAGTACCCGAGGTTTTGTACCCGGCACGCTGGCTCTTGAAATCTGTCGTCGAGGTCAATTGCGTCTTGACCATATTCGGCAATTCCAGGTCTTCGAAGAAGTAATTCATGAATTCTTCACGCGACAACTGGAATACGAAATCGTCTTCACTGGGGTCTTCGCTATTCCCGCCCTGCCCTTTACCCGAGCCACCACCACCGCCCTTGGGTCGCGCAACCTGATCACCGCGCTGGTATTGTTCATTACCTGGCTGCACACCTTCCCAGACTCCGCCATGGGCATGACCAAAAGTCGGTTCGCTGACATCCTTGACAGGTATGGATATGCGCTCGCCGCTTTCTATATCGGTAATCGAACGCCCCTTTACCGCTCTGGCAACAGCTTCTTTGATCTGCCCCTTATAGCGACGCAAAAAGCGTTCGCGATTCGGGGCAGATTTATTTTTACCTTGGACACGCCGGTCAATCAGATGAACCAAAATGCTCTCCCGTTTGTCCTGAAAATACCTGCATCACTCTGCTACCCACGCATCAGTTATGAAGATTTCCTGACACGCAGATACCATTCACATAGCAGGCGTACCTGTTTGGCCGTGTATCCTTTGGCAACCATGCGTTCAACAAATTCCTGATGCTTGTTAGAGTCGTCTGCACTGGCCTTGGCATTGAAGGAAATGACAGGCAATAACTCTTCCGTATTCGAGAACATTTTTTTCTCGATGACCGTACGCAGTTTTTCATAACTTGTCCAGGCTGGATTCTTGCCTGCATTCTGCGCCCTTGCCCTCAGTACGAAATTGACGATCTCGTTACGGAAGTCTTTAGGGTTGGAAATACCTGCTGGTTTTTCTATTTTCTCCAGCTCATTATTCAGGGCATCGCGATCAAAACTTTCACCTGTGTCCGGGTCACGGAATTCCTGATCCTGTATCCAAAAATCGGCAAAAGTCACATAGCGATCGAAAATATTCTGACCATATTCTGAATAACTCTCCAAATAGGCCGTCTGAATTTCCTTGCCTATGAATTCGGCATAGCGTTGCGCCATGTATTCCTTAATGAAGGAAACATATTTTTGCTCAATTTCTGGAGCAAATTGCTCACGCTCGATCTGCTGCTCCAGCACGTACAACAAATGCACGGGATTGGCAGCCACTTCAGTATTATCGAAGTTAAATACCTTGGACAAAATCTTGAAGGCAAAGCGGGTAGACAGGCCATTCATGCCTTCGTCGACACCAGCATAGTCAGCATATTCCTGGCGAGATTTTGCCTTGGGATCGGTATCCTTGAGGTTTTCGCCGTCATACACCTGCATCTTGCTGAAGATGCTGGAATTTTCTGGTTCTTTCAGGCGTGACAGCACAGCAAATTGCGCCATCATTTTCAAGGTGCCAGGGGCACATGGTGCAGCTGCCAGTGAAGAAGTACGCACCAGTTTTTCGTAAATTTTTATTTCATCATTGACGCGCAGGCAATACGGTACTTTGACGATATAAATACGGTCAAGGAAGGCTTCGTTGTTTTTATTGTTTTTAAAGGTTTTCCATTCAGACTCATTGGAGTGAGCCAGGATGATGCCTTCAAAAGGTATCGCACCAAAGCCTTCAGTACCCTTGAAATTACCTTCCTGTGTGGCTGTCAATAAGGGGTGCAAGACCTTGATGGGGGCCTTGAACATTTCGACGAATTCCATCAGCCCCTGATTTGCCAGGCACAAGCCACCTGAGTAGCTGTAGGCGTCAGGATCGTCCTGCGCATATTCTTCGAGCTTGCGGATATCAACCTTACCCACCAGTGAAGAAATATCCTGATTATTCTCGTCACCAGGTTCAGTTTTGGAAACCGCAACCTGTTTTAAGACTGAGGGATAGCGCCGCACGACGCGGAACTGGTTGATGTCACCATTAAATTCATGCAGGCGCTTGACGGCCCAGGGGCTAGGTATGTTTTTAAGATAACGACGCGGGATACCGAAATCTTCTTCCAGTAAAACGCCGTCCTCATCTTCGTTGAACAAACCCAGAGGCGATTCATTGATGGGTGAACCCTTGATGCAATAAAAAGGGATTTTTTCCATCAAAAATTTCAACCTTTCGGCGATGGAAGATTTACCACCACCGACAGGGCCTAGCAAATACAGGATTTGTTTGCGTTCCTCCAGACCTTGAGCTGCATGGCGGAAGTAGGAAACGACCTGTTCTATCACTTCTTCCATGCCATAAAACTCACGGAAAGCGGGATAGATCTTGATGACCTTATTTGAAAAAATACGTGATAGCCGCGAGTCATGCCGGGTATCAACCAGCTCTGGCTCACCGATGGCTGCCAGCATGCGTTCAGATGCACTGGCATAGACGAGACGGTCTCTTTTACAAAGATCAAGGTATTCCTGCATGGAATACTCTTCTTCGCGAGTCCGTTCATACCGTGCGGTGTAGTTGTCAAAGATATTCATCCCGACCTCCATGGATAAGCAGAAAACATGCAAATACCGAACCGGTCTGACGACAATTAAAAACCAATTCAAATCAACTCAAATTAATTGCCAGCCAGCACACTACAACTTTAGTGTAGTTGAAATTATCAAAACGTGCAGACGAAATTGTTACTCTGTGCAAAATGTTGGAAATAAGCAAAAGCAAAATCAGGAAAACAAATTAAGTGAGAAGAATCAAGCCAGGCCCAACGCCACATAAATAAACAATCTACACTATCCAACGCGATCGCGTGGAAGACGTTGACAGGGATTGTTAATTACTGTGATGCGAATTCCCGCAAGTGCACAATTTTTCCTGCACATAGCATCTATGCATGGGCAGGAAATGTGGGGGAAAATACTCAGGCAAGCTTGAACTGGTAGGAAGCTTGAGCTTCTTTGGCAGGCATTTCAGTGAGTAATAATTCCAGTGCTGAAACTTCCAGCGGCCTGTAATAATAATATCCCTGAAAATAATCGCAGCCAATCTCTTTGAGGAAGCTTTCTTGCGCCTCGTTTTCAACACCTTCGGCAACAGTGTGACAAGACAAGATGTTAGCCAGTGAGATAATGGCCTTGATGATCATTTCGCTCTTTTTGTTGTAACCTATCTGTGCCACAAAAGAGCGATCGATTTTGACGCTCTGCGCCGGAAAGTGGCTGAGCTTGGACAGGGATGAATATCCAGTACCAAAATCGTCAATCGCAATATTGAAGCCACGCGCCTTGAGTTCATCCAGATGATGTATGGTCAGGGCCTCATTGGCGATCAAGCCAGTCTCTGTAATTTCAAATTCTATATACGATGCCGCAACATCATAACGATTGCAGCAATTTTCTATGAGTTGCAACAAGTCATTACGGGCGATATCAGTAGCTGACAAATTCAAGGCAATGACAGGACAATCGGCAAAACGGTTCAACCAGTCACGTACCTGAAAGCACACCTGCGTCATGACGTAGTTACTGATCAGGCGTATCAAACCAGCACGTTCTGCAATCGGAATAAATTCTGCCGGCGCAACACTGCCCAGGCTCGGTGACTCCCAGCGCAACAAGGCTTCCAGGCCAGCAATCTTGCCCTCCCTGTCAACCTTGGGCTGGTACACCAGACGGAACTCATTTTGCTTGAGACCATTGACGATGCCAACTTCAATTTCTACGCTGCGGCGTATTTGCAAGGCATCTTCTTCATCAAACAAGGTCACGCTTTGATCGCTGGAGCGGCGTGCTGTATCCAGCGCCACTTCGCTACGGCGTATCAGATCATCTGCTTCCTGATCTTCTGGCCTGACCAGCGCAATGCCGGCAGAGAACTGTATCAACAGATTTTCACCATTGATTTCCAATTCCTTGGGTAAATTGTTCCTGACTTTTTCCACCAGCTTGATAATTTCACCTGGCGTGCGGGAATTCTCGACAACAAAAGAAAAGACGATGCTGCGCAAGCGGGCACAGAAACAATTCTTGGGCAAAGCGTGCGACAATTCTTCGGCAAAACGGCGCAACAAAATATCGCCGGTATGCGCACCAAATTGTTGATTCGCATGACGTATGCTATTGAGTCGGAAAGACACCAAAGCAGTGACTTTAGTCTCGTCACTATTGGCAAGTACCGCTTGCAAATGACTGCGCAACATGTCGCGGTTGGGTAAATTGGTCAGTGCATCATGGCGGCTCAGATAATCTTCACGCTGCAAGCTCAGTTGCAAGGCATGATGTATGGAATGCAGGCCAGAAACATCGCGCAAGGCGACAATGTAGTGATCAGTAGAGGTCTGTGAAATATTTTCCAGTGCAACCAGTTTGCCATCACGCGTTCGATAAGCCGACATGCGCATGTTTTCCGATTCCTCAGCGTTCGGACTTTTCATGCGCACACTATTATCCAGCGACAACCAGCCAAACAAGGCACGGTCGTCGTCGTCATCCGCCTCGCGCCCCAGCAAGCTATTGGCTAACTGATTCGCTTGCAAAATCTGCCCGCTGGCGTCGGTCAACAACAAGGCTGTTCCCGCGTTCTGGAAAACCTCTTCGTACTGCGCATGGCTGACTTCCAGTGCTGCACTGGCCTGGCGGTAACGTAGTGCTGAAACGTCCAGCTCATGCAAGACCCGAAAAACAGCCAGGGGCACACAGGCATTGAAGAACAGGAATAGCAGGGATTGTATATAAGTATTGCTGGCTGGCAGAGTGATATCAAATCCGGGTATGTTCAGCAACGGCCGGTTCAGCAAAAGCAAGAGAAAAGGCAGGACATTGAAAGCCATCAGCCCCAGGGCCAACCGGGTGCCAAAGAACAAGCGGGCAATAATTGGCGTGGTATAGATAAAGATATAGCCAAACTTGGCAATCTCGTAGTGATTGATCAGGCAAACGATGGCAAATGCAGACGCGTACACCGTACCGATGAGTATGGCGGCGCCAGCACGTAAATGACGGGATGAATAGTACAAACCCAATGCCAGCACAACATAGAAAAAGCCGACCACCCACAGCACCTGATAAGCACCAACTGCGATTGCGTCCAGAGAACTGTGAATCGCTACTGCCGCCTCCAGCACAAAGCCAGACATCAAAATGATACGTAGTGCACTTAATTTCCATGCAGCGTGCTCAGCAGGCGTTAATGCACTTTCATTAAAAAAAAGCCAGCGAAACATGTCATGTAATCAAAAAAAGAAACCAGAAGCTGTTGCCAAAAAACGGTCGAATACATGAACAATTATGCAACTATATTAAGCAGAAGCAATGAATTCACTATCAGGTATTTCTTGCCAATTTTACATCAACAGATTACCGTGAACCTGCAAAAAAATGTTTCCAAAAGGATTATGCATTCTCTCATAGATTTAGTTTAATTCTGCACATATTGTCACAATTAGCCGCATAAAAAATGAAAACTAATTTTCTTTTGGCAAATTGATTAGATATTTATATTTCATATTGCTGAAATTTTGGGTATGACAAACCTGTGCGCATTTACCTGCAGAAACATTGCTTACCAATGCCGTGTAAATGAGAAAACAAAAGCTTACTCTTGAGAAAGAGTAAGCTTTTGTTCTTGCCTAAGACTCAAGCCGCATCATGCGCAGGATGGGATTGACGGTGATATAAAAATTCCAATACTTCAGTACGGTAGGCTGCATATTTTGGATTTTGCGCCAGTGCCACCCGGTCGCGCGGCCTTTCCAGATCCACGTCCAAAATTTCACCTATGGTTGCCGCAGGACCATTGGTCAACATGACGATTCGGTCAGAAAGCAAGACTGCCTCATCCACATCATGCGTGACCATGACCACGGTTGATTGAGTCTTTGCGACAATCTTCAGCAATTCATCTTGCAAGTGCGCACGCGTCAGCGCATCGAGAGCGCCGAATGGTTCATCCATCAATAAAACTTTTGGCTCTATCGCCAGTGCGCGGGCGATGCCCACACGTTGCTTCATGCCTCCAGAAATTTCATTCGGACGTTTTCTTTCTGCATGCGTCAAACCTACTAGTGACAATGCTTGCATGGTACGCTTTTGCAGTTTCGTGCCATTCTCCGTCGCGCCAAACACACGCTCTACTGCCAGAAAAACATTTTCGTAGCAAGTCAGCCAGGGCAATAAAGAATGGTTCTGGAACACCACGCCACGTTCTGGTGATGGACCAGAAATTTCCCTGTTGGCACACAACAAGGTTCCAGAACTGGCCGTCGTCAAGCCAGCAAGCAAATTCAACAGCGTCGATTTACCGCAACCAGAATGACCTATCAAGGTAATGAACTCGCCCTTTTTGACATTCAAATTGATATCGCGCAGCGCATGAAAACTACCCTTCTTGGTATTGAAGATCATTTCAACCTGATTGATCTGCAGGTACTTGTTGTCGCTTTCATTCATGATCATGTCCCCACATCTTCGTAAGTAAAGGCGCGTGCTATTGCCACCAGTATTTGTTCCAGTATCAGCCCCACCAGGCCAATGACGACAATGGCAATAATGATGTGCGGAACGTTCAGATTATTCCATTCATCCCACACCCAAAAACCTATACCCACACCACCCGTCAGCATTTCAGCAGCGACAATGACCAACCATGCCGTACCTATCGCCAACCGGACACCGGTCAACATATATGGCAACACTGAAGGTAGTAAGATGCGGGTAATGATTTTCCATTCAGACAAATTCAACACACGGGCGACATTCATATAATCTTGCGGCACACGCTGTACACCGATCGCTGTATTGATGATCATGGGCCAGATCGAGCATATAAAAATAGACCAGATCGCCGCCGGGTGGGCCGACTTGAATACCAGCAAACCGATAGGCAGCCATGCCAGCGGTGAAACTGGTTTTAGGAGACTGATGATGGGATTAAACATGCCGGATAAAAACTTGAAACGGCCTATCAAAAAGCCCAGCGGTATACCCACTGCCGCAGCCAGGCCAAAGCCGACTGCCACGCGCTTCAGAGAGGCATAAATATTCCAGCCTATGCCCTGGTCATTTGGTCCCTTTTGGTAAAAGGGATCAGAAAATACCTTGATGGCTTCCTGTAAAGTCACCCATGGTGAAGGGAAAGTCGCATTCTTTAGCGCAATGATTTCCCATATCAGTATCAGCATGCCTATGCCAAAAAAAGGCGGCAACACACTCAGAAAAAAAGGCCGGAAAGAGCGTGGTTTTTTTTCGGCTTTGGGTTTGATTGCCTTTATCACTTTTACTTCCGTCCCTGTTGCTGTTGCGCTGGCGGTATCGTCTTTTGCAGATATTGCTCCATGTACCAAGGTATTCATCACGACTCCTTATGCCTTGATTTTGAAAGAAGCTGCATAGGCAGCCGGATTCTTGCCATCCCAGACCGTACCGTCCATGAACTTGCTGCTGCGCATGGGATCTTTTGGTACCGATACTTTGGCCATGGTCGCTGCATCCTTGTAAACGTCGATACGGTTGACTGCCTTTGCCACCGCCAGATAATCCGGATCGGCCTTCAGCAGACCCCAGCGTCTGTGCTGGGTCAGGAACCACATGCCGTCCGACAGATAAGGGAAATTCACAGCACCATCGTTAAAGAACTTCATGTAGTTCGGATCGTCCCAGGTCTTGCCCAGGCCATTTTGATAGCGTCCCAAAATACGCTGATTGATGACATCGACAGAGGTATTCACATAGGATTTATCCGCAATGGTTTCTGCCATCTTGCTCTTGTTGGACAAGGACGCATCTATCCAGCGGCTGGCATCGAGTATCGCTGCCACAACTGCGCGTGCAGTATTCGGATACTTCTGTACGAATTCCGAAGTGGTACCCAATACTTTTTCAGGATGGTCTTTCCAGATATCTTGTGTCGTCGCTGCAGTAATGCCTATGCCATCAGCGATCGCCCTGTGATTCCAGGGTTCACCCACGCAATAGCCATCCATATTCCCGACCCGCATATTCGCCACCATTTGTGGTGGCGGCACAGTAATAACCTTGGCGTCTTTCATGGGATTAATGCCATGTGCAGCCAGCCAATAATAAAGCCACATGGCATGAGTGCCTGTGGGGAAGGTCTGCGCAAAAGTATATTCACGTTTATCGGTTTGCATGAGCTTGGCCAAGCCTGCGCCATCAACCGCACCTTTGTCGGCCAGTTTTTTAGACAGGGTAATGGCCTGGCCGTTATTATTCAGCGTCATTAACACAGCCATGTCTTTTTTATTCCCGCCTACACCCAGTTGCACGCCGTATATCAGGCCATACAAGACATGGGCGGCATCCAGTTCACCATTGACCAGCTTGTCACGCACACTGGCCCATGAAGATTCTTTGCTGGGGATAATCTTGATACCGTATTTTTTATCAAAGCCGAGTACCGATGCCATCACCACGGATGCGCAATCAGTAAGCGGAATAAAGCCGATATGTACTTCTTCTTTTTCTGGTTTATCTGAACCTGCTGCCCATACTCCACCTGTACTCAAGCCCATGATGCCTGCTCCACTTGCCAGTGCAGCAGTTTGCAAGAAACTGCGACGTTTGAAATTCGGTTCATTTTCTTCCTGCGTCTTGCTGAGATTGATAGAAGTTTCCTGATTCGACATGTCTGCACTCCAGCGTAAGTGGTATCCATAATGAAAAAAGGTATCGTCCCACAACGGTAAAACCGTATGGAAAGACACCTTTGTCTGATGAGGTGACCGCCGTTAGTCAGACTCACTTTGTTCGTTAGCACCAACTTTGGCACTGCTTTTGGTTTAGCAATTGCCGTGCCAACTAAATCAACTAGATTTGTATCCCTTGGCCAGCCCCGAGGAACAAAGTTCCTCGAAATCTCGCACCCAAATGACGCAATGCACCATTAACACGCACAAGTCTGGCTCAGCCGCCCAGCAAATCAGCCACATCAAGCATGCGCTGCGCCAGATCAACCAGCTTGAGGTTTTTTTCCATGGCTTGCTTGCGCATTTTTTGATATGCCTCGTTCTCCGACAAATGATGACGCTCCATCAACAAACCCTTGGCGCGCTCTATCGTCTTGCGCTCTTGCAGCTTGGCCTTGGTATCAGATAATTCGCTGCGCAGCTTTTGATCGGCATTGAAGCGTGCCATCGCAACATCCAGCACAGGCTTGATACGTTCCGACTGCAAGCCAGCAACCACATAGGCAGAAACCCCGGCTTCCATGGCGGCCGCCATATTGGTTTGGCTACCGTCTTCAGTAAACAAGACGATGGGACGTGGGGCATCGCGGGTCAGCATGACCATGTGTTCGAGTACATCCCGCGAATCAGATTCGGCGTCAATGATGATCATGTCGGGCTGCAACTGGGCGATGCGCTCACTCATATACATGTCACCGGGAATGACGGCGATGATGTTATAACCCGCTTGCAACAAGCCTATACGCAAGGCGCGCGAACGCGCCAATTGCGCCTGAGCGTCCTCAAGCAATTCATCCTCGCTCTGGATAACGGTATTCACAACCACAATCCGCAGACTGGGAGAAGTTAATGTTATCGCATTGTTATTATTTGCTTTGCTGCGCATTGATGGCCCATGCCAGATATAATTACGTTATACGAGTCTTAGCAAGAATCGCTCCAATCTTCGGTCCTGGCATGTAAAGAAACCACGTATTGCGTTCTTGCTCGCAGGTGCAATGACTTACACCCTCTATGTAGAAACAAACATGATAGTTCTCGGCGTTGAATCCTCCTGTGACGAAACCGGTCTTGCCCTGTACGACACAGAGCGTGGCCTGCTTGCACATGCCCTTCACTCACAAATCGCCATGCATCAGGAATATGGCGGCGTCGTGCCAGAACTGGCCTCACGCGATCACATACGCCGTGCCCTACCCTTGCTCACCGAAGTTCTGAGCAAGGCAAACCTCAATAAGCAAGCCATTGATGCGATTGCCTATACCCAGGGGCCAGGCCTGGCGGGTGCACTCCTGGTCGGTGCTTCAGTGGCATGTGGTCTGGGAATGGCGCTGGATAAACCCGTGCTGGGCGTCCACCATCTGGAAGGTCATCTGCTGTCCCCCTTATTGGCCAGCCAGCCACCTGAATTCCCTTTCATCGCCCTGCTGGTATCCGGCGGACATACCCAATTGATGCGTGTTGATGGCGTTGGTCGCTATCAATTGCTGGGCGAAACCCTGGACGATGCTGCCGGTGAAGCTTTTGACAAATCAGCCAAATTGCTGGGCCTGTCTTACCCTGGCGGCCCGGCGATTTCACGCATGGCAGAATTTGGTGATCCGGCAGCCTACCAATTCCCGCGCCCCATGCTGCATTCGAAAGACTTGAACTTCAGCTTCTCTGGCTTGAAGACAGCGGTACTGACGGTCGTCAAAAATCAACCCGCGAATATCTGTGAGCAGGATAAAGCCAATATTGCGCGTGGCTTTGTCGATGCCATCGTCGCCGTGCTGACGGCCAAGTGCACGACTGCGATGAAGGAAAGTGGCCTGAAGCGTCTGGTCATTGCTGGCGGTGTAGGTGCCAACCTGCAATTGCGCGCGTCTTTGAATGCAGCGGCAGCGAAGAAGCGTTTTAAGGTGTACTACCCTGAGCTGGAATTTTGTACCGACAATGGCGCGATGATTGCCTTTGCGGGTGCCATGCGTTTAAAAAACAATCCCGATCTCGCAACGCGGGATTATGGTTTCAATGTCAGGCCGCGCTGGCCGCTTCAGGAGTTGGTCGCCGCCTGATCAGGACTCAGGCTGCCCGTCTATTTATAGATACCGCAGCCAACAATCACATTCTCGAATTTTTCCACATACATGGATTTAGGCTCGATCTGTTTGCTGACAGGGTTAACGAATTTATAATCCTGCCAGGCCTTGCCCTTGGCTTTCACTAATTCTATACGCTCGCGTATAAAGAATTTGCCATCGACATCAGTCAGATCTATCATCTCCTTGCCTACCATTTTGGGATTCAGGTGGGCGAGATTTTTGCCATTCATGTCATACACGACGACATACAAGTCGCGGTCCATATATTGACCATCGCGCTTGTTGATTTCAGTGATGGTCGCGTCAATACCGTTTTTTTTCATGGCATCAAGGGCTTTTTGCACCATGGCTTTGGCTTCAATGGCACTACCATGATCTGCAGCCCAGCTTGAAAGGCTTAAGGAAGCCAGTAACAAAAAACTGGCTATCCACAGTTTGACAAATTGCTTCAACATATGCCCTCCCAATAATGATGAAAAAATGATATTTTCATCATAATTGGGAGTTGCAAAATAATCTAGATTTATTTTTTCTTTTCGTCTTTTGCTGCAGCCTTTTTGCTGCCCAAACGGCTTTCCTTGCCTGCGATGAGGTTGGCTATGTTTTGGCTATGTCGGTACACCAATAAGCCACTCATGATAGCTACAGCCAGCATTTTTACATCCGGACCAAACAGCAAACCATAGTAAAAAGGCGCAAAAATCGATGCGATCAAAGCGGCAAGTGAAGAATAGCGAAAAGCAAATGCAACGATCATCCAGGTCGCCAGAGTCGCCACGCCCAGCCAGATATCGATACCGATCAGGACACCCGCAGCAGTCGCAACCCCTTTGCCACCGACAAATTTGAAAAACACGGGCCACAAATGGCCGATAAATACGGCCAGTGCAACAATGGCGACACCACTGTCGCCGAGTTGAAACTGGTCCTCAAACCTCATCGCCAGCCATACCGCCAGCCAGCCTTTGAATGCATCACCCAGCAAGGTCAACACGGCTGCGGCCTTATTCCCGCTGCGCAGCACATTGGTAGCACCGGGATTTTTTGAGCCATACGTACGCGGATCAGCCAATCCAAACAATTTGCTGACGACGACAGCAAATGACAAAGAACCGATCAGATAAGCTGCGACTGCAGCCAGAATTGTATTCATCTTATTCCTTCATTCATAAATGCCCGGCAAGTATACGCCAGGCGAGTACCAGAAATGACTAGCCGGACAAAATTCTTGGAACAGAGACCAAGCGATATGCTATTCATCCAGCGCGCATTCCACAGCACGCGCCCGTAGCAGACTTTCCAGCAAACCTGGCGCAATGCCAATCAGGTAACCACGCTGACCACCATTGATATAAATTTTTGGCAGCGCCAGGATGCTGCTTTCCACATAGACGGGCATGGTCTTCTTCGTGCCAAATGGTGAAGTACCACCAATCAGATAACCCGAATGCTTTTGCGCGACTTCTGGCTTGCAGGGTTCTACTGACTTGCAGCCAATCTGTCTGGCCAGGTTCTTGGTGGATACTTTTTTGTCGCCATGCATGAGCACGATCATGGGCTTGGCGGCTTCGTCCTGCATCACCAGGGTCTTGACCACATGATGCTCTTCCACACCCAACTCACGCGCCGACACTGAGGTGCCGCCATGTTCTTCATAGGCGTAGGGATGTTCAGTAAACTCTGCCTTGTACTTGCGCAGCAATTGGGTCGCCTGGGTGACCGATACATGTTCTTTCTTAGCCAAATTACACTCTCAAAAACAGGATTTGCGAAAAGATACGACTGAAATGCCGCTGCAAATTATAGCCTTCGATGACGAACTTGCATAATTGGCGCATCAAGGCCCGAAAAAAAACCGACAAGCGAACTTGTCGGTTAAAGATTTGCTGCAAATTTACTTTAGTCTGTGGCCATTATTTTTTGGCTGCCGGAGAATTATCGCCAATATATTTGTCGATGAAATTCAGGACAGATTCACCCCATTTGATACGATTGCTTTCTTTTGCCCAGCCATGACCTTCACCGGCAAAGACCATCCATTCCACGGTATTGCCTTGCGCTTTCAATTTGTCACGCATTTTTTCACCGTGGATCAAAGGTACACGTATGTCTTCACTACCATAAGCCATCAGGACAGGTGCCTTGATCTTGCTGGCATTTTCTATCGCTGACACTTTCTGGAAATAGGCATCGTCTGTTTTAGGATCGCCATGCATTTTCGCCCCGAGATTATCCATGACAGGACCAGACATATCCGACCAGTTCACGGTAAACAACATCTTGACGTCCGTCACACCCACCCAATTGATACCGCATTTATACAGATCAGGGTCTTTCACCAGACCATACATAGTCGCGTATCCACCGTAACTGGCACCGATGATACAAACACGATTCTTGTCTACGATGCCTTGCTTGACGAGGTTTTCAATCCCATCGGTAATATCATCCTGCATGGCGAGGCCCCATTGCTTCCAGCCAGCCGTATGATGCTTCCAGCCAAAACCGGTAGACATACGGAACTGAGGTTGAAACACTGCATATCCACGAGAAGCCAGCATCTGAGTCATAGGGTCATAACCATACCCATCACGCGCATGCGGGCCACCATGGATATAAGCAACCAATGGCAAGTTCTTAGCTGGCATGCCCTCAGGCAGAGTCAGGTAGGCTGGTATGTTCAGACCATCCCTGGCTGCATAGTTAATGACTTTCTGGGCAGACAATTTCTTGCCTTCAAGCTCAGGCTTGGCAACATAGACCAGTTCAAGCGCTTTCTTTTCAGTGTCATAGAAATAGGCAGAACCCACATTATTGTCGCCACGGACATAAACTATGACGTTTTTGCCTCTCCAGTCAAAAACCACCTTTTGACCTGGAAAGCTTGCACGCAAGCTGGCATCCAGCTTGGCGTAGTCTTCATCAAAATAGATGCTTTCTGGCATCATTGCTTCAACGTTGACACCGACCAGCTTCTTGCGTTGCAAATCCAGCGCAAGATCAGCAACATCTGCATCCGGGTGATCTGCGACCATTTCACCCACCGTCTGTTTGGCAAAATCCCAAATGAAAACAGCAGATTTGTCACGACCATTGAAACGTCCCGCTACCAGCATGGTCTTGTTATCGAAATCAAATCCCAAAGGATTCATTTCCTTGCCTTCATCCAGATAAGCTTGATGTATCGTTTTCCAAGGGCTAGTGTCACCGTCACGGTAATATACAGTCTGCCTGATGCGCTTATTGTCTGGATCAACATTATTCGAGACCGCAACTCGGATGACATTATTATGATCAAGTAACCAACCGCCCACCTTGCCTGGGTTATCAAAAGTCAGGAGCTTGGTTTTCCCGGTTGTCGTATCCAGGCGCAACACATCCGAGGCTCCCAATGTGGCATCACGGCCACGCTGATTATTAACCACAATCAGGTCGTTACTGTTCTCATCGACACGACTCAATACTGAATAAGGCTTGTAAGCGATATTCCCGCCTCTTGCCTCTTTCATGGTAGGTACAAGTTTTCTAAATGAAGACCCATCTGAATTGACGGCAAACAAACCACCGCCGTCATTGTCTTCCATGACCACATCGCTACCACGGCTCAGGCTGAACACCAGACGTTGATTATTAACCCAACGGGGGTTGACTATGTCCCAATCCACATCGGCTGCCACCACTTTCGGTTGACGGGAGCTCAGAGGAATTACCGCCAATGCAAAACGCCCATTGCGAGGTACAAGGACTGCCATACTTTGGCCGTCAGGTGACAACACAGGGCGACCGCTGAATTGCGCCTTCTTAAAAAAATCCGTTATGGATATGGATTTATCTGCATAAGCAGGCAAACTCACTGCACCCGCCGCACATAGCATGCTGGCGAGAACAGCCTTGAAAATTTGTTTTTTCACGATTTTGTCCCTCATTAGTATCTGTTTTTATCGCGCTATCTTTATTCCGCCGTGCTTAGTACGGCAGGCAGATAAAAAAATAAGTGCCGGAATCCAGGATTCCGGCACTTATCAGCTCACAAGATTACTTGAATTTGTAATCCACAGTGATCTGGAAGTAACGACCAATGACGTCATGCAAGCCAGTGACAGCTGCAATCGCCTGCGATGATGTAGCACTTGGCGCAAACGGCGGCATGCGGTCCAGTACGTTCCTGATCGCGAAGCTCAGCTTCAAGTCTTTCATCAGGCCAGTATAGCTACCACCGACGTTGAAGGTCGTGAAGGATGGGATATCCTTGCACAGGTTGGCATAACCCTGGGTTTCGAATACACATGGCTGTGTAAAGTCACCATTAGAAGACATGTGACCGATATGCACTGCATCGACAGAGGCTTTCCATGCTGCTTTTTCCCAGCCTATGCCAGCAGTAGCCTGAACACGGGGTTGATTACGTGTACCTGCATACTCGATTGCAGCTGTTTCAGGGGATGGTGCAGATTTATAAGAGTGGTTGTAAGTCACTTTCATATTCGGCGTGATACGGCCATATTCACCCAGGTTGAATTTGGTGTTGATGTCCAGATCCAAACCACGTACCTGTGTCGTCGCCACGTTAGTCAGCAACAATCTGAGGTTGCTAATTTCACCAGCAGTCGCACCAGCGGCCCTGTCAGCGGCGGTCAAGGGATCACGTGTAATGACAGCAGCAGGGTTGCCTGCATAACGGCCAGGATTTGCCAGGACCGTCGTCAAATCAAATGTGGAAATTTCATCCTTGCGTTTGATTTGCCAGAAATCCAGGCTGGCATTCAACCATGATGTTGGCTCCCATACCAGACCCAGGGTAAAGCTGTCTGCAGTTTCAGGTTTCAGGTTGGGATTAGAACCGCTTTCATAAGCACTACTCCATTGGCAACCGTTCTTGAATTTGTCATTGCAACGTTCAGGATCGCGATAAGACAGGAAAGCCTTCAAGATCTGGGTAGAGTTTTCTACCAGAGTCGGTGCACGGAAACCGGTTGCGTAAGTACCGCGTACCAGCAAAGTTGGATCAGCATTCCATTTCAAGCCGACTTTTGGTGTGGTTGAATTACCATAATCAGAGTAACGGTCATAACGTGCTGCAATCTGGCCTTCCAGTGTCTTGAAGATAGGTACTGACAATTCAGCATAGGTAGACGCGATATTGCGGCCGCGCTTATAGCCTGGTTCTGATTGTGCGCGATGATACAACTCGCCATCGATAGACAATTGGGAAGGATTGACTTCCAGTGTTTCGCGACGTGCCTCAACACCAACAGCGATGGACATAGGGCCGGCTGGCAATTGCATCACTTCACCGGATACTTTGCCATCCCACATATACATGCCGGATTTGAAGTTATCAGAAGAACCTGTCACAAGTTTTTTGTACAGTTCAGCGTTTTGTGCAGAGCTGCCAAACAGGAAAGTACCGTTATTGTAGGCTTCGATAAATGGCTTGGACAAGATACCGGCGGTGGCTTTGGATTCAACCTTGCTGGTGTTGAACATCAGCGCAGTTTCCCAATCCCAGTTCGCATACGTGCCTTTCAAACCAGCCAGGTAACGGCCAAAATCCGTGGTATTTTCCAAACCTTGGCCAGGAAAATCTTTCAAGGATGCGCGCACACGCACAGTGCCGTTACCACCCGCCAGTGTCTTCCCAGTCACTGGGTCAATCAACTCTTTAGGATATTGTGGATGGGTAATTGGCAACGGCCCTGTCGGCTGACCAACCTGCCCTGCAAACCAGTGTGGCAAACCTGTTACGGTCGCCTTATTCTGGTTGTACATGATTTCTGCAAATGCACTGGTGTCGGCATTGATTTGCCATGTACCGCGGCTGGTCAAACCGACACGGTCAGTTTTGCCGCCAGAGTTAACCGATGCATCTTTCAAGTCATCAAATACACAAGCATTACCTACTGTGCCAGCACCAAAGAAGATATCAGCAGGAACCAGGTTATTGGGAGCACAATTCTTGTCCAGGGTTTGTGAAACAAATTTACCTGTAGCTTTGTCTGTCCAGTAGATATTGCCCGGGAATGTGTACAGCGAGCGGTTATCTTTATAGCCATAAGGACGCAAGTCCAGTGTGCTCAGGTAATCATCGCGCTTGCTGATAAACATAGGCTTGCGCTGACGAATATCCAGGGTGGCATAAACATTGTAGTGATCTTCCACCAAGCTACCGAAACCATAGCTCAGGCTGGTACGGACTTGTTCACCGTCATTTTTTTGTGATTGAGAAATAGAGCCGCTTATTTCTGCGCCCACGAAACTGTCACGCAAGATGATGTTCACCACACCTGCCATCGCTTCTGAACCGTAAATCGCCGATGCGCCATCTTTCAAAACTTCGATACGCTCAACCGCACCAACCGGCACGGAATTCAAATCGACGAAAGTGGTTTGATATTCTGGTTGTGCGTAGGCGGCCAGACGGCGGCCATTGATAAGTACCAATGTTGCCTGGCTACCGATACCACGCAAATTCAGACCGGATGCGCCGGCGGTAAAACCATTGGTACGGTTTTCGTCAATACCACCCTGGTTGGCAGAAATGGTTTTCAATACTTCAGTCAGGGAAGTAGCGCCACCACGTACCAGCTCATCACGGGTAATAACTTGTACCGGAGATGCTGTTTCGTAGTTGATACGTTTAATTTTTGAACCAGTCACTTCCACTTTCTGGATTTTTTCTGATTTCTTTTCATCCTCTTTAGTGGTGGTCACCTGTGCCAATACGCCTGTGGCGATAGAGAACAGACCTATGCTGGACAATGCAAATGCGAGACGACTCAGCTTCATGAATTACCTTTCTATTTTAATTTTTCAATGCAAGCGCGAACTTCCAGGAACGATTGCGCTTCATTTTTGCTCAAATTTTATTCGGCATAGTTGTCATTTTCATCCCTTGAAAATGACAATCTCCCTTACTTCACCGGATATATCTGCTTGCAAAAACATAAGGTTCTTTGGAAGAACAGTGATTATGAACTGTGACATTATGTAACATGTTTAGTTTTTCTTAATGAGCCCCGGTTTTCATCCTCGACATTTTTAACAATTGGGAATATTGTTTTTGATTAGCCCTAAAAATATGTGTTTTTTATGGAATTTTCTGCGTAACCAGAATTATGTTTTTAAAAATTGCATATTGAGCAAGCATTAAAATATATTTAGCACTGTTGTTTTTTCGTACTTACGCGGGAACTTTTCGCTGAGGAAAAAAAATAGTGCAAACTATTTAAGGCCAATTCGTAACACCTGCGCCCATAAAAAAGCCCGTGCAATGCACGGGCTTTTAACATTTAAATAATTGAATCAATAAAATTATGTAAATAGCAGATATTATTTACATCATTAAACGCCAGTCCTTACAAGCGAAGCCTTCAGCACTTCATTCAAGGTTGCCAGGCTCTCCGACAAGTGAGCGCGCGCTTCTGCACTCATAGGCTTGCCGACCGCAGCACGGATAGCCACCAACAACTGATTCGCCTGTTCTCTTTGCAGGCTGCGGGCATCTGCAGGAGTAGTTGCTGCTGGTTTCAACAAGGCATTTGATAAACGCTTCAGATGCTCGCGTTGCAGATTACGACGTGCAGAAACGATGTCGGCACCGCTGGACAATTCACTCCAGATACTGGTTTGCAAAGTGCCATACAGCTCATGCAAGGACAACACTTTCTTGGGATCACGTATTTTTTCTGCTGCGTTGAGCATACGTTGGGCAACGACATCCGACATCAACTGATCCAAAGCTGCTGTCTGCAAACCCAGCAAACGGGCAGATATGGAAATGTCGTTACGGTTGGCGCGCTGGAAATGATCCACACCCATACGGCTCAATAATTCAGGTGAGAAGACAAAGCTCTTTGCGGTGAACAAACTGTCAGAAACCAGCTTCAAGGCCTGACGCTGGCGCTCTGCGGCGATCGGTGTGTACGTTGCACGACCTGTACCAGCATGATCACGCAAGAAGGTAGTGCCGCCAACGAATTTGGTCGCTACTGGCATGGTACGGGCAAATTGACCGAAACCATACTCAAAACTGCGGCGCAGGGTTTCATAGCTATCGCCAGTCTTGAGCTGTCGAGTTTGCAGCCTGTCCCATAATTCACGCGAAATTGTTAGGCGCTTTTGGATGTAAGCCAGCGGATCTGAACCCAGATCAAAGACGTTGACATCGGGGTCGGATACCAGCGTTCCCATGGAATCCTCGTCTGTGCCATAGGCCAGCAAAGGTTCCGTAGAGCGCGATGCGATACGGGCCAGTTCTTCTTTTTCTTTGTCCGCGTCAACAGGCTTGTAAGCATACTCAATCGCCCAATAATCATAAGGTCCCAGGGACGACATCACATACTCCCCCTGAGGCTCGCCTTTGGTCGCCAGGTTGAAAGGGACATAATCCATGATGGAGCCAGCCATGCCATTGACTTTGGTAAAGGCCGGATCTTGCAATTGCTTCAAGGTATAAATCGTGGAAGAGCGGAAGTTGTGGCGCAAACCCAGAGTGTGGCCGACTTCATGCATGATCACATCTTTTACATAGGCTTGTGCCAGCGCTTCAGCCTTGGGGCTATCCATGTCGACTTCACCACGGGCATCCAGCAAATCCATGGCGAAACCCATTTCCATCGATGCCTCATGAGCAAAATTACATTCACCGTGGGCGTGGCCTGACATGGCATGTGCCTGCGCATCCTCACCTATCATACGGCGTGCGCCACGGGCGAACACATCTGACATGCCAATATCTGCATCCAGGATTTCACCACTGCGCTCATCGACACGCGAAGGGCCAATGGCGAAACCGACATCCGCACCGACAAACCAGCGTATCGAGGCATGACGCGCATCCATGGTGTCGAAATTGTCTTTTTCGGTTTGCTGTTTCGCCACAACAGCGTTTTTGAAACCTATCTTTTCAAATGCCTTGTTCCACTCCAGTACACCTTCGGTAATGGACTTGCGATATTTTTCTGGTACGTTTTTATCCAGCCAGTAAACAATAGGCTGTTTGGGTTCGGATAAAGCCGCTGCCGGGTCTTGCTTTTCCAGACGCCAGCGATTGACGAAATGGCGTGAAGTCTTGGGCTTGATATCTTCGGTGAAATCGTAGCTGGTCGTGACAAAGTGCCCTAAGCGGTCATCTGCAAGACGTGGGCGCATCACTTCTGCTGGCAAGGCTGCGAAATTAAAATAAAAGCCTACAAAGAAACTACGTGGATCAGGCGTCGTTTGTGGTGGCGTAGGCATAGGAACTGGTGGCGGCACCAGCGGCGCAGCAGCAATGCGTGGCGTGGCAAAGTGCGCATTGACGAAGAAACCAGCCAAAGACTCATCTGCAGTCAATTTACCGAAACTGGTATTCGGCTTGTCCAGTACATACATAGTACGGTAGGCAAATTCCAACCTTGTTGAGTAAGCAGGAATATCGTTGAACAGCAAGGTACTGGCATCTACCAAGATGCCTTTAGAATCACTATTCGGAGAACTCAAGACCGGAGCACTGGCCAACAAACTATCTGAAAAAGCCTGGGCTACGGCCAGTGCCTGAGGAGTACCTGGGGTTGCATAGAATTCTGTATTCCTGGCCAGCAATTGCACCTGATTGCCGATTCTTTTGAATACTGCCTGATAACCACGACCCATCTGGCTACCATACAAACCACGCTCACCTATGCTGTTGGGAATATTGTAAGTAAACAGGAAGGGCTTATCAAATTGCTCAGGACGGATTTCCATCCAGACCTTGTCGTCTTTCTGATACAGATTAAAAAAGCCCTTGAGCTCTTTTGCATCCTTGATGATATCTTTGAATGGGCGCAAACCAGGCGCTGGTGCGGGTGCTGCAACAGGTGCAACAGCAGGAGTTGCAGTAGCATTGCCATTCGTTGCAGGGCTTGCTGCAGGAGGTGTCTGAGCAAATGCAAGCTCACTCATGGCACACAACAAAAGGAGTAGGGTCTTTTTCTTGAAATGTACTTCTTTTGGCAATTTCATATTTTTTCCTGGTTAATTATTTTGACAGTAATACATGCACTTAACATAAACACACGTGCCACCAAGGTCATAGACCGACTATTACGTTACAAGTTCTTACAAGTTGCAGGAACTTATCAGCAGCTGCGATTTTTGCAGAAATCTTTAAATTTGAAAATTTTTTCGCATTTTTGAGAATCTGTTCAAATCAGAAAATCATCATGATTTGAAGACATTTTCTTTCATATAGTTCATATTTTCTTCATTTTATAAGCATATTCATAGAAATTATATGGAATTGAATGCATTTGCAAAATGATCACTTAATTTCAAATTCATGAAAAATTAGAAATTAAATTTTCATTTCTTGTCGCCGTCAAACAACAGCAAGTCAAAATTTGGTAACAAATGCTTTCCACCAAAGGTATTTTATTTACATAATAAAGTTCTGTTTGATTCATTGCCTTTCATTTCCTCCGCGCAAATATAGAGAAGAAAGATTTGGCGAAAATTCATCAGACAGCAGTACAGAAAAGTTTGGAAATTCACAAAATTTTTGAAACTTCACCCTGGCTGCTTAAACGGATCCGGCACCCGATTGCATCTGGTCTATCAACAAAGAGGGAACAATAATGATATTTAAAGAAAAAATAGGCGTGCAGTCAGTGCGCCTGGCGCTCAGCGTATTTGCTGGCTCCATGCTGATCGGGGGCTATGCCCACGCTCAGACTGAAGCACCACAACGTATCGAAATTACCGGCTCGAACATCAAGCGTGCAGATAAAGAAGGAACTTCACCGATACAAACCATCACTGCTAAAGAAATCACGCAAAGTGGTGCAACTACGGTGTTGGAGTTGTTAAAAAATGTCCCGTCCATGGGTACTGGTGGTTATAACGATACACCAGATCAAAATGGCTTTTCCCGTGGTGTTGCAACAGCCTCCTTGCGCGGCCTGGGCTCTACTTCGACACTTATCCTGTTGAACGGCCGCCGCATGACGCCATCTGCGTATGCAAATCCAAACAATGGTCAGTCCACGCTGTACGATCTGAACAGCATCCCAATTTCAGCAATCGAAAAAGTAGAAATATTCAAGGATGGCGCATCTGCGATTTACGGTTCTGATGCGGTTGCTGGCGTTATCAACTTCATTACCAAACGTGACTATCAGGGCGGTGAAGCTTCTGTCAAAGTCGGCGCCAATGACGACCGTGAATTTGGTCGTCAAAATGTCAACGCTACGATAGGTTTCGGTGACTATTCGAGCCAGGGTTACAATGTCCTGTTTGCTATTGATTACAGAAAACAAAATGCTACAACAGTGCAAAATGGCTCAAATGATATAGAAGCCAAGCTGTATTCTGATATCAATTTCCGCCTGAATCCTTACAGCAGCAGCATTTCCAACCAGGCATTCTTTTATAAAGAACGTACACCTGGTGCACTGTCGTTTTTCACGACTGGCGCGACTGTCATCAATCAAACCAATTGTGATGCATCCCGCAAACTGGTAGGCGGCGCTGAGCATAATATTGCTGCTACCAGTGTACTGCGTGGCCGCACTTTCTGTAATTACGATCTGGAAGCCAGCACCGACGTACAAAGCAAAGGTGATGATGTCAACTTCATGACCGTTGGTAACCTGAAGATCAATGACAAGCTGTCGGCTTTTGGTGAATTTGCTTACACAGATTCTAAGCGCGTATATCGCTCCCCGGCACGCAGCATCAGCGGCACTTCACCTACCACGAACTTCCTGGTTGGCGGTCTGGCGACACCTTTCCAGGCAATTTTGCCGGTTGGGCACCCTGACAATCCAAACAAGGACGCTCGCTCAGCAGTTGCTTATCGCTTCGAAAATTTAAGAACTGGTACCGACTTGCAAAATCAGAGCGCCCGCTTGGTCGCTGGCTTGAAGGGCAGTATCTCTACTTGGGACTGGGAAAGCGCCGTACTGTGGAATCGCTCCAAGCGCAATGAAGTAGCCCATGGTTTCTTGTACCTGCCTACACTGCGCAAGTTAATTACAGAAAACCGTTCGCTGGCTTCATTGGCTGCTGATCCAACCATCAGTCCTGACTTAACCAATATCGGCACTGCTGAAATCACCCAATGGGATGGCAAAGCAACAACCGAGTTTGGCTCTCTCGGTGGCGGTGCAATTGGTTTCGCTGCTGGTGTTGAGTTACGCCAGGAAAAACTGACGATAGATCCAGACCCTATCAATGCACGTGGTGACGTACTTGGTTTGTCCACAACAGCAATCAATGCGCAACGCAATGTTTCATCTGCTTTCGTTGAATTACGCACACCATTCCTTAAAAACTTTGAAATGGACTTTGCTGGCCGCTACGATAAATATCCAAGTTTCAAAGGTAATTTCGTACCTAAGGTTGGTGCAAAATGGACAGTCACAGATGGTTTGGCTTTCCGTGGTACTTATGCCGAAGGTTTCCGCGCACCAGCGTTGTCACAAGTTGCGGCAGGTGGTGCCCAGTTCTTCCTGAACGGTACAGTTGACCCTATCCGTTGCCCAAATGGTGCAAATCCAGTTGCAGGTGCAGAACAGGCTGATTGCTCCAAGAGCGTTTCCGGTGTAGGCGGTGCCAATCCAGAACTGAAGCCAGAAAAATCCAAGAGCTATGCTTTAGGCATGATCTACTCTCCTTCATCCAATTTTGACGTGGTTATAGATGCCTATAAACTGCGTCAAGAAGGTGAAGTTGCTCTGAGTAGCTCAACTTTCCTGTTGGAACATCCAGCCAATTTCCCAGCGGACTATATCTTACGCGATACTAATCCACTGAATCAGTTGAAAGATGCCAACGGTAACCCTATTCCAGGTACAGGTCCATTGCTGGCTGTCAAAACTCCTTGGGTAAATCAAGGCAGTACTGAAGTGAGCGGCGTTGATGTTGAGCTGAAATTGCGCAACAACCTCGGCGAAAATGGCAAGTTGACGACTTCTTTGAAATCTACCTACCTGATTTCATATCGTCGCGCAGAAGCACCTGGTGATGCAGAGAGAAATGCTGTTGGTACAAATGGTGGCTTGAACGACTGGGCAACGTCTGTTGGTTCCATTCCACGTCTGCGCGCCTCCCTGTCTAGCGTCTGGGAAAAAGGTCCACATACTGTTTATGGCACATTGCGCTTCACAGACAGCATTGCTCAATATCGTCGTTATGACAATGCCGACACCTACCCTGTACCGTATTGCCACTACGGCTCAGGTCAACCAGCAAGTGCAACTTCAATCCAGCTCCAGCCGAACTACAACAAGTATTTCCCTGATTGCCAAATGGCGAGCTGGACTACTTTGGATTTAGGTTACAGCTACTCTGGTATCAAGAATCTGACACTGGGCCTGAATATCAGGAACATTACAGATTCAAAAGCACCGTATGCTCCTGGTTCCAACACCAGTACAACAGTGCAGCAAGGTTACAACACCACTTTGCATAATAACTTCGGTCGTTATTTCACGTTATCAGCAAAATACGTTTTCCGTTGATTCGGTGACGTAGTGTAATGAATAAACGCCTCGTATTCCGGGGCGTTTATTTTTGGTGCTGTTTATTTTTTTTTAAAATTTCATGGAAAAAACAATGAATCAAATGATAATTTCCGTGTTCCGATGTTTTTCCGTCGGGGCAATTATTGCAGGCAGCCTGGCATTGCCAGCATATGCTGACAGCGTGTCTGAGCGCATCCCTGTAGAAAAATTCTTCAAGAGCCCACAAATCAATGGGATCCGCTTCTCACCTGACGGCAAATATTTAGCAATGATTTCCGCTGGTGCTAATGAGAGATTAAATCTTGCTGTCATGAATCTCACTAGCCGCACTCCCAAGATCCTGGCACAGTATGAAAAAAGTGACGTCACTTTCTTTTCCTGGGTGAACAATAATCGATTGGTATTCGGTATTGGCGACAGAAAACTGGGGGCTGGCGAAGTCTATAAAGGTAGCGGTCTGTTTGCAGTCAATAAAGATGGCTCAGAATTTCGTCAACTGATAGAAACGATGGGGAGTTCTGGTAAATTTCGCGTGCTGACTTCGCGTCATTACTTTGTCAGTTCGACAGGTGTGGAGAATTCAGACGATGTAATAGTCGCTCATGGTAGTGGCACCAGGCAAAATCCGACGGCCAGCATTCTGAAATTAAATACGCTGACTGGCTATAACGAAATCATACAGACGCCGCCCAACTCCACCGGAGTTCTGACTGATATGTCTGGTGAACCACGTATTGCCATGACAAACCTGGATGAAATAAGTGGTGTTCAGTATAAAGACCCAAACACCAAACAATGGCGCAAGCTCATAGAATATAACGGCAGAACAGAAGATGGTTTCTCTCCCGCATTTATCGCACCGGATGGCCAGCTCTACGTGACTGCGAATCAGGGGCAGGATACCAAATCTGTGTATCGCTACGATCTGGAAAAAAATCAGATTGATGCAACTCCCCTTATCTCCGCCAAAGGCTTTGATTTTTCAGGCAGTTTTATTTTTAACAAAAAACAAAACAAGCTTTTGGGTGTGCGTTATGAAACTGATGCACCAGGAGTGACGTGGTTTGATGAAAAATACAAGGCGATACAAAAGAAAATCGACGAAAAATTACCTAACACTGTCAATATGCTGACCATTGCCGAAGGCGATGAAAGTAACGTCGTATTGGTCACCTCATTTTCAGACATTCACCCTGGATCGACATTCTTGTTCGACACAAAGGCTGAGCAATTCACCGCAATTGGTGACAGCTTGCCTGAAGTGGATTCCAAAAAAATGTCTTACCAGGATTTCTTCCGCATTAAGGCACGTGATGGTATGGAAATCCCGGTTTACCTGACCTTGCCGCGTAATAGCACAGGTAAAAATCTGCCCATGGTGGTCATGGTGCATGGCGGTCCGTATGTGCGTGGTGGGCGCTGGGGCTGGAATCCGCAAACCCAATTCCTTGCCTCGCGCGGTTATGCGGTTCTGGAACCAGATTTCCGTGGCAGTACTGGCTATGGCAAAAATCTGTTCAAGTCTGGCTGGAAGCAATGGGGACTGGCCATGCAGGATGACATCACCGATGCGACAAAATGGGCAATAGAAAAAGGCTATGCCGATGCCAACCGCGTTTGCATCGCAGGTGCCAGTTACGGTGGTTATGCAGTACTGATGGGATTAATCAAAGACCCGGACCTGTACCGTTGCGGTATCAGTTGGGTAGGTGTGTCTGATATCAATTTGCTGTATGACGTCACCTGGAGTGACCAGGATGGCAGCGCATGGCAGCGTTTTGGCATGCCTATCCTGATCGGTGACCAGCAGAAGGATGCTGAACAATTGAAAGCGACTTCCCCTGCGGAGCAAGCCCACAGACTGACCAAGCCCTTGATTCTTGCTTATGGTGTTGCTGACAGACGCGTACCTCTGATACATGGTGAAAAATTCAAAAAAGCAGCTCCAGCAAATGCCAAAATTGAGTGGATCACTTATAAGGAAGAAGGCCATGGCTGGCGTCTGCTGAGAAACAACGTCGACTTCTGGACCAAGGTGGAAAAATTCCTGGATGAGAATACCGCTGTTAAATAAATTCTAATGTCCCAATTAAAAATCCACGCTCAGCGTGGATTTTTTTTGAATACAACAAGACAACTCAACCTCGCGGATGATGATCCGCATGTAGTTTCTTCAAACGTTCTCGCGCCACATGCGTATAAATTTGCGTCGTTGAAATATCCGCATGGCCCAGTAATAATTGGACTACCCGCAAATCAGCACCATGATTCAGCAAGTGTGTTGCAAACGCATGACGCAAGGTGTGCGGCGACAAATGGGTAGTGATATTTGCCTGCAAGGCATATTTTTTGATGAGTATCCAGAACATTTGCCTGGTCATGGCAGCACCGCGTGCAGTCACGAACAAGGCGTCATCGATCTGGCCGTTCAGGATGGCTGGCCTGCCCTCGTGCAGATAGCGCTCCATCCAGGCCCTTGCCACTTCACCAAATGGCACCAGCCTGGTTTTGTCACCTTTGCCAGTTATGCGCAATACGCCTTCATTCAGCCCGACTTCTATCGAACGCAAACCTACCAGCTCGCTGACGCGCAAGCCACAGGCATACAGTAATTCCAGCATGGTCCTGTCACGCAAGCCATGCGGATTGCTGTCATCCGGGGCTTGCAACAAGGCGACTACCTGCGCTTCGCTGAGGGTCTTGGGCAAACGCTGTGCCTGCTTGGCCGAACGCAATTTACTGCAGGGGTTCTGGCTGACCAGGTTCTGACGGAAGGCGAGCAGGTAAAAGCGCTTGAGCACGCTCATGCGGCGGTTGGCCGAGCTGGCTTTGGAAGTCTCGTGTTTTGCCGCAATATAGGTATTGATATCAGCGTGGCTGACTTCATGCAAATGCTTGCCCTGCTCTGTATGCAGATATTCGGCAAACAAGCGCATGTCGCGGCGATAAGCTTCTATGGTGTTTTTTGCAAGTCCATCTTCCAGCCATAAGGCATCACAAAACTGGTCGATTTGCCCAATCAATTGTTCAGGCAAAATGACAGGCAAAGGCTTTATTTCCACAATGCTTCCTGGGTAAAACCAGCTACACCTTCATGTGTCAGCAACCAGCGTTTCACACCGAGGTGAAATCCAGTCTCATCATCATGATGGGCAAAACCACCCAGACCGCCAGCGGCAGTGACCCGATGGCAGGGTATCACCAAGGGATACCAGTTGGCACCGCAAGCCTGGCCTACCGCACGTGGCGCCGAGCGTATGTGTTTGGCAATCTGCCCATAAGTCAGCACCTGGCCACGCGGTATCGAAGAAATCGCTTGCCAGACCCTCGCTTGAAAAGCTGTGCCAGCCTCTTTCAAAGGCAGCTTGAATTGAAAGTCGGGATCTTGTAAATAACTTGCCACTTGTTTTGCAGCTTTTTCAGCCACCTTGTCAGCAGGCGCTTTTTCCTGGAAGCGTGGCGGCAGATACACCAGTTCACTGACGTGCTGGCCTTCACAGCGTATGCCTACGGCACCGAAAGGTGCTTCAACGATAGCAGAGAAAAGGCCTGATTCCTTGGATTCATTATCCAGCATGGGTTTCCTTTTTGACAAAGAAAAAAAGGCGCATCATCCGATGCGCCTTTAAAACGTCTTTCGCGTTTTCGGCTGTTTAGTGTATGCGATTTTTAACATCTTCACATTCACTCAGCTTGTAGTAAAAACGCGCGTCTCCTCAGTGTGTACGGTATTGTTACCGTTATTTTGCACTACCGCCTTTTAAACCTGTGTGTTTTTTATTATTGTTTTTGTCTTGCAGAAATCTGAACTGCCGTGAATATAGCATGACAAGTTTTGGCTTTCAAAATAAAAATGACGCAAAACGGTGCACTGTTGCAGATATGTGAAAATTGATCATAATCCTAAAAAATGTGCTAGGCAAGACCAATTTTAATTCTGCCAAAATAAAAATTGCCGTATTTCCTTGCGGGAAATACGGCAATTTCTTTTAAACTTTTGCTAAGTTAC
The DNA here is from genome assembly GCF_030683615.1 of Undibacterium sp. Taxonomy (NCBI): domain Bacteria; kingdom Pseudomonadati; phylum Pseudomonadota; class Betaproteobacteria; order Burkholderiales; family Oxalobacteraceae; genus Undibacterium; species Undibacterium sp. The sequence continues at coordinate 133,745 of NZ_JAUXQE010000043.1, forward strand.
TTTGTTTAACTTATTTGTAAATCAAATTTGGCAACCACATCGTGATTTGCGGCACGTAAGTAATCAACAGCAGAAAACCTACCATCGTCATCAGCCATGGCAACACTGCGATGGTCAGCTCGGTAATCCCCATTTTGGTGATTCCTGAAGCGACATACAAATTCAGCCCGACTGGTGGATGACACATGCCTACTTCCATGTTTACCACCATGATGATGCCAAAATGCACAGGGTCGATACCCAGCTTCATGGCGACCGGGAACAGGATAGGTGCCATGATCAGGACGATGGAAGATGGCTCCATGACATTACCAGCCAGCAGCAGGAGTATGTTCACCACCAGCAGGAAGCTGATCACCCCAAAACCCTTGTCCATGATCCAGCCAGCCATGGCTTGAGGGATATTTTCACTGGTCATCAGGAAAGAGAACAACACCGCATTCGTGATGATGTACAACAACATCGCCGACATGGCTGCAGAATCCAGCAAGACCTTGGGTACTTTCTTGATGGTCATGTCCTTGTACACAAACACGGCAACAACAAAGGCATACACGGCAGACACTGCGGCAGCTTCTGTCGGTGTGAACATACCAGAATAGATACCACCCATGACGATCACTATCAGCAACAAACCCCAGGCACTCTTACGGAAAGCGGCCCAGCGTTCTGCCCAGCTTGCCTTGGGCATGCGTGGATAATTATGTTTTTTCGCCAAGAACCAGGTCGTCAAACCCAGGAGGAAGGCTAGCATCAAGCCAGGTATCACACCCGCCATGAACAATTGGCCAACTGAGGTATTGGTAGAGACCGAATACATCACCATGACGATAGAAGGCGGGATCAAAATACCCAGCGCACCAGAGGTAGTGATGACACCTGCACCAAAGCCTTTTGGATAGCCCTGTTTCACCATCGCTGGCAAAATGATGGAGCCAATCGCGACCACGGTCGCTGGTGACGAACCGGATACCGCTGCAAACAGTGCGCAAGCCATAACGCCAGCCAGCGCTAACCCACCGTGCCAGTGGCCAACCATGGAAGCGGCAAAATTGATCATGCGCCGCGCCACCCCGCCATGGGTCAGGAAATTGCCTGCCAGGATAAAGAAGGGGATCGCCATGATCTCAAACTTCTCTATACCCGTGAACAACTTCAATGCCACCGATGCGATTGGCACGTCGGTCATGGCGAACAGGAAGGTCAATACCGTCAGACCCAGCGATATCGAAATCGGCATGCCTGTCAGCATCAACACTAACAACAAGATAAATATAATCGCGGCGTTCATGCTTTCACCTCATCTTCCAGGCCTTCAACATGGGCATGATCATGCTTGGGTAATTCACCAGTCTTGATGAAAGTCCAGGCAACTTGCAAGAAACGGAAACACATCAGGTAAGAACCCAGCGGTATCGCCAGATAGACCCACCACATCGGGATTTCCATATCGGCTGAAGTCTGTTCAGTATGCGACATTTCCCAGACAAAACTTGCACCCAGGGTACCAACGATACCAGTGAACAAGGCACCAGACAGCAAACCCAGAACAACAAACTTGTTGTGCCATTGCGGATTCATTTTATTGATCAGTACGTCAACACCTACGTGAATGCCGGTACGTACACCATAAGCTGCGCCAAACTTGGCCATCCACACAAACATGTAGATAGTCAGTTCCTGCGCCCAACTGGTATTAAGCTTCAGCAACGCATCTTGCAAACCAGGTATGGCAAAACCCGAGAGATAGCGATGTACTACCGCAACAAAAATGACTAGTGTGGCCGCCCCCATAAGGGTAGCGATCAGCCATTCTTCAAGGTGATCGAGAAATTTCATATAAGCTCCTGAACTGGGAAGCAGAACGCCGACCCGGAACCATGCGCGAATGCGCAGACTGTAGAGAATGCCACCATGAACAGGCCATGGTGGCAGGCAGGATATTATTTATAGCCGAGTTTGACGGCTTCTTTATTCACATTGGCAATCAAATCTTTGCCTATGCGACCTTCCATGTCTTTCTGTACTGGCAACAAGGTCTTGCGCCATTCGGCTTTTTCCTTGTCGGTCAAAGCGTAAACCGTCGTTTTGCCAGATTTCTTGACCGCTTCCAGAGAATTATCATTCTCTTGCTGGGCGATGGCGTTGGCATACTTGGTTGACGACTTCATCGCCTCATCCAGCTGTGCACGCACATCGGCTGGCAAGCCATCCCAGAATTTTTTGTTGACGATCACCGCATATCCCAGATAACCGTGGTTGGTGACGGTTACATGCTTTTGCACCTCATGCATTTTCTGGGTGTAGAGGTTGGATGGCGGATTCTCTGTGCCATCAACCACACCGGTTTGCAATGCCTGATACACCTCGGAGAATGCCAGCACCTGAGGATTGGCGCTCAAGGCACGCATTTGCGCATCCAGCACTTTGGATGATTGTATGCGCAGCTTTTGGCCCTTCATGTCTGCTGGCAAATGCATGGGCTTGTTGGAAGACATGACCTTGAAGCCGTTGTCCCAAAATGCCAGGCCAGTGATTCCCTTGGATTCGAGTTTTTTCATCAAATCCTTGCCAATTGGGCCTTCAGTCACTGCATACAGCACATCTTTGGACGGAAAAATGTAAGGCAGATCGAAGACTTCAAATTCCTTGACGCCCAAGGGGCCAAACTTGGCCAGCGAAGGAGCCAGCATCTGCACGGCACCCAATTGCAGGGCTTCCAGTTCTTCCTTGTCTTTGTACAAAGTGCTGTTAGGATACAGTTCAACCTTGACGCGTCCCTTGGTGGCTTTTTCGGCCAGCTCCTTGAAACGTTCGGCAGCCTTGCCTTTTGGCGTATCGTTTGCCACTACATGACTGAATTTGATGACGATGGGTGCCTGTGCAAACGCAGCACCACTCACCAAAGAGGCAGCCACCAGAGAAAACAACAGGGATTTCAGTTTCATCTTTGTCTCCGATCTTTATAAGGGTTATTACACTGATTATTTCAACCAAAGCATTATCTTGCAACTGTGGAAAACCACAAGGCTTAATTGTTTTTCTGTGCATCTGTTGATAAACCCCACGCTGAAGTAAACTATCAAGATGAAAAGTTCGCACCGCTCCCAATCCTGGCCCAACCAAAAATGGCGCTGGATTATCCCCATCTTGCTGTTGTTGTTGTTTTTATCCACGCTGATCTGGTTACCGTGGCAGGCGCAACGCATGGAAGCCAATGAGCGTCAGGAACAATTGATTGCTGATTCGCTGTGGGTAGAGCAAGCCATACAGTTCCAACTCACCCGCAATGATGAAGTCTTGCGCCAGATAGGCAGCGACATCAAGGCAGCAAAACTCCAAAAAGAAGCTGTGCTTGAGCGTTTCAACACCATACTCAAGAACAATCGTGAAATCCAGCGCATCGCCTGGTATGACGTCAGCAACAAGGTCCTGGTTGATACCAGAGAATCCCTGCAAGCCAGCGCCGAACGCCTGCCCTTGCCCCATTTTGAATTTGGCTCGCTGGATATCAGTGAAGAAACGGCATGTCTGAAACCCGTGCTTGAGATCAATGCCAGGAATGCCTACCTCATGCATTGCCAGATCCCGCTGGTCAGGGATGAGCGCCGGATAGGCAGCATGATGATCAGCTACCGCATGAATGCCTTACTGGAAGAGCTGGTGCCCTGGTGGTTTGCCCAGGATAATCAAATAACCATCACCGATATCGATGACCGTATCCTTGCCGAACGCAGTGCCGGTGGCAGCGGCAAAAACGTCTATACCCATAGCCGCGCCCTTGAGTTACCCAGCCTGACCCTGGTATTGCGCACCAATAGCATCAAGACTGAACCAAAGTTACTGTCCAACTTGCTGGTGCTGTCAGTCATTCTGTTATCAATAGGCCTGATCTGGAGCTTACTGGCGCTGTGGCGGGATATCAACCGGCGACTGGCCGCAGAAGGTGCATTGCGCCAGCAAGTCACTTTTCGCACTGCGATGGAAAATTCACTGGTCACAGGCTTGCGGGCACGCGACATGAGCGGCCGCCTGACCTATGTCAACCCGGCATTTTGCCGCATGGTGGGTTTCCCGGCTGAAGAAATCATAGGACGCATCCCCCCCATGCCTTATTGGGCACCGGAGGCCATAGAAGAATACCAGCAACGCTTTACCCAGTTACTGGCAGGCACTGTTCCTTCAGAAGGTTTTGAAACTATCTACCAGCATGCCAGTGGTGAACGCATTCCTGTGCTGATTTATGAATCGGCCCTGATTGATGAGCATGGCAAGCAAACGGGTTGGATGAGTTCCATTCTCGATATTTCTGAACTCAGGCGGGCGCAGGAATTGAGCCGTCAGCAAGAAGAAAAACTGCATACCAGCGCCAAGCTTGCCACCATGGGCGAAATTGCTTCCATGCTGGCGCATGAACTGAATCAGCCACTGGCGGCCATTTCCAGTTATACCACTGGTGCAGTCAACCTCTTGCAGGCTGGTGTGATGGACCGCAGTCTTTTCCAGAGTGCGCTGGAAAAAGTCAACGCCCAGGCGCAGCGCGCTGGCCAGATTATACGTAGCGTGCATGAATTCGTGAAAAAACGCGAAGCCGCCCGCGAGCCTCTGCAAATTGCCGACTTGATACAAAGCGCCATGCCACTGGTAGAGCTACAGGCGCAGGCCAGCCATGTCGCCCTGCAATGGAAAATCAAGCCCCAGTTGCCCTTGGTACTGGCAGACCGCGTCCTGCTTGAGCAAGTGCTGCTGAACCTGACCCGGAATGGCATCGAGGCTATGCAAACCACAGCACCAGAAAAACGCATACTGCGAGTGGAAGCGGTGCTGGATGAGGCCAGCCAGCAAATCATCGTCAGCGTGACCGACCGAGGCCATGGCATACCGACTGAAGTGGCAGAAAAGCTGTTTTCACCGTTTTTCACCACCAAGTCTGCGGGCATGGGCATGGGTTTAAATATCTGCCGCACCGCGATCGAATTCCATGGCGGCAGGCTCTCACATCATGAAAATCCAGCCGGTGGTACTATTTTCCAATTTGCCTTACCAATACAAGACTAGCGCAACAAAAGCAGTGCGCCAGATAATATACAGGAGACAACATGCTACATATCATTGACGATGAAGAGGTCATACGCGACTCTTTATCCTGGCTGGCCAGGTCCAGGCAAATTGCCGCACACAGCTATGAAAGCGCAGAAAAATTCCTGCATGCGCTCGACAAGCCCCTGATCTTTGACAGCCAGGGTGATTGCATCTTGCTGGACGTTCGCATGCCCGGCCTGACCGGCATCAATCTGTTTGAAATGCTGGCGGCCCGGCAATTGACCAAACGCTTGCCTGTTATTTTCCTGACAGGCCATGGTGATGTACCAATGGCGGTAGACACGCTGAAACGCGGTGCTTTTGATTTTTTTGAAAAACCCTTCAATGACAACAAGCTCATGGACAGGGTGCAAGAAGCCCTGGCAATCTCCCGCCAGGCAAGTTCTGCGGCACTGGTACACGACCGCCTGGCCAGCCTGTCTGCCAGGGAAAAAGAAGTGCTGGACCTGATCTTGCTGGGCAAAATGAACAAGGTCATCGCCGATCAACTGGGCATCAGCATGCGTACCGTCGAAGTGCACCGCGCCCATATCTTTGACAAAATGCAGGTCAAGACTGCAGTAGAACTGGCGGGATTGCTGAAGTAAAGAACGATGTCGATTTTCACCCTGCTATTCCCCGACTTTAGCCTGATACTCATCGGTTTTCTGCTGGCACGTCATGCTCACTGGGGCGGGCATTTCTGGGCTGGGGTGGAAAAGATCGTTTACTTCATCATGTTCCCCGCCCTGCTGTTTTACACCACATCGCGCACCCGTTTTGACTTTCACTCGACGGGGCATTTACTGCAGGTCGCTGTCATCACAACCGCTTGTGGCATGTTGCTGGGCTGGATGGCAAAATTCATGTTCAAGACTGCTCCCAGGATATTTGAATCAGGCGTACAAACTGCATTTCGCTTCAACTCCTATATCGCCCTGGCCATCGCCTCGCGCATGGCTGGCGAACAGGGCACCGCGCTGATGGCCTTGCTGATAGGTTTTCTGGTCCCCATGTGCAATATGGGTGCCGTGTATGCCCTCGCGCACAATAGCGGCAGGCTCATGAAAGAAATCGCCAGCAACCCGCTGGTAATCGGCACCGCCAGCGGCGTCTTGTTCAGTGTGCTTGAGATTCCCATACCTGAAGGTATTACCGCCACTCTGTCACGCCTGGGCAATGCCTCGATTGCGCTGGGTTTGCTGGCCGTCGGCGCTGGCATGCGCCTGTCTGGCCTGCGTGAAGCCAAGGGCATCGCTGCCTATTTTTTATCAGTGAAGCTGCTGGCCCTGCCATTGATCGCCTTGTTCCTGGGTCGCTGGCTGGAATTGCCGCCACTGCAACTGCAAATCGCCGTCGTCTTCTGCGCCCTGCCTACCGCATCGAGCGCCTATGTACTGGCAGCGCGCATGGGTGGGAATGGGCCGTTTGTGGCGTTTTTGATTTCGGCAAGTACAGTGTTGTCTGTGTTGACTTTGCCGGTGTGGTTGAGTTTGGTGCGGTGAAGTCAAACAACATCCGTTTTATGGATCACTTGACTGGAGTATGCATGTACAGTGAAAGCTGCAACCTATCAGTCCACTGCAACACTATCGACAGGCTGCAATCTCTGCTTCCAGCCATTCGCGGTGATTTGCTACCACATGAAAGAAATTGGCTGGTGAATGATAATCCTGAGAAGATATCTTATTGTCGTGTTGCATCAAGGCTGAACTACCAGGAGGCCATCCCCATGCAGCCCAAAATTTCGCCAATTTTATGAGCCCGTACAAAGGGTCAGAATCAATATCCGATAAAATACTGTCGAGCAAAATGAGTAACCATTTTTGCCTGGACTTTTCCAAATTTATGCCTTTGGCTTGACAGATTTTCTCGATCCTTTCGCATAAATCAAGAGAGTTGTATCCGCTGTTTGCAGCCAGATCTACAATAAATTCCAGCAAGGGATCATCAATAGAGACTTCCTCAAGCTCATGGTATGCAAAATCCTTCACGAGAGAAGGACTCAAACACTCATCAATGCCTTGCATACCTACCACTTCCAGCAAAACAACTCCCCAGTCGATCAAATGATGGAAACATGGCTCATACACAGCTTTGTCAATCGTGCTTATGCTGGCTTTGCTGGTATCCCTTTTTAGCATCTCAAATCCTGATGTAATCTCTATTTTCCTGCAATTATTTTGTATTTTTTCCAATAAGGCATTGACCAGACTCACGTTATCTTGATGTTTACTGCAATAGTTTTTACAAGCCTTGCCGACTTGCTCAACAAAATCGACCTCAGCCAGTGTGATCCTTGACACGCCAACCCAGACCCGCACGCCTACAAAATAATATTCTGCATCATATTCAGTCAGGTCTGGAAAACGATAGCCTATTTCATTCCATACAAACCCTGTTCTTGCGGAAAAATATTCCAGAAACCGGACGAAATTCCCGCTTTGATAGATGCATTCAAGGTAGTTGACCAAGACGGGATTTCCGTTTGAAGTAGCTTCTCTATTACCAAATAAATAGTCCGCCATCGCTTAATGCTCCACCCCATGTCGCTCCAAAGCCCACACCACATGCTCCCTCACCATCTCTGAAGGATGATCTCGCCGCGCGTTTAAAGCCGCAACAATCTCTGCATCGCCCTTCATCACAGAAGCTGCATTCCCCAGCCCAACCGCGATATTACGCAACCAACGCTCATGGCCTATGCGTCGTATCGGGCTGCCTTCCAGCATGCGCAGGAATTGTTCTTCAGTCCAGGCAAACAGATGCACCATGCGGGCATTGTCGAGGCCATTGCGAACGGCAAAATCATCAACGGCGGCTGCCTGGGCGAACTTGTTCCAGGGGCACACCAGTTGGCAATCATCACAGCCATACACCCGATTGCCAATCAAAGAACGCAACTCTACCGGTATGCTGCCGTGCAATTCTATGGTCAGGTAAGACACGCACAAACGCGCATCGACGGTATAAGGTGCGACTATCGCCTTGGTTGGGCAAACATCCATGCAGGCGCTGCACTGGCCGCAGTGCTGGCCGACTGGTTCATCGACTGGCAAGGGAATATCGATCAGGATTTCACCGAGAAAGAACATCGAGCCAGCCTCGCGGCTGAGCAACAGACTATGTTTTCCGCGCCAGCCCAGGCCTGCCTTTGCTGCCAGCGCTACTTCCATGACGGGTGCAGAATCGGTAAATACCCGGTAGCCGAAGGGGCCTATGGCTTTTTCTATGCGTTCAGCCAGTTGCTGCAGACGGGTGCGCAAGACTTTGTGGTAGTCGCGGCCACGTGCGTACAGTGAAATTACGGCCTTGTCTGCCGCCTGCCCCTGTTCTTCGGCGCGCCAGCTTTCAGTCCTGGGCAAATAATTCATGCGGGCAGAAATCACTCTGACCGTGCCCGGCACCAACTCTGCCGGGCGGGTGCGTTTGCTGCCGTGGCTGGCCATATAAGCCATTTCGCCGTGGTAGCCAGCATCCAGCCAGGCCTGGAAGCTGCCTTCTATATGCGACAGATCGACATCAGCTATGCGTAGTTCGGCAAAACCCAGTTCTTTGCCCCAGAGGCGTATTTGCCCCGCCAGATCGGCCAGGGCTGTGCTGTCCAGACTCACGCGCTCGGCCCTCTGGTGTACACAGAATGAGGGTGTTGTGCTATGTTAGGCAGATTCATGAATAGGAACTTTGCAGGAAATGTCACATTATAAGACCACACTCGCCGATGAAGCAGCTACCCAGGCCCTGGGCAAATGCCTGGCGCATGCGCTGACACCGGGCATGAGCATCTTTTTGCATGGCGACCTGGGTGCAGGCAAGACCGCCCTGACACGCGCCATGATCCATGCCGCAGGCCACAATGGCAATGTCAAAAGCCCGACCTATACCCTGGCTGAGCCTTACCAGGTCAAACTCAAGGGCCAGGCTGTCACCATCATGCATTTTGACCTGTATCGCATGATCAGTGCAGATGAATTTGCCGAAGCAGGCTTTCGGGAAGAGTTTAATGATAGCAATATCTGCGTCGTAGAATGGCCGGAAAAAGCCGATGGCGTGCTGCCAGAACCGGACTTGAATGTATTTTTGCGCGTCGCCGGTGACGGTCGTGAGGTAGAATTGCACGCGTTGTCTGCCAAAGGTATCGCATGTCTCGCATTACTCAAGTTTGCCCCGAATCTGTAAGCGCTGAAAATACTACTGCGCTTTCCAAAAAACGCCGTGTCCTGCTCAAAGCAGGCGGCACACTGCTGCTCTCCGTCATCGCCCCGGCTGCCAATGCGGCACAGATACTGGCGGTACGTGTCTGGCCAGCAGAAGACTATACCCGTGTCACGCTGGAAAATGACAGTGAGCTGAAAACCAATCATTTCGTACTGAAAGACCCGTACCGCCTGTTTGTCGATATCGAGGGGCTGGAGCTGAATGCCAAGCTCAAGGAGCTGGTCGCCAAGATCAAGTCGAATGACCCCTACATCAAACAAGTGCGTGTGGGGCAAAATCGCCCCAACGTCGTGCGACTGGTGTTCGATTTGAAAGAAGAAGTCAGCCCGCAGGTATTTACCCTGCAACCTGCAGGGAATTACAAACACAGGCTGGTTTTCGATCTGTATCCGGCCAACCCGGTTGATCCCCTGACTGCGATGATAGAAAAAGGGGAATGGGATAAGGATACCAGCAAGATTGCGCAAGCCCCGGCCAGCACCGTCAACCCTGCCGACATCCTGGCAGGCAAGAGCGATGGCAAAGTGGATTTGAAGCCAGAAATCAGGCAGGATGACAAGCCTGAGATCAAACCAAACACAACTGCCGCAGTAGAAAAACAAGAAAAACCGGCTGACAAGCCTGCTGAAAAACCGGTACAACTGACCCGTATGATCACTATTGCCATCGACCCTGGGCACGGTGGTGAAGACCCCGGCGCTATTGGCCGTGGAGGTAGCCGTGAAAAAGACGTGGTGCTGGCGATTGCCAAACGCCTCAAGGCCAAGATAGAGCAACATCCAAACATGCGCGCCATGCTGACCCGCGATTCAGATTACTTTGTGCCGCTCAATGTCAGAGTACAAAAAGCCCGCGCCGTGCAAGCGGATTTGTTCATGTCCGTGCATGCCGATGCTTTTATCAACTCCAGTGCACGCGGTTCATCCGTGTTCGTTTTGTCAGAAAAAGGGGCCAGTTCGACTGCCGCCCGCTGGCTGGCTGATAAAGAAAATGCTGCCGATCTGATTGGTGGTGTCAACATCAAGACCCATGACAAGCAGCTTGCCAGCGTCTTGCTGGATTTATCGACCACAGCACAAATCAATGACAGTCTGAAGCTGGGTAAGGTAGTACTCAGTGAAATCAGTGGCATCAACAGGCTGCACAAAGGTTCAGTTGAGCAAGCTGGCTTTGCCGTATTGAAAGCACCTGATATCCCCAGCATATTGATAGAAACCGCCTTCATCTCCAACCCGGAAGAAGAAGCCAAGCTGACCGACAATGCCTACCAGGATCAACTGGCAGAAGCCGTCATGAAGGGTATCAGGAAATATTTTTCCAAGAACCCACCGCTGGCTAAAAACCGCATGACTTGAGAATACCTATGGACGGCAACAATTGAAAACCTTGATTTTGACCATGCTGGCTTTGACACTTGCTGTGCCTGGCCATGCTGAAGATATCACCAGCATCCCATCTTTTGTGGAAATGAAGGTTCTTAGTTGCTCCTCCGCCCTGCCCTTGATAGAGCAAAAGATAAAAGGCGAGGGTTATTCCGCAAAAGAACTGGAAGAAACCCGTATCTCAGCCAAGTATTTCAGTCTGTTCACTGCCCAGCCCTTACAAGAAGTGGAATACATACGATCCTACTATGATCATAGTATGGACACTTACAAAGGACGCATAAAAAACCTGAACAAGACAGTTGTACGCCAATTCATGTCACCCGGAAATAGTGTCGATTTCTGCAATACCTACTATCTTGGCAAGACGCAGGTTTTTGAAATCACCAAAGGACTATCCTGTGGTGAGATCAAGGCCAGTCAAAAACATGTCACGATCGCGCAATGTCTCACTGAATTACCAACAGCACATGGCATGCAGGTAAAAATTAGCGAGATGAAAAAATTTCCGACGCGTTGAAGCTACAGATATCGAACTTGCTTAAGGCTCACTAAGACCAGCACGCCACTTTTATCTTTGTCAGGGCTTGCCCAAGAACATCCAGCGGTACCGAACCTATCGCCAGCCGCAAGGCATGCGGCACAGATGCCCCAGCGGAAAACGCATCGGCAGTTGCCACCATAATGCCCTGCTCTGCCAAAGCAGCAGCAACTTGTTCCGCCCGTGAAGTTTCCGGCAAACTCAACCACAAATAATAAGAAGAGGGATGCGCTGTCAGCATACAGCCATGCAGGACCGCTTGTGCCAGCTTCTGTCTTTGCCTGGCGTCTTTGCGCTTCCTTACTTCCAGTTCGTCGACGACACCCGCTTCTATCCACAGGCAAGCCAGGGCTATCATCAAGGAAGGTGTATTGCCGGATGTGACGCGGATTGCTGTTTCCAGCGCAGGTATCAATGCTAGCGGTGCAGCCAGCATGCCTATGCGCAAACCCGATGCCACGCTCTTGGATAAACCGGAAACATACACAGTTTGCTCAGGCGCATAAGTAAACACTGGCTTTGGCGCAGGCTCTGCCAGAAAGGCATAGGCCCCGTCTTCAATGATCAAAAATTGATGTTTTTGCGCCAGTTGCGCAAGTTTTTTTCGCTCTGCATCTGTCATCACCGTGCCCATGGGATTATGCATGGTCGGCATCACATACACGGCACGCACTGGCCGCCGCTTGCACAGCGCAGCCAGGGCTGGCAAGTTCAATTTTCCTGCTGCCAGCGGCAAGGCTTCCACATCCAGCCGTGCTGATTGCGCCAGGGTTTTCATGCCGGGGAAAGTCAGTGCATCCATGACCAGGATGTCTCCCGGTGCCAGTAAGGCTTGCACAGTCACCGCCAGCGCCTGTTGCGCACCGTTGACGATGAGTACCTGTTCCGCAGGCAGGCGCAAGCCACGGTTACGTAAATGACGGGCAATGATCTGCCGCTCATGCGGGCGACCACCTTGGGGTGCAGCATGCAACAAGGCATCCAGATCGCCTGAACTGGCGATGCAACGCAAACCTTCGCGCAGCATTTCGTCTTGCCCAGGCAGGCAAGGATAATTAAAAATCAAATCTACCGCCCCCGATTGCAAGGTCTGCTGCTCCAGCCCCAAGCCACGTGGCAGGCTGGTATCGCGCACAAAAGTGCCGCGCCCCATCTCACAGGCAACCAGGCCATGCGTCTCCAACTCGGTATAGACGCGGGAGGCCGTTGCCAGGGCAATGCCGTGCTCCTGCATGAGCTTGCGCAAGGTTGGCAATTGCGTGCCAGGTCGCAATTTGCCGCTACGTATGCGGGCAGCATAATCATCAACGATGGATTTGTAGCGAGCCAGGGCCATAGAATAGTAACAAGATAGTATCTAGAACAATTTTTTTACTGTATCAGATCAAAAGACTACACTGCCTGCATCTTTTCAGCAATCACCAGGATAGCTAACATGATCAGTTTAAATACCCTCGCCACCTTCAGCATCGCCGTCTTGCTGTTGCTGTGTTCACCCGGCCCGAACATGGCTTTCGTCATGACTTGCGGCATGCAGCATGGTGTGCGTGGCGGTGTCGCCGCTGCATTGGGCATAGGGCTTGCCGATACCCTGCTGACGATACTGACCGCTTGTGGAATCACCGCCATCATCATCGCCTGGCCACCTTCATTCGATTTGATACGCTATGCCGGTGCACTATATTTGCTCTGGATGGCATACAAGGCTCTGCACAAGTCTGCGCCTGTGACGCAAGCTGCCAACCAGACTACGTCCCTGCGCAGCGTGTTTGCCCGCTCTTGCCTGAACAGCCTGCTCAATCCCAAGGCCCTATTATTCTTCATGGTGTTCTTGCCGCAATTTGTCGATGCGCATGCGGGCATGGTGACGCAACAATTGCTGTTGCTGGGCGTGGTGTTGACCATCATCAGCACTGTCTTCCATGCCTTGCTGGGCAGCTTTGGCCATGTCATTCGACAGGCCCTGATGCGCCATGCCAAAGTGGCCAGATTGCAGGCACGCCTACTGGCAGCCGTGTTGTCCTTGCTGGCCCTGCGTCTCTTATTGATGACACGTTAAAACTTACTTTTGTTGTCTTAAATTTCTCTTATGCTATGATTTGTTGGTCGATTCTCAGTTCTCACTTCTCACTCTAAACAAGGGCAGGACAGCATATATGGCAATTAAAAGCATTTTAAATGTAACAGCGCTGGCAGGCGTCAAACTAAGCAGCCGGATTATCGCTTACACCGCTTTTGGTATCGTTTTTAACATTATCCTGTTTTTTGTTTGTGCCAGCATGGCATCCCGTCAACATGGTGGCACAGTCTTGATACTGGTCAGCCTGCTCGCGCCCATCGCTTATTTTTTCATAGGCCAAAAACAGGGGGCCGCTGCTGCCGTGCATTTCATCGTTGAAAAACATGGTGAAGACTTGTCCCGTTTTGTCATAGGCAAACTGCTGGATGCCTACCCCAATATCCTGGACAGCGCGCAAGCCAAAAGTGCCATCATCCAGGAAAAGCTGAACACCCAGATTGCCAGCCTCAGCGAACAATCCAGAATCAATAAAGCCATCTTCAGCAGCTTGATGAGCAAGTTTGACTTTGTTAGCGTCGCAGCGCGTGTGATTGAAACCAATGCAACAGTCGCAAAAGGCAGCCGCGAAGAAGCCGTCGATGGCATTTCGACAGCCATTCACAATGAATTTGATGTTGATGATTTGAAGCCGGATCTGCAAACCCCGGCCATACTGGTGGGCGGTAATATAGCCCTGAGCATGATCAGTGCGCTGCTCTTGCCTTGAAAGCTGTCACTCACCGCTATTTGCAGTAGAAACAGCAGCAGCGGCACTGGCATCAGAATCACAAGCCGTGCCCGCTGCAATCCAGCGCCTTACCCTTTTTGCAAACCAGCTTTGCCAGCCAAGTGGCAAGCAGCCTACATAACTGGCAGCCTGCAGCAACATGCCACAGCGATATTGCTGCGCGTCTGCATGCCACTCCAGAGCACGGCAACTCCCCTTGAACTGCCACAAAAACACCCTTGCCACCGGGCAGGGTTCGGCAGCACAGCAAACTCCACAACCATTACACGCCTGCCCCAACGCAGGCTTGGCTGGTGCACTGGCATGCAGCCAGATGATATGGGATGAAGTGGACTTTGCTTTCACATTACCCGCGTGTTTGAATCAGGAAGCTTTGTTAGGCCTCTTGAACAATTTCCATAATCCGCCCAGTACCACAGGCACTACCGCAGCACCAACACCGATCAAGACGATAGTATTCAAATGATCACGGACGACAGGAATATTACCAAAATAATAACCGCCGAGGACCACACTGAATACCCACAATAAGGCGCCCAGGACGTTATACAACTGGAAGGTTCTGTGTGTCATTTCAGAAAACCCGGCAACGAAGGGAGCAAAAGTACGCACCAGCGGGATAAAGCGCGCCAGCACCACCGTCTTGCCACCATGTTTTTCATAGAATTCATGGGTTTTCATCAGGGATCTGCGGTCTATCCACTGATAGTCTTTCGCCATCACCTTATGCCCTATCATACTGCCTATCCAGTAATTAATAGAATTGCCAGTGATTGAAGCGACGATCAATAAGGCAATCAGCAGCCAGACATTGATTGGTGAATCAGGAGCGGCACAAAGAGCGCCGGCAATGAATAGCAAAGAATCCCCAGGCAAGAAAGGGAAAATCACGAAAGCCGTTTCACAAAATACAATGGCGAACAAAATGACATAAACCAGCGTGCCGTACTGCGTAACGAAGGTGCCCAGCATTTTATCGACATGCAAAATCATGCCGAAGAGTTGCATAAAATCCATTATTGTCCCAGGGTCTAGATGGTCTGTAGATAAAGCCGCCGCAATCATACACCAGTCAGCAATGTCTGCGACGCCTGACAGGTATAATCATGGCATGAATTCGAACCCTGCTACCCATCGCCCCATCCTGGCCCTGCCCGACAACCTGATTTCGCAGATCGCCGCAGGCGAAGTCGTCGAAAGACCTTCTGCCGTCGTCAAGGAAGTTTTGGAAAACGCCCTGGATGCCGGTGCCAGCAATGTCGTCATCCGACTTGAAGAAGGCGGCGTCAAGCGCATTGCCATTACCGACAATGGCCGCGGCATACCGCCCGACCAGTTAACGCTGGCCGTGGCCCGCCATGCCACCTCCAAGATTGCCAGCCTGGATGAACTGGAGCATGTCGCTACCCTGGGCTTTCGTGGCGAGGCCCTGGCCTCGATCGCCTCGGTATCGCTGCTGACGCTGACCACCCGCACTGCCGATGCACCGCATGCCTGGCAAATAGAAAACGGCAAGGTCTCGCCCGCATCCGGCGCACAAGGTACCACCGTGGATGTGCAAGACCTGTATTACAACACCCCGGCCAGGCGCAAGTTTTTAAAGTCCGAGCAGACAGAATTTGGTCATTGCGCCGAGATCGTGCGTCGTATTGCCCTGGCGAGGCCCGATGTTTCGTTCTCATTAAGCCACAATGGCAAGGCAGTTGATCACTGGAATGTCAGCGCCATCGACAAACGCAGTGCGCAGATTCTGGGTGAAGCTTTCTCGAATGCCCGCCTGTCACTTGATGAAAGTGCTGGCCCCTTGCGGATACACGGCTTTGTCGGCTTGCCCACAGCATCCAAGGCCCGCGCTGATGCGCAATTCTTTTACGTCAATGGCCGCTTTGTGCGCGACAAGCTGCTGACCCATGCCGTGCGCGCTGCCTATCAAGACGTTTTGCACGGTGACCGTTATCCATCCTATGTACTGGGGCTGGACCTGGACCCGGCACTGGTCGACGTCAATGTACACCCTTCCAAGATAGAAGTACGCTTTCGCGATAGCCGCTCCGTGCATCAGTTTGTCTTTCATGCGGTCAGCCGCGCCTTGGCGCAAACATCCGCCACTGCATTTGGTACTGTACCCGGCCCCATGTCTGCTGGCTCTGGCGTGGCAGCACCTGCGAGTGGAAGCATGCCTTGGATTTCCGGTGAGCAAACCACTTTTGCGGCGCAGTTTGCCAACCCATCCCCCTATGCTGGCGGCGGAAATACTGGTGGCAGCGGCTACGGCAATGCCTATCAAAACCCCTACCGCCCACAGCCCAATGGCGGTGTCACCCAAAGCATGGAAAGCTATGGCGCTTTCTTCCGCCCCAATGTCAATGGTGGCGTCAATGAGGCTGGTGCCAGCTATGCCCCCGCCAACCCGGTTGCCAACAGCCTGCCTGATGACGACTACCCATTAGGCTTCGCCCTCGCCCAATTGCATGGCGTCTATGTGCTGGCACAAAACAGCAAGGGACTGGTACTGGTGGACATGCATGCCGCCCATGAGCGCATACTCTACGAACAGTTAAAGAACGCCCTTGATGAAAACAGCATGCCAGTGCAACCCATGCTGATTCCCATCACCTTCTTTGCCGATGCTGTCGAAGTCGGCACTGTAGAAGAACATCAGGACACACTCAAGGCGCTGGGCTTTGATATGGCCGCCATCTCGCCGACGACGCTGGCCGTGCGCGCCGTGCCCGCTCTCTTGAAGAATGCCGATGCCCAGTCACTTGCACGCGATGTCTTGCGTGAAGTGCGTGAATTTGGCGGCTCGCGCGTCTTGATAGACAGGCGCAATGAATTGCTGGGTACGTTGGCTTGCCACACTGCCGTGCGCGCCAACCGCAGCCTGACCGTGCCAGAAATGAATGCGCTGCTGCGCCAGATGGAACATACAGAACGTTCAGACCAGTGCAACCATGGCCGCCCAACCTGGGTGCAACTGGGTTTGAATGACCTCGACAAGATGTTCTTGCGCGGTCAATAGCATGCAAACCCCCATGAACCAGTCAGCCCAGGCCATCTCCCAGTTTTCAACAGCGCCGCTGTTCTTTCTGATTGCCGCATTTTTGATGCTGCAACCGCTGTCTACTGACCTCTACCTGGCATCCCTGCCCAGCCTGGCCACCGTGTTTGACGTGCCTGCCGCTACGGTACAACTGACGCTGACCATCTTCGTCGCTGGCTTTGGTGGCGCGCAACTGGTGATAGGCCCCTTATCTGACCGCTTTGGCCGTCGCCCCGTGGTCATCGCCGGACTCAGCCTCTACATGCTGGCCAGCCTCTTGTGTGGCGCATCGCAAAGCATGGGCATGCTCATCATTGCACGCTTCCTGCAGGCACTGGGTTGCTGTTCTGCTGTCATCATTGCCCGTGCCATCGTGCGCGATGCCTATGACCCGCAAGACAGCGTCAAGGTCATTTCCAAGGCCAGTAGCTGGGTATCTGCCGCACCTTTGCTGGGACCTATCCTGGGTTCATTCCTGCAAGTCAATCTCGGCTGGCGGGCGGCGTTTTTCGTGCATGCACTGCTGGCTGCTGCCTTGCTCATCATGGTCATCTTGCGCCTGCCAGAAACCAATTTGTACAAAGACGCCAAGGCCACCAACATCAGCGGCTTGCTACGCAATTACCGCATCGTGCTGGGTGCGCCAGTATTTTGGGTATACGCCTTGCCGGGTGCATTGTCGTATGGCTCCATCTTCGTCTTCATCTCCGGCGCATCAGTGGTGCTGATCAAGGTGCTGGCTTTGCCGACGGCCTGGTTTGGGTATTGTTTTGCCTTTGGCGTATCCGGCTACCTCAGTGGCACTGTGGTATGCCGCCGCCTGCATGCACGCTATGGCACCAGGATCACCCTGCGCATAGGCAGCAGCCTGTCGCTGGCAGCGGGTGCGAGCTTCTTGACACTGACCATGGCTGGCATGCACCACTGGGCCATGATACCGCCCATCATGTTCATGACCATGGGTGCGCATGGCATCAACTTCCCTATTTCACAATCCAATTCTGTCTCACCTTTCCCGCAACAGGCAGGCACTGCCGCTGGCCTCATGGGCGCGCTGTATATGCTGGCGGCCTTTATCGTCGGTAGCATCGTTGGTGCCACGCATAATGGCACGGTCTATCCACTCGCCATCATCGCCTGCTGCATGGGCAGCCTGATCTTTATCGCCGCCCGCGTCTTACCAGCATTGCTTGAAGCCGAACCTCCGGCAGAACAACCAGTATGAATATCTTAGTTAATAAAGTCATCGCCATCATGGGGCCTACCGCCTCAGGCAAAACCGCCGCCGCGCTGGAAATTGCGCGCAACTACCCGGCAGAAATTATCTCCGTCGATTCTGCCCTGGTTTACCGCGACATGAACATAGGCACGGCCAAACCCAATGCAGAAGAACTGGCAGCAGTACCCCATCACCTGATCGACATCATCGACCCGGCAGAATCCTACTCAGTAGCGCAATTTCGCAAAGACACCCAAAGACTGGTCGCCGACATACAAGCCAGGGGCAAGCTGCCCCTGCTGGTAGGCGGCACCATGATGTATTTCAAAGCCCTGATGGATGGCCTGGACGACTTGCCAGGCGCAGACCCGGTTATACGCGCAGAGCTCGATGCAGAAGCCGCCCGCATAGGCGTGCCCGCCCTGCACGCCAGACTGGCAACGCTGGACCCGGAAACCGCAGCAAGGCTGAAACCGCAAGACAGCCAGCGCATACAACGCGCCCTGGAAATCATCGCCATCACCGGCCAGCCCATGTCCGCCCTGCTGGCCAAACAGGAACGTCCCGCCCCACCCTTTGACATGCACGCCATCTCGCTGGAACCATCAGACCGCAGCGTACTGCACCAACGCATCGCCCTGCGCTTTGACACCATGCTCCAGCAAGGCTTTATCGATGAAGTCAAAGCCTTAAAACAAAGACCAGACCTGCACGCCAACCTGCCATCCATACGCTGCGTAGGCTACCGCCAGGCCTGGGATTACCTGGATGGCATAACCACCCTGGCAGAAATGCGCGAACTAGGCATCATCGCCACCCGCCAACTCGCCAAACGCCAGGTCACCTGGCTAAGATCCATGCCAAACCGCATCATCATCGACTGCCTTGCAACCGATGCCCAGGCGCAAATCATGGACACCGTCAGGCAAGCACTAGCAATCCCAGAGTGAACCCCAGCCAAGCTCACTACGAGCTTTGCTGGGAATCTCATTGCGAACCTCATTTTTAACAATACGCAGCATAATGCAGACACAAAACCAGAAATGCTTTGCTTTTTAAGCAAAAATAGCCCCGGTTTCCATCAAAATCTGGTTTTGCATATTGACAGCCAAAAGCCAAACTGACATAATCGCAGGCTTCTTGGTGATATAGCTCAGTTGGTTAGAGCACAGCACTCATAATGCTGGGGTCGGTGGTTCAAGTCCACCTATCACCACCAGAATTTTCTTGCAGAGCGATCTGCCAGATGCAAAGAACCCGCTTTTAGCCTTGTGCTTTAGCGGGTTTTTTGTTTTCTAAGCATTTTTTGCGTTTATTGACATCCAATTTCTTTGACGGTACTTTCCAATATCACCAAAATGCCCAAAATAGTTGCCTCGTTAACGGGTATCGAAATCAAAAAAGCCGCTCCTAAAGAAAAAACTTATAAAGCATAGATGGGGTACGCTTTATCTATTGCGTAATACTGATGGAGCAAATTACTGGAGAATGGACTACCGCTTTGCTGATATATGTAGAACTTTGACATTTTAAAATATCCACAAACATCTATTGCTGAGGCTCGCTATAAGGGCACAGCCGATAGGAAGCTAGGACCCAGCCCAAGCAAAGCGCATTGAAAAGATTATAAACAATAGTGCTTCAGCAAATACATTTGAAGTCGTAGTGCACGAACAAGAAAGAAACATGGCAACCTAGAACGGCTGAAAATATCATGTACCGATTAGACCAGGATGTTTGCCCTCTAATCGGCAATTATCTTGCAATTAATAAACTGTAGAACAATAATCGATAGCAAAGCAGCTTGTTCGAAAATAAACAATCTATAATTTGAACAGTTTATATTTACTAGGCAACACTGAAACAATGAACAGTTCACCTCCGATTCTTCCAATAAAAATATTGCCGATCCTTCGACCAAGGCCTAGAGCAAATCTAGTATCACCCTTGCTACTAGAGCATGCCGCGGAGTATATGCAGGAAAGATTCAACGCATTAATTTATTCTGATCAACTTTTTAGCGTTCATATTGAGGCAATGTGTGAAAAAAAAATCAATGCTGTTGTATTCGGTGGTTGGGCACGCGATAGAATTAATGAATTAGTTAACTCCGCAAACAGCATTTCAAATGACATAGACATGGTCGCATCTGGTGAGCACTCTGTTGTTGATGTTCTCGGTGAAGATGCAATACCGACAGTATTTGGAGGCTGTGGTAGAAGGGAGTCAACGATTTACTTTGATGCCTGGGATTTACCAAATACTTATCATATCAAACGACATTCATTAGATTTGAAATTTGAAACGCTACCTCTAACCGCTGACTATACATTTAATTCCGTCATTTTTAAACCTGCTCAATTTTTTGGAAAACCGAGTATTTTTGAGATAGGTGCTTACTCTGCTATCCAAGATAAAATTGTTGAATTCCAAGCGAATGAAGTGATTTTGCCTACGATTCAAGCATCTAGAGCAATTAATCTTTCCGTCAAATTAAATTTTGAGCTGTCGCATACCGTCAAATCTTTTATTCGTGAAGTTTGTGAAAACAAAATTTCTTTAGATGAAGTCCTTCTTGGATTGGAACGCTATTGCTCTTCGAATTTAATTGCCATTGCAAAGGCAAAATTAATGAATACATTGCGGTGATTGTATGAAAAGTGAAAAAAAAGAACCTTTGCAAACAATGTATTTTTCTCATTGTTGGGGAGTTTTTGAAGGTGGTGGAGTGCGCGCCTCTGCACACGCTGGTGCATATGCGGCCGCACGCGAAGCAGGTGTGAGCTTCGAACGTGTGGCTGGGACATCTGGCGGTTCTATCGTGGCAGCGCTGATTGCTGCAGGCTATGATGCTCCTCAACTCTCAAAACTATTAGAGGAAACTAATTTCCCTTCTTTTATTAGCCCCCAAAAAATAGAAGAAGAAATTTTTTTCAAAAAATCTTTTTTACTTAAAGTTGCTCGTTTTTGTACATGGGGACGTTGGAAAATAGCTGCAGAAATTGCACGTAACTCTGGTTTGCATAGTTCTGTTCAAATTGAATCATGGCTCCAGAATAAGTTAAGTCAAATTATTCAACCGGAACGGGCATTGGGAGTAGCAGGCCCAATTACATTCAAAGAACTTCGCATTCCACTTCATATTGTTGCAACGGATTTAGTCACTGGTCAACCCAAAATATGGTCAAGAGAGACCACTCCAGATGACAGTGTAGCCTTGGCAGTTCGCTGCTCATGCACAATCCCATTTTTTTTCAAAGCCGTTCCCGTTGGCCCATCTCTTCTTATCGATGGGGGTGTAGTTAGCAATTTACCATCTTTTGTATTTAATCCAACTGCAAGTAGGGAGCTTGATAGAGGAATTCTTTCAGAAATCCTTGCGTTCCGATTATGCGAGAACGTTAGTGCTTCGAAAAAACCGAATCGAGCTCTGGACTTTTTGTACTCATTAGCGAATGCAGTAATTTCTAGTGCGACGCATATTCAATCATCGCTACAAACAGGCATATATGTTATTTCTATTAACACTGGCAATATAAACTCTACAGATTTTGAAATAAATTCGACGAAGAAAAAGTCACTTCATAAATCCGGAGAAGATGCAGTTGCTGATTTCCTACGAAAAGAACGCTCAAAAATCCGTACAAATATCGCTGCACGATCATTTCAAGGGTTTGATGAAAAACTCTTTCTAATGATGCACTCATTGAGACAATGTAATAATCTATTTTGTTTTAGTGGTACATCAACATACTGGCTAGATTTTTCATTTTTAGCAGTTTTAGCGGCTGCACGACGGGGGGTAGAGATTATTTGTATTGTACCCAAGGAGACTGATAAACATGAATTAAGGCGTCGCGCGCTGCTATCAAAGATGGGGGCTCAGATAGTTGAGGTTGAATACGAACAGAGTATATTAATAAACGGTTTTTTCTTTGATATGCCATCAAAACAAGGTAGGGCGGTAATAAGTGATTTACGAAAAAAAATTGGTAGTGATAGAGATTACACTTCAGAAATTTTACGTGTATATACTTACAGCACCGACTCTGCAGTTTTACAAATTATTTGGGCAGAATTGCAGAAATTATTTGTTCGAAGTCACCCAAAGCCATCCGAACTTCCATATCAGGAATGTATAAAAGAAGAGTTATTTTCCTTACTAAGGACCATTCCGCAGTATAAGAATGCTGAAATATTGATGAAAAATATCGAAGTCTCAAAAGACATTCAAGTGCTACAGAAATCTGTTAAAGAATATAAAGTATTTCAAATGGAGGATTACATTAAAGACTTAAATGAAGATGGTCACGACCTATTTGATTTGAAAAAAATTGTATTTGATGACGGTTCATATTCTATCGTCTGTCCGCCAGTATTGGAAGAAATGGACGGTCAATTAATTGTTATTGATGGGAATGCGAGGCTTCGGTATTGTTTAATACACGGAATTAAAAATATTAATGCGATTATTATTTCAAATGTTAAGGCGCCACTGCCTGCAGAAGATCCGCAAAGTTTAAATAAACTTTCTGTCGCGTCTACAACAAAGACCTTACGTTCTAACTATAAAAATATAGACGAATCACAATTCCGAAGAATTGATGAAGCAGTGCATCACGCACCTTTCGATAAATTCTTTTGAGTCCATTTCCAATTTCAGGTTTTGTGCAGACATTTAGAGAAGCCAATGCCATTTCATCAGTCAGACTAGGCCGAGAATGTGATGAGCTCAAATTATGTTTAGTTGGAAATTATGACCACCAACAGCATTAATTATATAAACACTGCTCTGATTATTTTTTCTTGCGTCATTGCGTTCATCATCCCTTTCGAATTGTTTTTGTTCTCTTACGGTGTACTGGGGCCATTGCATTACCTGACCGAAATAGGATGGCTGCATAAAAAAAATTATTTCACCAAGGGCAAATACGATTTTATTTTTTTGATCGGTTTGTGCTTTGTTTTGCTTTTCGTCCCGGCCTTTATACCACTTTCTAAAGACAGCACTTTTGCCGCAAACCTGGTTGCGCTTGCTGTTTTTTTGTCGCTTATTTTTGCGCTGGTAGAAGACAGGCTTTATCGGATTGCGCTGGTGGTTCTGGCCTTGCTGGCTGTGGGCCTGGTCAATAAGTCTCCAGCTTATTTAATCTGGATAGGTCTTTTTCTCCCCACCATTATTCACGTCTTTATTTTTACGCTGGCGTTTATGCTGTTTGGTGCATTGAAAGAAAAATCGTTTTCGGGGTATTTGTCCATCGCGGTTTTGATCGTCTGTGCGGCAAGTTTTTTTCTTATCAAGCCAGACGGCTTGCAGTATGTAGTCAGTATTGATGTTCACAAAAGTTATTTTCAATTTGCATCATTGAATTTTAATTTAATCAATATTTTTCATCTCGATACGTTGCAAAGGACTAGCGAGATTTTTACCAGCGATGCAGGTTTTGTGATCATGCGGTTTATTGCTTTTGCTTACACCTATCATTACCTGAACTGGTTTTCAAAAACATCGGTCATCAAATGGCATAAGGTTCCCAGGCAGACTTTGGTTTTGACGATTACGATTTGGCTGTTGTCGATAGCGCTGTATGCATATGACTATAATCTGGGATTGCAGGTTTTATTCTTCCTGAGTCTTTTGCATGTGCTTTTGGAGTTCCCGCTCAATGTAATGTGTTTCACGGGGATAGGAAAGGCGCTTACCGGCAGTAAAGGCCAAGTCGCTGGAGTGAAGTCAGCATAAACAGAAAAACGCTTCTCAGATGGAACTGGAGCGTTTTTCAAGATTCATGTTAACTGGCATTTCCAAGCGTTTCTTTGAGTTCAGACAATAATTCTTCGAAGTCTGATTCTGTTACTGTTTGCAACTGTTCAGGCGACAGCCACATGCTGGTCGCATCGAGATGGGCGATTAATGCTTCAGACTCTCCTTCAAGCAATTTTCTCTCAGACCAGGGCATGTAAGCAGGTATCTCAAGCAGTGCATAATCACGCTCACCTTTCTGCGCATCAATCGCAGTCGCTGCAATTCCCTCATTTGTTTTCATTAATTTTCTCGCCAGGTAGAAGACTGAGCAATTAAACTGGGGCCACGCATGTCAATGATCATACGGATTATTTGAGATATCTGCTACTCTGATCTTGCGCACTGTCTTGCAATGGAGAGTCTTTCCATTCGTCAATCTGCAAATGGGTATTCCCTCACTACTTGAAATGGATTTTTGCCATGCATATGCTATCCACAGTGACATCACCAACAGGCAAGCAATTGCTGATTGCTTATGGTGCTGCGCTAGTCGCCATACTTGCGCTGGATGCTATATGGCTGGGGTTGTTGATGGGGTCGACTTACCAGGCTTATCTGGGTGACTTGATGCTGCCGCAACCCAGGTTAATACCGGCAGCACTTTTTTATCTGTTGTATTCCTCTGGATTGCTGGTATTGGGCATCCTGCCTGCCCTGCGTGCGCAAAGCTGGCGTCAGGCAGCGTGCTTATGTGGCTTGCTGGGTCTGGTGGCATATGGGACATATGACCTCAGCAATCTGGCGACGCTAAAAGCCTGGTCGCCGGTGCTGGCGGCTATCGATATTTGCTGGGGTGCGGCGCTGTCAAGTTGTGCGGGTACGCTGGGATATTTTGCTGGCAGTCGCTCTGCTTGAGCCAGGGTGCTACTTGTCTCGCATCTGGCGGCTCCCTGGATTTTTAAAGTATCACCGGTTTATCCGGCAATTCATTTTTATTTTCGCCGTTTGCTGGATAATGCGTACTCAAATGCTGGCCAACGGCCTGTATGCCTTTGACGGCTCCGTCTTCGTAGTGGGCTTGTTTGAAGGCGGCTTCCATGACGTGGCAGATCTGGCGCCAGGTGTCTGTGGGGGTTTGGCGGTCTATGCCACGGTCGGCAACAATTTCTACATCACGGTCTGCCAGCAGCACGTAGATCAACACGCCGTTATTGTGCTCGGTGTCCCACACCCCTAGTTGCGCAAAGACTTCTATTGCGCGCGCCCTGGCGGTCTGGCCTGCAAACAAGGCGGCACTATCGAGTGCACATTCGATGACGAAGCGAATTTGTCCCTGGTGCGCCGCTTCGCTTTCTTTGATGGCGGATTCTATGGCATGCAAGCTCAAGGGCGGAAAGGCTTTTCTTAGGCTGGATGTGCCAGTCAACAGATGTTTTGCGATACGCTGGAAATTGAGTTTTTTCATATTTACCACCGTCCCGATGCACCGCCACCGCCAAAACCACCGCCGCCACCACTAAAACCGCCGCCGCTGCTACCGCGACCTGAACCGCCATAATACCCGCCGATGCCGCGCCTGCCCATCACACCACTAAACAGGCTGAATATCATGGCAGCCAGAGCAGCCAGCACTGCCAAGGAAATAGCACCGGCCACAAACCAGGCAATTACGCCAACCACACCACCTGTGATGACTGCACCCAGAAATCTGCCGAATATGGCGCGCAAGACGCCACCGACTACCAGCGCCGCGATCAACAGGAAGGGTAGATATTGCTCAAAGCCGCCAACGCCTGTGGCGCTGCCGGATTTTTTTGCTGGCAAGGGTTCGCCGTCAATGACGCGCATGATCTGGTCAGTGCCTGCTTTGATGCCTGCATAGTAGTCACCCTGCTTGAAGTGGGGTGTCATGGTTTCGGCAATGATGCGTTTGGCGGTTGCATCATTGAGTGCCCCTTCAAGTCCATAGCCGACTTCTATGCGCATGGCGCGGTCATTTTTGGCAACCAGCAGGATGACACCGTCATCCACCTTCATGCGCCCCAGTTTCCATTGTTCTGCCACGCGCAGGGCGAATTGTTCTATGCTTTCTGGTGCTGTGCTTGGCACAATCAACACGGCGACCTGGCTGCCTTTGGTATTTTCAAAGCTTTGCAGGCTTTGTTCCAGCATGGCTTTTTGCTCGCTGCTGAGGGTGGCAGTCTGGTCAGTGACGCGCGTTTGCAGGGGTGGCACGGCAAGCTGTGCGTGAGCGCCAAAAGTCAACAGCAGCATGCATATGAAGAATGCTGCCGCTGTTTTGTGCAGGATGTTCATTTTGCGCTGCCAGCACTATCAGGCTTATTAACCGCTGGCGCGGCAAAATCCACTTTGGGCGGCTTGGCGATTTCTTTTTCGTTTTCTACCGCAAAATTGGGCTTGACCTGGTAACCAAACATCATGGCTGTGAGGTTGGATGGGAAGGAGCGTACCAGCACATTGTATTCTTGCACGGCCTTGATATAGCGATTGCGTGCGACGGCGATGCGGTTTTCTGTGCCTTCAAGCTGGGCTTGCAGGTCGCGGAAGTTGGCGTCTGATTTTAGTTGCGGGTAATTTTCAGTGACGACCAGCAACCTGGACAAGGCACCGGATAATTCGCCCTGGGCGGACTGGAATTTTGCAAATGCGTCTGGATTGGCCAGCAGTTCTGGCGTGGCCTGCATGCTGCCAACTTTAGCACGGGCATTGGTGACACCCAGCAACACATCTTTTTCCTGTGCGGCAAAGCCTTTGACGGTACTCACCAGATTAGGCACAAGATCAGCACGACGTTGGTACTGGTTTAACACTTCAGACCAGCTGGACTTGATTTGCTCGTCCCCACTCTGGAAGCCATTGTAGCCACAACCAGAAAGCAACAATACCAAACTCATCGACAATAATAGCCATACTTTGCGCATTTGTATTCTCCGTTTGTCATCCTGCGTTGATCAATACTTTGAACATTTGTTATTTGCCGATGTTCATCATAACTGATTTTTAGTTCTATAACATCATGTCATGCCTGCAAGAAAACCTCTGTTCGTTAGCGAACAGTCTGGGACAAATCCTCCCATCCAGATCGATCAGTGTCAAATTCAGACAAGGTATTGGCCAGTCTATGGTAAGTCCGGATGCTCAAACCAGATAGGCATGGTCTGAGCAGCCGGGATTCTGCTTATTATTGGACGGCTTGAATGTCGGTCACATAGATTGCTCCATTGACTTTTTCTGCCCTGAACCTGACTTTATCGCCAACGGCAAGTTTAGCTAACATGGCTGTATCCTTGACTCTGAACACCATGCTCATGGCCGGCATGTCGAGGTTTTTAATAGGGCCATGCTTGAGTGTGATCTTGTTGGCGCTCTGGTCTATTTTGATGACTTCAGCTTCAGAAGCGTCATGGCTGGCGCTGGCAGGTACCTTGCTCTCTGGGCTGGCCAGGTTGGTTTCTTGTGCATGGGCCATTTGCAAGCCCATGCCCAGGAAGATTGTCATTGCCAATGTCTTGATAAGTTTCATATTTAGTCCTGGTAGCGTTAATGTTGATGTGGCTGCGCTTTGCTTGTGCTGGGTGCTTTGGATGTGTGGACCTGCACTTTGCCTTTCATTCCTGCCTCGTAGTGCCCTGCTTGCAGGCAGGCAAAATCTATCTGGCCCGCCTTGCTGAATTGCCATAACACTTCACCACTCTGCCCGGCTGCCAGGCTGATCATATTGGGGTCGCTGTGTTCCATTTCTGGATGTTTTTTCATCAGTTCATAGTGCTGGCCAAGTTCTTGTTCTGTGCCAAGAACAAACTCATGCTTGAGTTTGCCGGAATTGCTGATGAGAAAACGTATGGTTTCACCGTGTTTGGCTTGCAGATTGGCAGGCGTAAAACGCATATTGTCATTCATGTCTATCTTGATGGTACGGCTCACTTGCGCAGCCTTGCCGGGCTTGCCTATCATCGTGTCGTGACCGTGGTCACCTGTGTGCGAGCCTGAAGCAATGGCGTCAGTCAGGCTTATCAGCGCCAGGCTGAGCAGCGTGGCGATATGTAGTGATTTCATGATTCTTGTCCTTGTCCCAAAATGGAAATGTCATGTCGCTGCCCAGGCTGGCGCAGCCTGTAGCAATGACGATCAAACCCTGAAAATATCAGGGTGAAGATAACTATTGAGGGGCGTGCAACCTGGGAGGTTTGTCAGGGCAATCGCTGATGTGACCAGCGTAAGATGAAAAAATCAAATCAATTTTTTCTGAGGTGGTGGGCGGAAAAACCGGGGGTAAGACGGTGCTCAGGATCGCCGCAGCGATACAGCATTCTGCGCTGGTGGCATCGTGGGATTCATCTGGATGATGCTGATCTTCATGTTGCTGACTGGCAGCATGTTGCGAATGCCCGGTGGCACAACATATTCTCGACGCAGCTATGGCTGCTTGCGTGGGGATAGCCAGCATCAGCACACATAACAAGAATAGTCGCAACAGCTTTTTCATAACAGGGATTATAGCTGTTTTATTCATGCCGATCGCTGATGCATGGCAAGCTCTGTGTTTGCACGTAGAACTTGCCATGAGCGATTTTACTCGACCATCATTCACGCATCACTTAGACGCTCCATCAGGCATGCGTCCTGACATGGTTGCGCAAGGTCTTGATGGTGTCGTGATTGCGTAACACACCTTGATACTGGCGATCAACTACCACGCGCACGTGGGCGGGCAAGTCTTTTTCCAGGGCTTTGCGATAGTCCTTTACAGCGACATCTTCACCGCGTTCGCATTCGTTGAGCACGGTTTCATCATCTTTGCCTACGATGGACATGCGGATATTGGTCCATGCACGATGCAATGCACCTGAGACGCTGCTGCTGGTTTCCGGGTCACCGCCCTGATTGCGCACCAATTCTTGCAGTTCACTGGCGGCAGCGGCGCATTCGCGTCCCCGTTCTGCCAGCATGGCTTTCAGTTGCGGGTGACGCCCACTCGCATCTTCCGCGCAGATCTTGAATCCTTCTTCTCCATCTTTACTGGTTTCAATCAGATCGTTCAGCGTAGAAATAATTTCGTCGTTGTTCATGATGCTTCCTTTAATGTTAGTGAGTCAGTCCGCCATGAATGCAAATTTTGATTGCCTGCTATCTCTAGAGGCGGTGCAAGGTGCGGACATCTTTTCCTGTCACCACGTTTAGGTCACGACAGGCTTTTTGTCTTAGAGGCATGCCTCTTAGACATGGGTGCATACTAAAGTTATTGCTTATTTGAAAGTATCGGACATGGGCTTGCCAGCATGTAGGAACTGGGGAGGGTGCTACCGCTGTTGTCAGTGCCTGGAGTGCTATTTGCATATGCAGGGCAATATTTGCTGAACCTGATTTACTTCATCTATTCCTACAAAGGTGGGGGCCGGTGTCCTATATGGAGGGAAATGGGCCGATGCTAGTATGCATTGCAAGT
The DNA here is from genome assembly GCF_030683615.1 of Undibacterium sp. Classification (NCBI taxonomy): domain Bacteria; kingdom Pseudomonadati; phylum Pseudomonadota; class Betaproteobacteria; order Burkholderiales; family Oxalobacteraceae; genus Undibacterium; species Undibacterium sp. The sequence goes on from NZ_JAUXQE010000043.1 coordinate 163,250, forward strand.
CGATAGCAAATTCAGCTAGCTGCAGCAGTCAGACTTACCGCTCATCTCAGGATTCACCCATTTTCTGGAGAAATCAAAATGAATACATGTTTGCTCAAGAATGGCGCACTTTTCATCTACGGCTTGCTGCGTGTCGGTATTGGTCACTTGCTTGCCAGCTCTCAATGGCGCACCAGCGGCTACCAAATGATGACCAATGCCAGATGCCGGTTCGCTATTGGCGATGCGCAAAAGATCATCCGCCTATGCATCAAGCGCCAGCAAAGCAATCTCACTGCGCTCACTTCGCAAAGTTCTCAAAGTTCTCAAAGCTCTATTCCCCGATCCTGATCCTGGATGAGCTCAATCAATATCAATTCTTTCTGGAGAAATACATGATAGCTACCAAACACCTCTTCCTTGTTGCCGGTCTTGCCAGTTGGGCCTTGATGACGGCTTTCGGCAAGAAACTGTATCAGGAAAAAAATGCCACCAAAAAATTGCAAAAAACCGAGATGAGTACCTGGGAAGGCGAAGGTGGCAACCTGCCACCGAAAGTAAGCCGGCCAGCCACGGATAATACTGCAGCCCCCCAATAGTTCTTGAACAGTATGCTGATGCCCTGACACTGCCAGGCATCAGTCAGCCACTATGCAAAAGGAGTCATCATGCCAAATAATGCAAATAATTCTGCCACACGTGTCAATGCAACGGTGGCCGACAATATCAACCATCCTGCCATCCCCTTCCCTACCGGAGATAACCCTCCGCCATTGGCTAAACAAGTGCCTGCGCCGGTAGCTGAGCAAGTAGTTGAGCAGATCAAGGAAAAAACTGCAGAAACAGTTAAGCCGGTGGCTGAAAAACTGACTGTACTAACAGAGCAGGCAGCCAGCAAATTAAACGCCAGTGCCAGTCAGGCAGTGGCGAAGCTATGTGAGCATAGCGAAAAACTCTATGTATCGCAGGCGAAATTGCTGGATACCTGCCGCGTGCAAGTCAGAAAACAGCCCATGACCATACTGGGAGTGGCAATTGCCACTGTAGTGGCCTTGGGAGTCTTGTTCCATCGGCAGCCACGCTAGCAAACGCCTGTTCAGAATTGTGGCCTCATCGTTTCCGGGAAACAGTAAGAGCTAATTATCTTGCTGTTTCTTATCCCGGCAGAATATGTATTACGTGCGTGTATTGTCTGCGCCAAAATTTTTTCCACATTTTGTGTGAAAACCCGCTCTGCAAGGAGTAAGCCCGTAGGTTTATCACGCATGGTGCGACAAAGCCACCCCATATTTGGTCCAGGTGCTATGCTATAGGCAGATGCAGAGGACTTATCGCAACAATATCCTCTCGCATGGAAATCTCCATCGCATTCAAAACCTGATACAGTGAAATGCATTGTTGCCAGCGGTGAAGCCGTGTTGAAACACGTTGACGTAGTTTTGTGTATTCCCAAATTTGAAGGAAGAAAATGATACGTATCGCAGTCTGTGACGACCATCAAATTGTACGGGCCGGCTTCAGGCAGATATTTTCTGAAGTGAACGATTTCGAAGTAGTGGCAGAGGCCACGACCGGGCGCGAAGCGCTGGACATCGCCAGAAGAGATGCATGTGATGTCATGTTGCTCGATATCAGCATGCCCGATCAGAGCGGTATCGACACCTTGCGTACAATCAAGCAGGGCCAGCCAAACTTGCCTATCCTGATTTTAAGTGGATACCCAGCGCAGCAATATGCCGTAAATCTCTTGAAAATGGGGGCTAACGGCTATCTTAACAAAGAGTGCGATGCCGAAGAGTTGATCAAGGCCATCCGTACTGTATCCACCGGGCGTCGCTATGTCAGTGCAGACGTGGGTGAAATCCTGGCCCAGGGCTTTGACCATAATGCAGAAACTGCCTTGCATACTGAGCTGTCTGACCGTGAATTTCAGGTATTTTTAAGATTGGCAAAGGGTGAATCGGTATCTGATATTGCCGTCACACTGTCACTGAGCGTAAAAACCGTCAGCACCTATCGTACCAGGGTCATGGAGAAAATGAATTTGCAATCCAATTGTGACCTGACTTATTACGCCATGAAGAATAATTTGCTGGAATAAGCATTATCCAGCTATGACCATTGCAGGCCGGAATCAATGAAATTTGATGGTACTTTAATGAGCCAGCGCCTGTATGTGATCAACCAGGCTGTCCATTTCACGGGATTTATCAAAAAAGCCTTCTGCTCCCAAAGACATGGTGCGGGTTTTTAAAGCATTGCTGGGGTTGCTGGTAAATACCAGGCGGGAGCCATAATGACGGCCATCACTTTTCAAGCCGGAAAGGACGGCCAGCCCGCTACCTTCCCGCAAACCGATGTCCACGATGGCGACATCCCATTCGATAGAGCGCAATTGATTCAAAGCCTCTTTTTCACTTTCTGCGAAACCGATGACCTCTACATTGTCCGTCTGCTGCAAAACCTCTATCAGCACTGAACGTATTCTTTGCGCATCTTCGATTAAGAATACTTTTAATTTTTTCTTGACGTCCATTTTTTTCCATACTCAGACGAACTGAAATTTGTCGGAATTACACCGATGGTCTAAGTCTTACCAAATTTTTATGCGCGTTAACTATGTTTTATTCTAAGGAGACTGAGCTTGATTGGCAATAAGCACAGGCGGAATCATTTGTAGGAAAAAACCTACTGCTTCATATTTCAGGGGCAAAAAAAATTTCCCCAGAATTTAAGACACATAATTTATCAATTCAGGTATTGTTTTTCACAGACGAAAAATAAAAATTTGTCGACCTGAAAAAAAATGACTGGAAACCTGTATGACTGACTTTGATTTTTTTCAACAAGCACATGATCATTTCAGACACTCTTCGAGGGAATTTTCATGAAAAAAAACACATCGACTTCCATACCGCTGTACATCACGTTTTTGTTTGTTACCTGCCTCGTGATCTTGACAGGCAATGCCTACAACGCTTACCAGAACCTGGAAAAACTCAAGACCAATAATGATTGGGTAGAACACACCTGGAGCGTCAAAGATAAACTCAAGGATATCAATCTGCTTATCATGGATTCAGAAAGCAGCTTGCGCGGCTATTTCATGTCGGGCAATGAGATTTACCTGCGCCCCTGGGATATCGCCAAGAGCAAGCTGGAAGATGATTTCAAGGAGCTTGAAAAACTATTGCGCAACAATCCTTCGCAGATCAAAAACCTGTCGGAGTTGCGCAAACTGTATGACAGCAAGGCCAGAGTTTTTGAACATGGCATCTCGAGTTATAGAGAATTTGGACTGACAGGTATCATAGAATTATCTAAAGTGGGTGAAGGGCGGGAAGTCATGGATGAAATCAGGCTGCTTGATATCATCATGGAAAAAGAAGAAAACGAAGCACTGGTAGCCAGACGTACCAATTTTTACAATGAATACAAGGATGCGCTGTTCTTTGGCACCGCCACCAATTCGATTGCCTTGCTGGTCCTGATCTTGTTCTATCGCCTGATCTATCGCAGCTTCCATAAGCAGCGCGGAATAGAGAATGCATTGAAGATCGCCAACGATAATCTGGAAAGCACGGTATTAAAGCGGACCGAACAATTATCCGTCTTGTCGCATCACCTGTTGAATGTCTCGGAAAACGAGAAGGCTAAACTGGCGCGCGAACTGCACGATGAAATGGGCTCCAATCTGACAGCCATCAGCATGGATATCTCTGTCGTCACTGAAAAGCTCAAGGACAAGGAGCCTGAACTGGCCAAACAATTGCAAAGAACCAAACGCGCCCTGCTGGATACCGTCGATTTGAAGCGTCGTATCATCGAGGATTTGCGACCCAGCATGCTGGACAATCTGGGCTTGTCTGCTTCCATACAACACTATTGCGAAGAAGCGACTGCAATCGCCGGATTGTCGTATGTGACCGATATTACAGAAGATTTCGACACCCTGGACCCTTCCTGGTCGATTGCCTTGTTTCGTATTACCCAGGAATCAGTCAACAATGTCATCAAGTATGCACAAGCCACCGAGGTCAAGATCAGTTTGAAACGTACTGACAAGGGCTTGTGGTTGCAAATTCTTGACAATGGCATAGGCATACAAAAGGATGCCATTACCAAGCCGAAAGCACATGGCATACTGGGCATGCGTGAACGCGCCCTGCTGCTGGGCGGAAGCTTTTCTGTCAAGCCTGGTGAAAAAAATCAGGGAACTGCCATAGAAGCTTTCATTCCCTTTCCGACATAAGAACTGTTTGCGTAATTATTGCCCGATTAAGGCATCAGCAAGCAGTCAGCATACGTTCAAACTCTTGCCTTGAAACGCGATAGCACTCTCCGGCATGCATTTCCAGGCCCTCGCGATCGAGCATGGTGATGTTGCCGCGCTTGTACTGTATCAGGCCTTCCTGCTGTAATTTGCCAGCTGCTTCTGTCACTGTCTCACGGCGTACACCCAGCATGTTGGCAATCATTTCTTGGGTCACCTTTAGTTCATTACCGTGCAGTCTGTCCATTCGGTCGAGCAACCAGCGCGACAGTTGCTGATCGACAGAGTAGTGGCGCCCAGACACAGAGTTTTGGGCCATCTGGGCAAACAGTGCCTGGGTATAGCACATCAACAATTGCGGCAACTTCCCTCCCCTGGCGTTGGCTTCTTTCAACACCGAGGCCTTGAGTTTGTAAGCATCACCGGCAGATTGCACCATGGCTGTACCCATGGCACGTTCGCTCATCAGGGCAGAAATGCCGAGCAAGCCTTCATAGCCAGTGACTCCTATTTCGGTAACATCACCATCTGCCAGCACATACAGCAAAGCAACGATGGCGGTAGTTGGAAAATAGACATGCGACAGCTTGGCACCATATTCATAGAGTTCTTTACCAAAGGGCAAATGGACCAGTTCGAGATGTGGCAACAGAAAGGCCAGCTCATCATCAGGCAAGGCCGCCAGAATATCGTTTTGCATCGGCTCGTCAAGCAAGCCAAAATCCATGGGGAGTGATACAGCCGGCGTGTAGCTGACTGAATATCTGCGATGCAATGTCCCTGCGGTGGTCAGCGAAGGATATGCAGTCATAGAAATGTGGGGCTGCGTACTATTCATTTTTTCCCCTCTTATCAAAATTATTGAATGTCGTGCCGTGTTTGTGTTAACCATCAGATGATTCTTTATGTCGACATCGCGTATTTATTGGTGCGTTTCTTGATGTCCGTCAAACTGATTACACTGTAGTTTTTTATTCTTGAAACTGGCATCAGAGAGTCTGGCAGCCGCTTGTACGCTGAACACGCTGGGATATGTGGGATAGTTCCTACAGCCATCCTGTTTTATTACAAATATCTTCGATCACATTGAAGATAAAGTACGCTATCGCACCGACAAAGATCTTCACTATGCATACGATTTACCACATCACCAACAGTGGAGTATCATCATGAACATCTATAAGAAATCTGCCATCGCTGTGAGTATTGCTGCCTCTGCCCTGCTCACAGGTTGCGGTACTAACTCACCATCGATGACTACGGCTTATCCAGCCTCACAATCGCCCTATAGCAGCTATGGCGTCATTGAATCCATACAGGTAGTACAGGTATCAAGTGAAAACCGGGGGCCTGGTGCCGGCGCTGTAGTCGGCGGTATCGTTGGCGGCATTTTGGGCAACCAGGTAGGTGGTGGCCTGGGTAATGCAGCAGCAACGGCTGTTGGCGTGGTTGGCGGTGCAATTGTCGGCAACAATATCGAAAAGAATAATCGCAACCAACAGGTCCGCGAGGCATATCAAATCAGCGTGCGCCTGGACAATGGTGCATATCAATCCATCGTGCAGGATAATATAGTCGATCTGCGTGTCGGTAATCGTGTGTATGTGAAGGACAATTACGTGTATCGAAACTAAGATTTAGCACACGACACTGGTAAAAAAAATCATTCCCTGCTGGAATGATTTTTTATGCCGGATTGAAATCTACTTTTATTCGCTCAATAATTCTGCCACAGTTTGCATGCCATCTACATGCTCAGCAACGACCTTCACTATCACGATAATAGGCACACCCAGCAATAAACCCCATGCGCCCCACAACCACCCCCAAAACAAGAGTGAAATAAAGACGGCTGCAGCATTCATGCGGGTGATGCGCCCAGTCATCCAGGTAGTGACCACTGTACCAACCAGGGTGGCAATGGCAATTGAAACGCCCGCAACCAACAAGGCCATGGAGATGGTGCCAAACTGCACATAGGCAATCAAACAAGCGGCCAGAGCCATCAGTATGGAACCAAAATAAGGGATGACGTGCAGTAGACCGCTGGTCAACGCCCAGGCACCTGCATTTTCCAGTCCGATGAGGTGAAACGCAATCCAGGTCAGCAAGGCCAGCAATCCATTGGTGACTAACAGCATGAACATGTATTGCTGCACTGAAGTGTTGATCTTGCCCAGTATTTGCACAGTAATGCGCTTCTGCGTCAAGGAAGGACCCGTAATCTTGACCAGCTTGCGTTTGAATTTGTCACCAGAGAGCAGCAGAAAGAAAATAAGAAACAACATCATGACTGTCTGACTTAACAAATCCATGATGCCTAATGATCCTGCCAGCAGTAATTCGCGCAGTTTGAGTACCGGCGTTTCACTGACCACTGTTTTCTTCACAGTTGGCTGTACCCCAGTGGTTGCCTGGCTGGTTGCTTTTTCTATCTCTGTGGCAGCCGTTTGCATTCTTTGCATAAAACCGGCCTGGCCATATTGCAGCTTGCTCATTTCGCTGGAAAATTTACGCGTAGCCACTGGCAACTGGTCAAGAATGGCATTGAATTCTGTATGCAGGGAATTGATTTGCGTCGCGAAGATCGTCAATACACTGATCATCACCACCGTAGTAGCGACGACACGCGGCAGCCGCAGGCGTTGCAAGGCGTTGACCAGAGGGGCCAGGGTATAGGCAATGAAAATACCAAAGGTCAGTGGAATGAAAAACCGTTGCGCAGCGCGCAGGGCAAAAACAAAAGCGACGGTTGCAAGTATGGTCAAGGCCACGCCACGGACATTGACATGAACACCGGGAAATAATTGAGCTTGCGTTTCAGATGCGGCAACTGGCTTGGAATCAGGGGTGACAGTGCCGACATCTGCTTGATCGAGATCACCCTCATTTGCCGGAGGCGTTGTTGGTATAGGCAGATCCATCGCTTTGTCCACTGGTTGTATTTTTCAATAAGCTTGATCAGACAGTAATTTTGAACACCTGTCGGAATGCTTCAACTGTCTTTATGGATGGAGATATGAAGACAATGGCCAAACTAGACTTTTGCGTCATCATTCACAACGCAAAAGCCTGGAAGACCACTGGAATTAATTTTTGTCTTTGAGTGCTTCTTTGACATTACCCATGCTTTTTTGCATGCTGCCTTCTATCTGCTTGGCAACTCCTTTGACTTGCTGCTCCTTATTGCCGACCAGCTTGCCTGCTTCTTGCTGGACTTTACCTGCAACTTTTTTTGCTGCGCCTTTGACCTGGTCTGAATTCATCTTGAAACTCCTGTTTAAAAGTATAAATTTGCATAAAACCTATGTACTTCCATCAACTCAGAATACAGAGTTTCTTACTTCGCCTGATAAAAGTAGCACTAGATTAAATTGGTAAGGATATTTTTTCGGTGCGCTAGCGAACACACCCAGAATATTCTTGCGCATGTATGCAACATGCGTTCGAGCGACGCGAGCACCATATGTAATAGCGTACTCGCGTCTTAAACAATGCTATTTCACGCGAATATCATTTTTTACTGACTTCACGCCTTTGACTCCACTTGATACACTGACAGCCTTGCTGGCAGAACCAGGGTCAGCCACGAAACCACTCAGTTGAACGATACCCTTGAAAGTTTCAACATTGATTTCACTTGCTTTCAAGGTCGGTTCATTGACTATGGCAGCTTTCACTTTGGTGGTAATGACTGTGTCATCGATGTACTCGCCTGCACTTTCCTGTTTGGAAGTTGACGCACAACCGACGATGCTGAGCATGATACTTGCCAGAAAAATGCCCATGATTTTATTGACGAAGTTATTCATTTTTTTCTCCTTGAGCAGGTTTTCAACCTGGTAGATTTGAGATGCAGGAAATACTTTTTTTTGGAATTGCTTTAAAAACGTGCTAACTAAGGTGCACAACAAGCTGACAAGTGCGACATGAAGCCAGCCAGTAGATTGAAGTCCAGCGAACCGTATTACTTGTACTGATTCTTAGCTGTCGAGACACAGGCATCTTTGGATGGGCCAGACATGGCATCACATTTTTCTATCGCCACTTTGTAATTAGCATCATTGGCTGTAGTGGCAGCGTCCACTTTGGCATCAAAGATTTTCTTGCCTGCCTTGGCATCAGCCGTGGCTATTTTTTGCACGGCCTTGGCTTCTTTTTTGCAGACATCTTTATCATTACCCGACTTGTCATCGCATTTTTCTTCAGCGAGCGCGTATTCAGCATCCGCGACGTCGATAGCTGCCTTGGTATGATTTTTTGCTGTATTGTCGTATGTCACCAGCGCGACTGCCTTGTTGCGGGTACGCACAACTTTGGCTTCTTCTACACAAATGTCTTTTGCATTGTCTTTCAAGGCATCACACTTGGCTTTAGCGACCTTAAAATCAGCTTCGGCACGTTCTTCCGTCGCTTTGAAGTTTGCTTTTGCCACGTCGGTAGCAGCAAAACTGGAACTTGCAATAAAACCTGCAGTAGAGATCATTAGGATAGAAATGACTTTTTTCATGATGTTTCCTTTATTAAAAAAAGAACTGATTAGCCTGATTAATTTTTCAAATCACTAATGCAGAGGCATGGAATGTATCGTAACAGCGCGCCAGGTACCCAGATATAGGACACGGGACCGCCGTTTTGTAGGACTGGAAGAAATGGGCAGGGCAAAGGCCTGGAGCGAGCAAGGCGATTCGGGATGCAGTGCAAGGCGTGACGCGCAGCTAAGGCTGGTGCCTTAGCAAGCGGCGCAAGGTAGCAATGCGCCCGAATCGCCAGTTCCCGGAGGGCTTGCCTAATAACGCAGGCTGGACTGCGTTGGATTCGTTGTCAATAGATCCGATATTGACTGCCTCGTCCATAGTTTTACCATTGGCCAGCCCACTTTATGAGGTAAACGCATCTCACCTCTATTTATGAAATGAGTTCTGCTATGTTGTGCGAACATACAGTGGCTGTCTGGACGGGCTGCCACAATAATAGAAATTATTGACCTGCCTTTAACAGGATGCCGCCATTTCTATCGAAATAGGACACTGCTGCATCGTGGAAGACATACAGTATCTGGTCAGGGGCGTATTCTTTGAGCAAAATCTGTTTGAAGCTGGCTTGCTCTTTATCACTAAGTTGATTGATGCTATTTAAAGACACATGCCAGACTTCGCCATAATATTCTGAAAAGAAGCCTGCGACGCCCTGACCGAATGAATCTGAAATCAGGAGCAGTTTAGGGCCTCGACTATCGCGATGGCGATAGCGTGAGACATCTCCTATCTTGCTGGCCGTCTCGATAAACTCAGGGAAGCAGGCAACACCAAGACAAGCAACGATGCCCGCTTTGACATAATCAGGATCATGGGTAGGTACAGTCAGCGCTACCCCAGGCAAGAATTGCTGTATATCGGATGGGACATCATGCAGATTGCTCGTCAGTGTCACCAGCCTTTTGCGGTGCAGGTAATTTTCTGCGACCAGTTGTGCTACAGGTTGCGGGCCACTGCCTGTCCAGTGAAAGGTATTCTTTGGAAATACAGCCATGTTTTTCTTGAACGCCTGCATTTCTGCCAACGGATAAATGATTTTATCTTTCAGTTCCGGCAAGGACTTGAGTGCGGCTATGATGCCCGGCAAGCTGGGCGTGTATTGCGCACATTGCTGTTGCAGCCAGTCTGGTAATTTATCTGCATAGACCACTGGCTTGGTAGGCACCAGTAACAGATAACTCTCTGCTTTGACCTGTACAGCCATTTGCATGAAGTCAGTTGCGGTCCTGACTATCTCTGCCCGGTCTTTCTCTCCGACGTTTTTCCCGCACAAAAAATGTATCATGCCCAAGGGAGTATTGGCAGCGTGCGAATTGAAGAAGATGTAGCCATCTTTACCGGCAGTCAGTTGCACCGCATTGATATCGCCAAGCACGTGATAGCGCAGTTGGTTATTCCATGCCACCAGATTATTTCTGAGGCCGAAATTATCATTGAGATAGCTATCGACTGCCGCCGGGAATTTCAAGGTTTCCGACCATGTACTGGGTAATGTCGGCTTGGTGGCGAGTGCACGGTTTTCTATACCTGGGCCTTGCAGTTTACCACTCATATGGACCAGGGCTGGCGTCAGCAAGATGCCAAAGATAGCCAGCAAATAAATGATGCGCCCGTAAAGACGTTTTTTTGTTGCGGCCTGAAAACTAGAAGAGCTGGATGGGCTGGATGGGCTGGAATAATGCATGGTAGTAGGCCAGCCTCAGAAACGGAAGTAGATGAAAGGATTGTATGCTCCCGTCGCCAGGCTGGTTGCTGACAACAGGAACAACATCAGGCTGATCACGGGTGCAAACACCTTGGCAGGGGCTTGTGGCTTGTTCAATGCTTGCAAGAGGGGTGTCGATACCAGTACCCCTGCGACCAGGCCTGTAATAACGGTGCCATTCACGAAGCTCATGACGGGTGCGAGCGCATTGTCTGCAGGCATGCCGCCAAGCATGGCCGCCAGGTAGTGCAGGGCTTGTGTAAAACTGTCACAGCGGAAGAATACCCAGCCCACCATCACGACCAGGACGGTATAGACGTGTCTGAACGGCCTTGGCAAACCCACCATGGCTTTTTGCAAGCCTATACGTTCCAGCACCAGGAAGCTGCCGTGATATAAGCCCCAGACAACAAAAGTCCAGCTCGCACCATGCCATAATCCACACAGGAAAAACACGATAAACAAATTACGGTAAGTAGCCATGCTGGAGCCGCGGTTACCGCCCAGTGGTATATACAGATAATCACGGAACCAGCGCGACAGGCTGAGATGCCAGCGCTGCCAGAATTCAGTGATCGATTGGGCGATATAGGGGTAATTGAAATTACGCGGAAAAGTAAAGCCAGTGACCAGGCCCAGACCTATCGCCATATTTGAATACCCAAAGAAGTCAAAATAGATTTGCAAGGTATAGCAAGTGATGCCCAGCCAGGCACTGGCCATACCCAGGGCTTCTGGTGCCAATGAAAATATCTGGTCTGCTGGCAAGGCGACGCTATTGGCAATCAAGACTTTTTGCGCCAGTCCAAGGACGAATATCTTGATACCCAGCTCCACCCGGCGCAAAGTATGGTGGCGCTGGTGCAATTGCCTGGCGATAGTGGAAAAACGTATGATGGGCCCGGCAATCAATTGCGGGAACATGGTGATATACATGGATAGTGCAAACAGGTCTTTTTCATGCCTGGTCTTTTTGCGATAGACGTCCACCAGATAGGAAATTGCATGAAAAGAAAAGAAGGATATTCCCAAAGGCAGGGTAACAGCATCCACTTCTGGCATGGTGAAACCCAATTTACCCAGCACGGCGACAAGACTGTTCAAGGCAAAATTAAAGTATTTGAAGTAGGCCAGCAATACCAGATTAAAAGCGATGCCTGCGATGAAGATGGCTTTGCCTGTCCCTCCTTTTTCCTGGGCCTTGCCCACACCTAGCCCGCACACATAATTGAGCAAAATGGAAATCAGCAGTAATGGTAAATTTTTTGGCTCGCCCCAGGCATAAAAGATCAGGCTGGCGACCAGCAAGATCATATTGCGCATTTGGCGAAATGGCAGCGCAAAGTACAAGACGATGAATATCGGTAAGAAATAAAATAAAAAGGTAACCGTACTAAAAACCATGTCTTGTACTTTCTTGTAGCAGCGCCTGCATGTATGGCGCTAAAGGCATCTGCAAAATATGTGTTTGGTGCGGGATTTTAATGCCAGAGAGGGCAAAAAAGAAGCAGAACATCGGTTTTGCCAGATCAGGCCACAATTTACGGTGCAAGAAAAAGCAAATGTAGGCATCCTGATGAAGAAATACGGTTTTTTGATTTCAGATTTACAATAGCCGCATGCTGACAGAAAACCTTACCCCTAATCCCAAAATAAACTCGACACAAGCCTGGTTTGGCGACGCTTTTCAAGACTTGCATCCCCTTTTACAGCAATTGCATATCCAGGGTGGCACACTGGAAGGCGAGATCGATATCACACTGGGCAAGGGCCTGGCTGGCTTCCTGGGCCGTAGGCTGGCAAAAAAACTAGGGGTGCCGACCCGGAATGTGCAAACTGGCTATAAAGTCAGCATCAGCCATCAAGCAGGCAAACTGGTCTGGGCCAGGCAATTCATCGGGCCTGACGGTGCTTCGCAAGACCTGGTGTCTGAATTTGTGCCGTACGGTCATTATCCACACGGCTATTGGCAGGAGAGTACCGGGCTCATGCATTTCCGGCTGACAGTCGATATCCTCAAAGGCGGGGGCTGGAATTGGCGCATACTCGGGGCCAGCTTGCATGGTGTACCAATACCGGTGCGACTGTTCCCGCAATCGAAAGCCTACAAATGCATAGAAGACGGGCGCTATGCCTTTTATGTGGGCTGTGTCATGCCTGGTCTCGGTGAGCTGTTCAGCTACTCTGGCTTGTTGGACCTGAAACCTGCAATGGCTTCTGCATAGCCAGCAAATAACCGACGCCCATAAATCCATGCAGACGGAAGGTTTGCGTCAATGGGTTGTAGCCCAGGCCACGCTGCTCGTGCAGGACCAGACCAGACGTATTTGCCATGTCCAGTAACTCCGCAGGTTTGATAAAGCGCGCATGTTGATGCGTGCCGCGTGGCAGTATGCGCAAGATATATTCAACTGCTACTATTGCCAGCACATAACTGAGCGGATTGCGGTTAATCGTGGAAAAAAATACCCAACCACCAGGTTTCACCATATCGGCACAAGCCTGAATGACGGCTGCCGGAGATGGTACATGTTCCAGCATTTCCATGCAGGTGATGAGATCATATTGCCCCGCATGCTGTTGCGCCCAGGTTTCTGCACTGCTTTTGGCGTAGCACACATCCACGTCCTGGCCTTGCGCATGCCATTGTGCTATCTGCAGCGGCTTGTCCGCCAGGTCTATGCCAGTGACTTGCGCACCCTTGCGTGCCATGGATTCTGCCAGTATGCCACCGCCACAACCTACATCCAGCACCTGTTTCCCAGAAAGCTGTGCAAGGCTGTTTATCCATTCAAGCCGGTGCGGATTTATCCTGTGCAGGGGTTTGAACTCTGAATTTTCGTCCCACCAGCGACTTGCCAGCTTATTGAAGCGCGCCAATTCGGCGGGATCTGCGTTGTTTTCCATGATGTCGATTGTGTTCATCGTGTTCTCCACGGGGAAATGAATTTTGTTATCTACCAGTGGCCGCGCCTGCGATTCCAGCGGTAGAGCTGTCTGGCGACAAAGTTGTACATGGGCCGGGTAAAGAAGCTGAGTCGCAATGTCAGCCAGGCCAGCCAGCGTCTGCCTTTGGTCTGCGTCCAGATTGCGGCCAATGCCTGCTCACCCACCAATATCTCGCCATTGGCATTTCGCACATGCAGGCGCTCACGCACGACCTCCAGTTCAATATTGATTTCGTTGATTGCCTCTGGTTGGGTATGAACATCGACCCAGTTAATCTGACATGTCTGCATGCGCTGACGCTGGTCGCGTATGCCAGCATCGCAGACTGGGCAAGCACTGTTGTAGTAAACCGTGGTAGTCGCTGTTATGTTTTTCTCGGCATCCATGATGTCTAACTCATCAATGTAAAACTCATGAAACAAGCATAAACTATATTTAGCTAAATGCCTAATTATCTAATTAACTTCACCGATTTCATGCTAAGTGCTATGATGGAATATCTGTTTTAATTTACTGAATATGGAAAAAGTTTTTGAAGCCCTGGCATCCACGCCACGCAGGAAAATTCTGGCTTATTTATCGGAGACTGAATTGTCTGCCGGTGACATTGCTGCGCGTTTCGAGATGACCAAGCCTTCATTGTCCAAGCATTTGCGGATACTGGAGTCGGCAGGACTAATCGTCAGCGACAAGCGAGGGCAATTTGTTTTTTATCGCTTGCAGGGAGATAACCTGGCCAATACCCTGGCCTCGTTTATGCAGGCAGTATGCCCGGTATCCAAAGCCCTGAAAAAAGAAAGCAAGGCTTTGGCTGCGCAGAAAAAACTGGAAATTAAATAGTGCCAAACTATTCAACCAGCTCCAGCAGTTCTATGTCGCACATTTTAATTTCCCTCATGGCTTTGAATATAGCCAGCGTGGCATCGGGCGGTGCGTCATTTTTGCTTACAAATAATTTCTTGATCAAGTAAGCCATGCGATTTTTCTGGAAATCGTAATAATCATTTAGTATTCGCTCTACTGCCACTACCTGAGCCTGCAATTCCAGTTCCACCATGGGTGAAATCCAGTCTATGCGCCAGCTAATGTTGGCGCCACTGTCAAGATCAAGATCACCCAGGACAGTATTGAAGCCTAAGATTTCACAAGCCAGTGCATGGCTAAAATCTTTATCATGGAATTTTCTTAAAGCCCCTAAACCAAAATCAATCAGATATTGCTCTTCCACAATGCAGACTGCATGGCCTTCCTTTTGCTTGTCCTGAACATAGCCTTTGTAGCCTACATAGAAAATATTATTGTCTTGCTTGATTTCGGCATAGCAGCCTTGCACTCTGGCGCGATAACCTTTTTCTGTCAGCAACTGTGTCAGCATGGCTGACATGGCAAAACAGCAGCTACCGTATTGTTGGAAAAAATCGATAGTTTCAAAGTCATCGGCAATCTGTCTCAGTTCATGAGCCAGTTGGCGATCCTTTACTACCTTGAGAAATGCGGTGTTCATTATTGCGAATTAAGCTGGTGAGAGCCTTTGCAGCTCTGCACTAGCGATGAAACTGTTTACAAGAAGCAATAATATGAAGTTCACAATGCCACATTCGTGACAAATGGTAATGACTTGTAAGCAGATGTTACTCATCTACCTGACTCGACAGGCACTTGCATCTGGCCGTTCAGTAAGAAATGCCTGATGTATCAAACTGTCCGATGAAGATTTAGCGTGGTGCCTCGACCAGCAAGCTGGTCATGCGCCTGACCAAAGGCAAAACCAGCAGCAAAGTAGGAAATGCCACCATCCAGGACAAAGCCCAGGAGCCCATCCAGATCGGCAGGAAATGATCAACCAGGCCTACACTGCGCAAGGTGCTGATCAGTGACACGATAAAGGTCATCAATATCGACAAGAGGAAAGGCATGACCAATCCGGCATAGCGTGCGGGCAATTTACGCATGGGGTAATCCGGGCTTATTTTTCAGTTTCATCAAAATCCCGTAAGCAGGCCTGCACACGCAGTTGGAGGCTGTAGTAGCTTTAGTAAGTTGATGTCTAGGATTTGGGAATTGTGATGGCACAGTGTAATTGGCACCACAGCAAATGTAAAGTAATCCCCCCCCTCATACCGAAAGAACAGACTTGCCAGCTATATGTTGTTACGTGTAACTTGGCGGCTTTTAGTCGCTTTATCCAGGCCATGATTCCCCAAGAAAATCTGACGCATACTTTTTATCAGGCGACAGCCCCGTCTGCTGATTACCCCCATTTGCAAGAAGATCTGGAATGTGAAGTCTGCATCATCGGTGGCGGCTTTGCCGGGCTTGCCACAGCGCTGGGCTTGGTGGAACGTGGTGTCAGCAATATTGTCTTGCTGGAAGCAGAACAAATTGGACATGGCGCATCAGGCCGCAATGGTGGTTTTGTGTTTGGCGGCTTCAGCCTCGACAATGCTGACCTGATCAAACAAGTGGGCCGCGAATCTGCCCGCCGCTTGTATCAGTTGACGCTGGATGCGGTCGCCTTGATACGCCAGCGTATTAAGCAATATGACATGGATTGCGACATCAACGAAAGCGGCGTAGTGCTGGCTAACTGGTTTGATGATGCCCGAAAATTGCAGGATCAAAGAGAATTCATGTTGCGTGAATTTGAGGTCGACTGGACGCCCTGGTCGCGCGAGCAAACCCGTGCAGCCTTACACAGTGAAAGATATTTTGGTGCCTTGCATGAAAAAAATGCCTTTCATTTTCACCCGCTTAAGTATGCACAGGCTTTGTCCAGGGTATTGAGTTCACAAGCTGTGCGTGTATTTGAACAAAGCCGTGTCAGCGCCATTGAAACCGACAGCGCTGAAAAACTGGTGCGTACCAAAAATGGCACGGTGAAAGCCAGACATGTGGTGGTCTGTTGCGGCGGCTATATAGAAAGCCTGTATCCGCAACTGGCACGCTCGGTGTTGCCTATCGCCACCTATGTCATGGCAACAGAGAAACTAGAGAACAAATTGGCCACTGCCATGCAAACTGCAGCGGCCGTGTATGACACTCGCTTTGCTTTCGATTATTACCGGCCATTGGCTGATAGCCGCCTGCTGTGGGGTGGCCGCATTTCCATCCGTGAAAGACAGCCCGCCGAAGTTGCCGCACTGTTATACAAAGACATGCTGAAAGTGTATCCACAACTGGCTGGCAGCAAAGTGGAGTATGCCTGGAGCGGCCTGATGAGTTATGCCCAGCACAAGATGCCGCAAATTGGTTGCCTGCCAAATGGGGTATGGTATGCCATGGGTTTTGGTGGTCACGGTGTGGCACCAACTACCCTGGCAGGCGAGGTAGTTGCTCAAGCGATAGCCAACCAGCAGCCCTTGCCAGACGGGCTGAATCAGTATGGTTTGCCACCCAGTTTTGGCAAGCTGGGACTAATGGCTGCGCAATGCGCCTATTGGTATTATGAATTGCGTGACTGGATGCGCGAGTAAACAATTTATGTCGCAATACGTGTTTACGGTAAGATCTTGCCATGAAATCTCATCTCGTTGTCGCCCTTGTCTATGACCAACTGTGCACCTTTGAATTTGGCTGCACGGTAGAATTATTCGCCCTGCACCGCCCTGAACTGGGCGTGGACTGGTATGGCTTTGCTGTTTGCGCTGCGGAAACCGGCAAATTACGGGCCGCAGGTGGCATCACTGTAGAAGTGCCGCATGACCTGGAGATGCTGGATAAGGCAGATACCATCATCATCCCCGGCTGGCGCGATGCCGATGAAATGCCACCAACCGCCTTACTCGAAAAAATCCGTAATGCCCATGCGCGCGGCACCCGCATTTGCAGCATCTGCTCTGGTGTATTCATTTTGGCAGCGGCAGGCGTACTGGATGGCAAAACCGTCACCACACACTGGCGTTACGCAGAAAAATTGCTCAAGCGTTATCCTCATATCCAAGTGCAGACCAATGCATTGTATGTGGACCAGGGCCAGATCATGACTTCTGCCGGTTCTGCTGCGGGTCTCGACATGTTGCTGCATCTGGTACGCAAGGATCATGGTGCCAAAGTGGCCAACCTGGTAGCACAGCGTCTGGTCGTGCCACCACACCGTGAAGGCGGCCAGGCACAATTTGTCCCCCGCCCCATGCCCAGCGATGAACATGCACGCCTGGCCAAACTGATGGACTGGATCAGGGCCCACCCTGCCCTGCCGCATAATCTGGCATCAATGGCAGAAAAAGCGGCGATGAGTACCCGCACCCTGCAACGTCACTTCAAGGACAGTACAGGCCTGGCCCCCGGTGAATGGCTGATACGTGAACGGGTTGCCATCGCCAAGGAATTACTGGAATCCCCCAGCACCAGCCTGCCACAAGTTGCCGAATTGGCTGGCTTTGGCTCAGAAGAATCACTGCGCCGCCATTTTCGTCGCATCGTGGCAAATAGTCCGGGCAATTATCGCAAGCAATTTTCTGACGCTAGTGCCATTCATCCCTGATCACGCTATCAACAGGCTTTGGGCTTATCAAAGCAGGCAAATGCGGGTAAACTGCCTGTCGCGCTTGTGGAGCCTACATAGCCAACTAAAGCCATCACATCCCTGCTCCTACAAAAAACAGTACCCGCCTGTCAGATAAAAAGAATCATGCAAGTAATCTCTCTCATTTCCGGCAAAGGCGGTGTCGGCAAGACCACGCTGACTAGTAATCTCGCCATCGCACTCAGCCAGCGCAACAAGCGGGTACTGGTCATTGATCTTGATCCGCAAAATGCAGTGCGCCATCATCTGGGCATGGATCCCTATGATGATGCTGGCCTGGTCCGCGAAGGCATCTTCCCTGAAGTGATTTTTGAAAGCCCCTTCGGCGTCGACTTCATCCCTTTTGGACGTGTCACTGAAGAAGAATTGCTGGAATTTGAAGCTGGCCTGGAAGCAAGACCAACCTGGGTGGCAACGGCGCTGCAGGGCCTGCAAAGTATTGACTATGACTACATCCTGCTCGATACGCCGCCTGGTGCCACGGTATATTTGCCGCAAGCCTTGAACGCTGCAGCCAGGGCACTAATCGTGGTACTGACAGACGCGGCCTCGTACTCCAGCCTCAGGAAGATTTTAAAATTGCTGGCAGAATACAAAAAAGATCCTGCGAACAGAATGGCAACTACTCACATATTACTGAACCAGATGCAGGAAGACAGCGAACTGGCACAACAAGTCAGGGCCGCCATGATGGATAGCTATGGCAGCAAGATGGCCCCTATGGTCATCCACAGAGATGCATTGGTGCCTGAAGCCCTGGCTTATGAAAGATCAGTCTTGCAATACGACCCTCATGCGCAAGCCAGCCGCGATATCCAGCATCTGGCAGACTGGCTGGCAAGCCGGAACTAGAACCAGGGATTCTAGTTAAAAACCGCCTGGTAAGCATAATTGCCAGGCTCCAGCGTTTCAAAAACGATAGCAGCGCGAAAATCATCGATGCGTTTTACTGTGGCTTTCGGCATGCCTATCTTTAATCCCAATACATTTGGCAATTGGGATTTTTGTGGCAACATCAAAATCAGGCTGGCATTTGCCAGCGGCTTTTTGCCCGTGACAGTCATATCGAATTCAATACGTTTTCCTGCAATGCTGGAAGATAATTTCAATCTATCACGCTCATGCCACCAGTCAGCAACTTGTGAAGATGATGCCAGCCAGACAGTATTTCTATTTGCCTTCAGATACGCCAGATACGCCGGGAAGGCCTGCGTCAGCAAACTGTTTTCTTCAAAACTCTGGCTATGCACACTGAGCAAGCCCAGCGCGCCCATTTGCTTGCTGGTTTCTGCATCGCTGATCAGTGCCTGCCTGGTTTGCTCAAGGTCAAGTTGTTCCTTGTTCAAATTGAGGTCGTCACGCTGAGTGCGGGGTAACAAGATCATGGCCTTGTCCTGGCTAATACCATCAATCTTGACAAAAACTGGCAAGCGGCCTTCGCTGCTATTGGGATCGGTCACATGGTGCAGGAAACCATTTTTTTGCAAGAGCGACTGTGTAGTTTGGTCATAGCCCTCCAGAGGTGCGCGAAAACCGGTGATGGCAGACAGATCAGGCAAGATGGATTTCAAATCTTCTCGCATGGCATTGATGCGTTTTTCCTGCTCATTCAGGCCCTGCTCTTTGAAGCTGATATGGGTATCGCCGTGATAACCGATATCATACTCACGCGCCAACTGTTTCATCTCTGCAGGGAATTGTTTTGCCACAGAAGTCAGCACATAAAAACTGCCGCGGTAATTGATGCTGCGTATCAGGGATGCAAAACGCAAGGCATTGGCAAAGCCTTCTTCAGTATCCATCTCAATAATTTGCGCCGCATATTTTCCTTCTGGCCAGGCAGCGCGCAACAGTGCCGGTCTTCTCTGCAACCAGCTCAGGGTGTCATCGACCAGGCTGTAAATGGGATAAGGCTGTGATTCCCAGGCTGATTCGGCAAATGCAAACACGGCGCTGCGGCCGCTATCGGCGCTGGGTTCTGCGTATAGCACGGCAGATTCATTTTTCCTTTCCGGCTCTTGCACTCTGGCCCAGTCCATAATGCTGGCTGCGCCCTCCCCGCTAAAACGCAACAGGCTTTCCGATGCATTCCCCAACCAGATGCGCTGACCGGCAGGCTGGCTATGTGTCAATGGAGTCTCGCCATTCAGGATGAGGAATCTGGCTTTGGATTCAAGCGCGATTTCTCCTTTGGAAGTCGCACCCATGGCTTCCAGGAATTGCCAGCCTGCCCATTCACCTTTTTCATTGCGAGTGCCAGTGGCCCAAGTTGCCAAAAGAGCGCCGCCACGGGCGCGATATTCCTGCAAGCTGGTGCGCTCTTGCTCACTGAGTGCTACTGCTGATGCCAGTACCAGCACGCCATCCTTGATATTGCTTAGCTCTTGCGGGTCAGAAATTTCTTTGAAGCTGAGCTGGCGCTGCTTGGCATAGGCACGCCAGGGAGTTAACAAGCGATCATAGTTGCCGCCTATGGAGGCAAAATAACTGCGGGTATTCGGTGAGGCATACAAGTACAAACCCTTGGATGCGGGCGTGGAATTAACCCCGCCAGCAGACTTGAAAGGAGTTTGCAGATTGAATTCCGGCATTTGCCAGCCCAGCACCTGCATGGATGACAGGTAGGCAAACACGGATACCGCCATGCCCAGCACGATCAAAGCCAATAGATAAATACCTATGCGGCGGTAAGCAGGCCGGTTTTCAAAACCGCCAGGGTCTTCTGTTTGCATGAAAATTTGAACCAGTGAAACGGGTGGAAACTACAATATCTACAATAACTGCACAAATAGCTAAGACGGTTTATCTGCTGATGAAGCATTTGCCTGCTTGCCAGGCACATAGCGCTTCAGGAAAATTGGCTGCATTTCGCCATGCTCTTCTGCTGTGGGGTCTTTACGTTTTGGCTTGCGCTTATCGCGCAATTTGAAGGCAATATAAGCGGCAACACCGACCACCAGCGTGCCTATGGTGGTGATCAGTATCACGGTTGCCAGTATAGAAATCAGGTCCATATCAAAGCTTGCCTTCTCTTTGCAGCTTGCCCCAGGTCATTGCCGTGCCACGCCATTCTTCTATGGTGGCAAATACCTTGGAAATATCAATAATCGTAATGTAGAACAACCTGAACACGACGGCATAAAAAATCAGGGAAGGATCTTCTTCTTCCACGATGACACAATAGGTGGCAGCGACAATATCAAGTATCGTCAGTTGCAACCACCAGTAAAACAGAAAGATAACCACCCCATATTGCAGGCCTACATAGACAAAAAACAGATTGCCCAATACAGTGGAAAACGGCCACATGATGCCTTCAAACAGCATGTACCATAAAATGAAGAAATTAATGCCGGCACGGCGCGGATTCCACAGGGCCGAGCTGTGCTTGCGGGTGGCCTGCAAGATGCCACGTGTCCAGCGATAGCGCTGCTTCAGCAAGTCCAGCAGACGGCTGGGGGTTTCCACCCAGGCGATGGCTGTGGGTTCATAGGCGATATGCCAGCCGCGCATGAGCAGCTTCAGGGTCAGGTCGCAGTCTTCGGCAAAGGTGTCATGGTCATAACCACCTGCCTGCTGCAGGACGCTCTTCCTGAACATGCCCAGCGGCCCCGGTATGATATTGACTGCGCGCATGAAGCTTTGCGCCTTGCGTGCCATCGCCAGTCCCTCGACATATTCCAGCGCCTGCACCCTGGTCAGGAGATTCTCGCGATTGAGTACCTTGACGTTGCCGGCAACCGCGCCAACTCTCGGATCATCAAAATGGCGTATGCATGCCCGCAAGGTATTGCGTGAGAGCTTGGTATCACCATCCATATTCAGAATGAATTCACCGCGTGCGGCACTCATGCCGGTATTCAGAGCATCGGCCTTGCCACCATTCTTCTTGGTAATGACACGCACCGTGACCTGATGATCTTCGCGCGCCACTGCCAGGGCTTTTTCATAGGTGTCATCACTGGAACCATCATCGATGACCAGGATTTCGTAATTGGGATAATCCAGCAACAGCAGGGAACGCAAGGCTTGCTGTATCACTGGTCCTTCATTATAGGCGGGCACCACCAAGGTGATCATGGGCAGCGAAGCATCATCATGAAAATTGCTTTCCGGCTCCTGGCGGCGCTTCATCATGTTTTCCAGATGCTCCATGAATGAATACAAGATGAGCATGGCATACCTGAGTACCAGTAGCGCCAGGAAAAACAACAGATAGGCCGAGACTACGCTGAGAAACAGGTTTTCAAACAGGATGCTGAACTTGCCCAGATCAAATTCCCGGATACCACCAAAGCTGATGACGAAAAGATAGACCACTCCTGCAATCGAGGTCGCAGCAAGCAGGTAGCTATAGATTTGCCTCAATCCCAAAGCTTCTCCAGATTTACGGAAAACGATTTTGCGCGATAGCGGGCATTGTCACGGCGGCTGGCCATGGACCAGAGATTGACACCTACCGCCAGGTTTTTATCCAGCCAGAGCTTGCCGCCCATGCCCAGACTCCAGTTACTGCCTGCTTCGCCATACAGGCGCGTACCGACCTGGCCGCTGCCATACAGGCTCCAGTTTTCATTCGCCCATTCCCCTTGCAAACCGACATAGGCCGTACCAAAACCATCCTCAGGCGACCAGTATTTATTCGAATAAAAGCGCACATCACGAGTTTCTATGCCGACAAAGGGTTTAATGCGATGGCCAAAAGGTCGCCATGAGGGGATGAAATTACTGCGACTGGTCAGTATGACGTTACTGTCAGAGACGCGAAAAATATCGATGTGCTCAGTAAATTGGCCGCTGTCAAAATGCAGATTGGCATCCAGCCCTATGTGCGCTGCGTTCAAACCATCTTCCAGAGCGCGTGCATTGAAGGCAGACTTGCCCCAGTTGGTGCGACCTACATCAATCAGGAAGCGACCCTCATCGATTTTCAATTTGAGGCTACCGAATAAATCGCCTTTAGGTTTTGCCTGCGCCTCCAGTGCCAGACGTGGCTCCAGCGGCAGGTTCAGGTTTTGATAGGCAAAACCCACTTCACCCTGCTTTGCTGTGGTGACAGGTAATTCATCGCGGGTGCCACTGCTGCTGACTTCAAAAATATGGCGGCCAGTATCATCGCGCCAACGCTGGCTGATGCTCAGTTCACGGCGTTTGGCATCACCAGAATCTTGTGCTGCCCCTGCGCTAACAAAGGTACGCGGATTCAATTCACGTTTTGCATACATCAGGCCTTCATTGGCACCGGCGTGCTGCGGATCTTCTGCCAATACCGTTTGATAGAGTGGCAAGGCTTCATCATCACGCCCTTTCCAGCGATACAGATTTGCCAGACCTGTACGTGCATCTTTGCGGACCTTGCTATTGGAAAGAACCTTGTATTGCAATTCTGCCTTGCGCATGCGACCCGACCAGGCCAGGCTATTGGCGATGACCAAACGCAGACCAGGATCGGCTTTTTCTCTTTCCAGCAACTCCAGTCCCTTGGTGCCAGCTGCCTGATAATCCTGGGCGACGCTCAAATCCAGGACGTGTTGCTGGGCTGGACTCAGCACTATTACCGGTGCATCAGCCGCCTGGGCTGATGCACCATAGTTCGACACTGAAATGATCAATGCTAAAGAGAGGGACTGCAATGCTTTCTTGCTCAATGGGTAAATACGCATAAACTCTTTTATTGAATATCAGCCGATGCGTGCATCAGCCTGCTTGTTGCTTATAAGTGGCTCGGGTAGCCCTGGGTGCTGGTTGCTTGCCAAATACCTGCTTGGCCGCCCGAGTGGCACTGTCGTCAGCTACCGGATTGAATTTGAATTCATCTTCGTCATCGCTGGAATAATCTTGCTCTTCTTCTATCACGAAAGAGACTACATCTGCATTGTGCTCATGCAGTTCATCCTCGAATTGCTTTTTTACATGCACAACAACTGGCGTAGCAACTTGCTCTGCTGGATGGTGGAATTGGGACTGATATGGAAAATTTTCATTCTCTGTAGCGGGCTCTGCCAGTGCTTCGATTGCAGCCGGCTCAAGGTTCCGGTTTAAATAATCAGGTAGTTCTGCATTCCTGGCTGCATGCACCAGATTGGCTAGAGCCAGGGCTATATCCTGTCGGTCTATCAAATAACTTACTTGACGAAAGGCAGTGCCTGCTGCAGCACCAAGTATGCGTTCAAGTGTCAATTGCAAGGCAGATTCAGGGCAGGCATTAAAAAACAAATAGCATGCCTTGCCATCGCTGGATAAAAGATCGCCAGGGCGGGAGATGCTGATGCGGGCCAGGATATCAGGGAAGCTGGTGCCCTCGACCAGTTCACCAATCACCAGCACACAAGGGATGTTCAGGGCGGTGCCGCGCTCCATGATGATGCCTGCTTCTCTGGCAAAACGCGGTGGCAACAAATAGCCACGCAAGCCAGAAGGTATGACACTGGCCAGGGCAACTTCAAAATCGATATCCACATTGCGGTCAAAGCTTTGCCCTTTGAGTGACTCCAGCAACAAGGGCAAGCGGTTTTCCGGAATGTCGCGGTGTATCACAAGGTTGACGCCCAGGCGTAGCAATAGTGCTTCATTCTGATAGCGTAGCGAAGCCTGCTTTTCACGTATCACGATATGGGCTTTTTTTCCCAGGCTCATGCGCAGGGTATGGACGGTCTCGGCAAGTTCACGCAAGCCCGTGTCGCGCTGGAAGCTGAGCACCACAGTTGCCGCCTGCAAACCACGGGTGGCATGCATCATGCCTATCAAGCTGCTCACCAGTTGCCAGTTGCCTGGCAATTCATTGGCAAGGCTGGCAAGGTCTTCATCCATGTAAAAGAATTTTTCCGGACCATGCTGCTGCACTTCAGCCAACTGTTCGGCCATTTCTTCAGCCGCACGTGCGCCAATTTTGTACATGCCATTGTCAAGCGTCAGCAAGGGATACTGACGTGCGGCGATGGTGCCTTCAGGCGACTGCCAGTAATCGAAAGTCAGTTCCAGCCCTGGGCGGCCACTACTGATCCGAACTATGCCTGAGAGTTGGTCCATCATGGCTTGCAAAGTCTCGGCACTATTGCCACTCAGGCGTGAAAAAACCAGCAAGGCTGTCACTCTGTGCTTGCCGAACCAAAGACGCAGGGCTTCGACCTGCTCCATCGCCAGGGATAAATCGTGCAGGCTGAATAATTCATCTGCCTGATCAAAGATCAGGTAGCTGTCATCCGGGATACCAAAATAATCGAGTTCTTTGGCGAAGCGTTCAGCGCCGAAACGGAACATGTTTTTTGCAAAATTATCCTGGCGCAAAAAGATCTGCAGCTTGCCACTCTCCAATGCCTTGCTGGTATCGTAGACACCCAGTGCATCAATACGCTCAAGAAATGCCTCAGGATGCGAAGGTAATATGACGGTACAATTTTGCTGCTTGCTCGATGCATATTGCAAGCTGCTGGCAAGCACAGGAACGCGGGCCGGAGGCATTTCTGCAATCAGCGCATACAAGCCACCGCTCAGCATCTGATCTGTCAGGCTGGGGAGGCCAGGGATACTTAGTCTGGCGTTGGCAAGGACGGGGGTCTCATGCATAATAGCGGACGCCTTTGTTTAAATAGCAAAACATTTTGCTCAAGCAATTAGTCAATATGAGTGGGATTGTCACTACCCAATGATTTTAACATGTTACATTTTCAACTAAGGCTTGAAATAAATGAATTTTTGTTAATTAATTTTTATGCAAGCGAAGTTCATGTGAGTTCCCCGTGCCGCCTGGCAAGGCGTCGATGTGATTTCAATACCCAGGAAAAGTTCATAGTGCATTTGCCCATTTATACAGGTCTGCAGGCCAGATGTCGACTTGCCCGCTTGTCTGCGGCCAGATTGCCGCTGCTTGCCATGTTTGTTTTTTTTCTGAGTTTGGTAATGCCTGGTACCTCGGCGGCGCAGTCTACCGGGGTTCTATACGAGCCAGAACCACCTGCTGACGCCGCCTACGTCCGCATCGTCCATCTCAACCCCAATGAAAAGATCGATGTGCTGGTGGATGGGAAAATGCGTCAATCCGGCTTGAAGCAAGGGCAGTTTGGCGATTACCTGATCTTGCGCTCAGGTCCGCATGAAATTCAATTACAGGCACATCAGGCCTCAAAAAAAATCACGGCTAGCCGTCTTGAAGTAGGTGCAACTCAAGTAGTGACGCTTGCATTTGTCGACATGCAAAAGCAAGTTAAGCCCATTGTATTTGACGACAAGGCTGACTTGAACCGGATGAAAGCCAGGCTCACGGTTTATCACCTGGCCGATAAACTGGGGCCAGTCAATATCAGTACGGCCGACGGCAAGACCAATGTATTTCGTGCGCTTGCGCCATCCAGCAGCCATAGCCTGGCCGTCAATCCCATCAAAGTGGAATTACTGACATGCCCATCAGCCAACCAGCCTGCTGGCATGGGTGAATGTAGCAGCCCAGCTTTGCAGCAGGCACGCGCCGCACTTGTGCTGGAACGTGGCGACAATTACAGTTTGCTGTTAACTATGGATGCCAATTCTGCACTGCAAGCACGATTTACAAAAAATACTCTGGAATCGCGCGCCGCCAAATGAGCAGCGACACCCAATACAACCAATGCAGTTGATTATTTGACATTCAGCCTGCACGACCAAGGAGCAACATCATATTCCATACAACTTTACGTCTGCCTGGCCGCGCTCTGGCAACACTGGCATCCCTGGCAACTTCAGCAATTTTCCTGGGCATCATACCTGCCCATGCCGAAGAAGCCGCCGCCATCGCGGGAAAAAACGACTGGCTGTTTTATCGCCATGAATGGGCAAATAGTGCCGACCTGGCAGCCACCAATACCTCTGTGGAGTTAATTAAATCCTTCAGTAAAGCATTGCAGGACAATGGCATAACACTGGTAGTGGCGATGGTGCCGCTGAAGGCACGCATCTATCAGGCCCATGTGACTGAGCAATACAAGCTCAATCCCTATATGGCAGGAAATTATCAGCGCATGGCACAGGCCCTGAGTTCTGCCGGAGTGAAAGTCGTCGACTTGAATAGCAGTTTTTTGCAGGGTGCAAAGAATCACCCTGATAAACATCTTTACTTTCGCCTCGATAGCCACTGGACGCCGACAGGAGCACTGCTGGCGGCAGAAACCGTAGCCAGCAGTATGGAAGCGGATGCCAGCATGAAAGCCCAGCTACGCCAGATACCAGTAGAAAAATACACCATGCGCTGGTCTGAACAAGCCATCGCCACTGTCTCGCGTGACTTGGTCATGCAACTTCCCAAAGGTGCACCCACCTATGCGCCAGAATATGTGCTGGATGCCGAGATCACCAAAACTGCCACGGGCAGCAACTTGCTGGGAGATGCAGCCCTGCCCATGATCAGCCTGGTAGGCAGCAGCTATTCAAAACCGTGGACACGCTTCCCTGAGTTCTTGAAATATACTTTGCAAAAAGATGTCCTGGCAATTGCTGTTGGTGCCGACCAGGGCGCCTGGGTAGGTATGGAAAGCTATCTGCGGGATGATGCTTTTCAAAATACACCACCCAAATTCCTGATTTGGGAAATGCCGGAAAGGGATATGCGCGCCCCGCCCGCCTTCCTGTATCGTGAAGCGCGCTACCGCAGCGACAACCAGGAATGGTTGCAGCGTGTCTCTGTCATGGCACAAACACAATGCCGCTCTGGTGCAGCCAGTGTCAAATTCCTTAGCCCAAGTGCCCGCGAAACCCAGCGTGCACAATTTTCCAGGACATCAGCCGCGGATACTGTCGCTCTGGAATTCAACCAGGCCACAGATGCGCAGGATTATTTGCAAGCCAATATCAGTAGCAAGGCTGGTCAAACCCTGAACCTGGAAGCCATGAAAGGCGAACTCAGCGCCCGCAAATGGAGCCTGACCATCAATCCTGACGGCAATCCGCACACCTTGAAAATAGCCCTGCCGGCAGGTAGTAAAGCTTATACAGGCCTGAAGATATGGCCAGGTGAAACTACGGGATTTACCATCAGCGATGTGAGGCTTTGCCGCCTGCCAGCCAGTGTGATCAAATGAATTCCAGACCACGCGCTTTAAATTATTCCTATGTTGCGTCCTGAATGATTGATAAAATAAATTGGCACTCTGGAATTGGCACTCAGTCGACGCCGCGACCCAGCTTATTAAGGGAGTGAAGAAGTAATAATGGAACACCAGGACGATGCCAATGAATCGCAAGAAAACTGGCCTATCTTACAATCGATCGCCCCTCAGCAGGCCGAGCGACCTGTCCCTCTGTCCGCAGCAGAAAAAGAAGCACGCTGGCATTTCCAGCCACAAAGCAGCTTGCAAAAATGGCCAGCCGCTCCCAGCATGGCTA